>JAFDVP010000007.1:337189-674379 GCA_018268895.1 Acidobacteriota bacterium | reverse complement strand
GTCGGTGTCGTCGCTCTTCTTCGCGGAGTCGTCGGAAGGGTTCGCGGACTTCTGCTGATCGGTGGGCCTGGAGGCGTCGGCACTCTTATCGGAGAAGTGCGGCTTGTTTGGATCGCCGCCGGAGACCGAGATGACGGGAAGCGTTTTGGAGGGCTTGAGCTTCGATGCGGACTTTCTCTCCTGCGCAGGGGCCTTGTAGCTGCCGTATGCTGTCCAGCCTTCGATGTAGGCCGGGGCGGGCGATCCCTCGGGCAGCGTGGTCTTGAGCGCGGTCTCGAGCACGAGGGTGCCTTTGCCAAGACCGGCGTCCTCGAGCTCGTAGACGTTGCCGGTGAGCAGGGCAAATGGAATGGGCTGGGGGAGATAGACTCCGGCATCCTCAATCTCGCCGTCGATAAAGACGGTGACGGGCACGAAGCGGCTGCCGGTAGGCTTGGCCAGGTCGCCAGTCCACTCATACACGCCGACGGCGCGGACCACCGTATCGGGGTTGGTGACCTTGTGCATCTGGGCATAGGCGCCTGTGGTCAACGCCACGCCGCAAGCCACGACCGAGAGAATCGCTGTTTTCATATCCGTCACGAGTTTAGACGTATAAGCCTCCGCGATGGACTACGATGCGCTCCGGCGCGGGCGCTTTGCAGCTACTATTGCATCAATGCCTGTGCCGCTCGTCTCCGCTGAAGACCTGTCGATCGCCTTTGCGGGGAGGACCGCCGTGGAGGGTATCTCGTTTCATGTGAACGAGGGCGAGACGCTGGGGCTGGTGGGCGAGTCCGGCTCGGGCAAGTCGGCGACGTCGCTGGCGCTGCTGCGCCTGTTGCCTCCTACAGCATCGGTTGCGGGCAACATTCGGTTTGCGGGCGAGGACCTGCTTGCTCTACCGGAAGATGCCATGCGGCGGCACCGCGGGCGCAGTATGTCGATGATCTTTCAGGAGCCAATGACGGCCCTGAACCCGGTGATGCCGGTGGGTGCCCAGATCGCCGAGGCGATACGCGCGCATCATCCGGAGCTTGGCCGCCGCGAGGTCCGTGAGCGCGTGCTCGAGGCGATGAACGACGTCGCGCTGCCCTCGCCCAGACAGAGATGGAAGGACTATCCGCACCAGTTCTCAGGCGGGCAGCGGCAACGCATCCTGATCGCCATGGCCATCGTCAACCGGCCACGGCTGCTGATTGCGGACGAGCCAACGACCGCGCTCGACGTGACGGTGCAGGCGCAGATACTTGCGCTGCTGAAGCGGCTGCGGAAGTCACATAACCTGGCGATGCTTTTTATCTCGCATGACCTTGCAGTCGTCTCGCAGGTCGCCGATCGCGTTGCGGTGATGCAGCACGGCCATATCGTGGAGCAGGCGACGGCAGAGCAGCTATTTCATTCTCCGCAAAACGCTTACACGCGCCGCCTGCTGGCCTCGGTGCCGACGATGCAAACCGATCGCACGAAGCCGCTGGCGACCATCGGATAGACGAGTCCGGATTGGCGCGGATAAGCGGATAAAGCAGGATGAGCGAGAAAAACAGCCAGTGCGGGAGAATCATGTCAACCCGTTCGAGGAGATGGTTCAACTCCGCACCGATCCGTGCCGGTCCGCGGTCGCGCGCCGTCAGTGCATCAAGTAAACTAAACTCTTGGGCCGGCAGGCCGACGATGACGCCATGCGAGCCCTTGTTTTCTCCGATGTTCACGGCAACCTTGAAGCGCTCCACGCAGCCCTTGCGGCTGCGGGCGAGGTTGACGCTGTGTGGAACCTCGGCGATGTGGTGGGCTACGGCGCGAGTCCCAATGAGGTCATCGAGATCGTCCGTGTGCGTGCGCAGTACAATGTGCGCGGCAACCACGATCGCGTCTGTTGCGGCCTGGCCTCGGCGATCGGCTTCAATCCCGTGGCGCGTACCGCAGCCGAGTGGACCCGCGAAGAGATGACCGCGGCGAACCGCGAGTGGCTTGCACAGCTGCCGAAGGGCCCCCTCCAGCCGGAGGGAATGCCCCGCGTCTCCCTGGCGCACGGCTCTCCGCTCAATGAAGATCAGTACATCATCACCATGCGCGACGCATGGGCCCCGCTACAGCAGAGCGGCGTCAATGTCACCTTCATCGGCCACACGCATCTGCAAGGCGGCTTTATGCAGAAGGATCAGGACTGGCACGAGCTGCGTCCGCGGTACAACACGCGCAACGATGCCGAGACGTGGACGTTGCAGGTCGAGGAAGGCTCACGCTATCTCATCAATCCGGGCTCGATCGGGCAGCCGCGCGACAACGACTGGCGCGCGGGGTTCGCGATCTACGATACAAGCGCGATGGAGATTGTGTTTCACCGGGTTCCTTACGACCTGACCGCCGCGCAGGGCCGGATT
This sequence comes from Acidobacteriota bacterium, assembly GCA_018268895.1. Classification (NCBI taxonomy): domain Bacteria; kingdom Pseudomonadati; phylum Acidobacteriota; species Acidobacteriota bacterium. The sequence continues at coordinate 672,016 of JAFDVP010000007.1, read as the reverse complement.
CTGATGGCAGGCCTGCCCGAGAAGCTGGCGGCGCGACTGCGCGAGGGCCGGTAGGCGCCTGCAAGATACAGAGATTCTTCAGCTACGCCTCAGAATGACGACGCCTTGCCACGCACAGCGATCTGAAGCAGCCCTAAGAACTCGCACACTTCAAAATCGGCCGCAACGGACTATTTGGGCATGGGGATCGACTCGGCCTTGCCGGTGGCGCGTTCGGTAAACCAGAGCGTATCGCCCGCGGGTTCAATCCCGGTCGGCGTCTTGAGTCCTTCCTTCAGCACGGTAACGTGTGCCTTCTCTCCGTCGACGGTGATGGCGAGAATCCTGCCTCCGCCATTTTCAGCCACGAAGAGCTTGCCGTTGGCCGCGCGCATGCCATCGGGTCCTTTGACCATCTGGTCCATCCAGATATCGACAGGCGCGCCCGGTTTGCCGGAAGCGTCAACCGGAATGCGGTAGAGCTTGTTGAAGAACACATTGTTGACGTAGAGCGTACCGTTCAGGAAAGTGATGCCGTCGATGCCATTCAACGTGCGATGTTCCAGGTACAGCTCCGCGGCGGAGGCGCCGGCCGGCAGCCTGAAGATCTTTCCATTGGCGGTATCCGTGATGTAGAGCGCCTTGTCCGGCCCGATGGCAAAGTCGTTGCATATCGTGTTGTCGCCCGGCAGGTTCCAGCGGACCTTCGGAGCGCCCGTATTGAGATCGAAGCCCCTCAGTGCGGTGTGCCGTTGCACGGGAGTGGTTCCCTGCACCGGAGTGAGCTGGCACGTCCACAGCGTGTGGCTGGCGCCATCGGCCAGCATGCCGAAGAAGAACGTCCCTGGGCCTTCGCTGCTGGCGTCGACAAACTTCTCTGCCGTGGACGATCCCGGACGCACCTTGTAGACAAAGGGAGAGCTGGCGCTGCCGACAAACAGCACGCCGCCCGGCGCTACGGTCAGGCTCTCGGGCTGCGACCTGGCATCGCCGATCAGGATGTCGGCGGCAGATGCGATTTGCGTAAGGCCCAGTGCCATGACGGCACAGGCGGCGAACCGGCGTATGTTCAAAGTGGCCATCTTTAAATCTCCTCAGATTGGTCTCGATCTAGGATCGATTGATCGCATCGACTCGCCAGAAGGACTCGATCTACCTGGCTATCTTATACGTGGAATGATACGGCAGGCTCTCGCAAGAGAGCTTGTTTTCCGATAACGGCAGGCCATCTGCCGTGCGTCCGCTTTTCGCTTAAACTGGAGATGGAAGCGCCATGCCCGCCGAGATCATCCTCCAGCAGACCCCTGACGACGCCGCTCTTGCCGGCAAGCGAGAGCAGCTCGCCGGTGTTCGCACTGCGCTTGCCGAGCGCGAATCGGAGCTTGCCCAGCTTCGCGCGCAACTGAAGACCTTTGAAGGAAGATATCTTCGCCAGGTCGGCATTCTCTACGCGGAGCTGGACGACATCGAGGCGCGCATCGCCGAGCGCGAGGTCGATCTCTACGGCTCCGACTCTGCCCGCAGCCGCGCCGAAGAGGCCCGTCGCCAGGCACAGGAGACCCACGATGCCGCCTTTGGCGAAGCACGAGAAGCCGAGGAGTTCGACCCGCCACCCAGCCTGAAGACGCTCTTTCGCGAGGTTGCCAAGCGCATACACCCCGACTTCGCGCGCGACGACGCCGAGCAACGGCACTTCACCTTGCTGATGGCCCGCGCCAACCAGGCCTACAGTCGCGGCGACACCGACGCGTTGCAGCGCATGTTGGACGATCACCACGAGATCGATTCTTCCATCGCCGGTGAAGGCACTGTCGCCGAGCTTCTGCGCATCGCGCGCCAGATACGCCACGCCGAGCGCGACATCGCCAACCTCGATGCCGAGCGGCACACGCTGCTCGCAAGCGAGATCGCCCATCTCTACCTCGACGCCGAGGCCGCCGCGCGCGAACACCGCGAGCTGCTGACGGAGCTTGCTGCCAGCCTGCGCGAGCAGATCGCCGATGCGAAGTACCGCCTCGAGTTCGTCAACCGCCAGGTGAACGCGCAGCGATGAACGACAAGGCTAAAGGCGGACTGCAACACATCCCCACGGGAGCAGCGCTTTCGCTGCACTCCACACGCGCTGGCATCATTGCGCGGGGCCGCCGCGACGCTGCCAACGCAGCCTCGAACCCGCACTACAAGCAGGCAATCGCGGACTACAACGCAGGCAGGCCCACCGAGGCCGCCGCCAGCTTCCTGCTGGCCGCGGAGCAGGGACACGCGGAGTCGCAGTACATGTTGAGCACCATGTACGACGAAGGACGGGGCCTGCCGCGGGATGCCGCCGAAGCCGCCAACTGGGAGCGCAGGGCCGCCGAGCAGGGCCATGCCTATGCGCAGGCCAACCTCAGCTTTCGCTACTACATCGCCAACGACTTCGCCGAGGCCTTCGCATGGTGCCAGCGCGCCGCCTACAGCAAGCTCGCCTGGGCGGAGTACAACCTGGGCCTGATGTATCGCAAGGGCGAAGGCGTACAGCAGAGCGACACCGAAGCCGCCTACTGGTACCGCCTGGCCGCTACACAGAACTTTGCCGAAGCGCAGCAGAAGTTGGCTGAGCTTTATTACTTCGGCCAGGGAGTCCCGCTCAACTACGCGCAGGCGGCGGCGTGGTATCGCCGGGCCGCCGATCAGGGCAACGCGGAGGCGCAGTTCCAGCTTGGCCACCTCTACGCCACAGGGCAGGGGGTCGAGCACGACTATACGCAGTCGCGCCACTGGATTCGCCAGGCAGCCATGCAGGGCCACGAACAGGCTCTGCGCGAGCTTAAGAAGCGCGAGTACCGCGACCCGTAGTCTGCATTACCCGCCGGGGCCTCCACCTGCTACGCTAAAAGAGTCCATGTTTCACACAACGAACAATCTCAGAATCAAGTCCTCCAAAGTCGTCCTTCCGCCGGTCTTTCTCCTTGAAGAGGAGATGCCCATTACGGAGGCGAGCTCCAGCACCGTCTTTGAGACGCGCCGCCAGATCGGCAATATCCTCGAAGGCACGGACGACCGCCTCGTCGTGGTCGTCGGTCCCTGCTCCATTCACGACGTCGATGCCGCGCGAGAGTATGCCACGCGGCTGAAGAAGGCCGGCGCCGCGCTCGCCAACGAGCTGCTGATCGTGATGCGCGTCTACTTCGAGAAGCCGCGCACGACGCTGGGCTGGAAGGGACTCATCAACGACCCGTACTTCGACGAGTCGTTCCGCATCAACGATGGCCTGCGCATCGCGCGTCATCTGCTGCTCGACCTCGCGAACATGGGAGTGCCCGCGGGCACGGAGTTCCTGGACATGATCTCGCCGCAGTACATCGCCGACCTGGTGAGCTGGGGCGCGATCGGCGCGCGCACGACAGAGAGCCAGGTGCATCGCCAACTGGTCTCGGGCCTGTCGTGCCCGGTGGGGTTCAAGAATGGCACCTCGGGAAATATCCAGATCGCGATCGAGGCCATCGTCTCGGCCAATCACCCGCATACCTTCCTGGGAACCTCGGAGACGGGGCAGTCGGCGATCCTGTTTACGGCTGGCAATCCGGAGTGCCACATCATCCTGCGCGGCGGCCGCCAGGTGACGAACTTCGACGCGGCATCGGTTGAAACCACCGCGACGCAGATGGTGAAGGCCGGGATCAAACCGCGCATCATGATCGATTGCAGCCACGCCAACAGCAGCAAGGACTTCCGCAAACAGGCCGCAGTGTGCCGCAACGTGCAGGAGCAGATCGCAGCAGGTGACAGCCGCATTATGGGCATGATGATCGAGAGCAACCTGGTCGAAGGCGCGCAGTCGCTGGTGAATGGCAAGGCAACCAATTACGGGCAGAGCATCACGGACGCCTGCATCGGCTGGGACGAGACGGAGTCGCTGCTGGGTGAGCTTGCTGAGTCGGTGGCGAAGCGCAGGCTGCTGCGCGAGAAGGCTCGCTCCTGACGACAGCGGTTCGCGCTTGCGTTGAATGAGTCCAGGTCTCAGAGGCGAGACCTAGGGCATCTGGCTCCTATGCCTGCTGCTCCTCAAGAGCCATCGCCAACTCTTCCCACTCGGCGGTAATCGTGGCCTTCTCGCTGCGCAGGCGGTCGAGTTTGGCGGCGTCCTTCTGTGACTGCTCTGCAGAGACGAAGTTGCCGAGGCGTTCTTCGGCGGCGGCGATCTCGCCTTCGAGCCGCGGGATCTCCTCTTCCGCGAACCTCAGGCGGTCCTCCATCTGCTTCAGCTTGATGGGATTCAGCTTCTTCACGGGAGTTGCCGGAGCGGACGACGGCGGTAGTGAAGCAGGTCCCTCCGCTGCGGCGCTTTGCGCCTCCGGTCGGGATGACACAGTAGTTGGGGCAGATGGTGTGGGCTTGAGGTCGGCGCTTAGCGACTCCTTCACCTTCTCCGGGCCGCCCTGCTTGCGCCATAAATAATCTTCATAGTTGCCGGGGTAGATGTGGACGCGCTTGTCCTCGACCTCGAAGACGCGCGTGGCGAGGCCGTCGATGAAGTAGCGGTCGTGCGAGACGAAGAGCACCGTGCCGGTGAAGTTGCGGATCGCGTCGAGCAGAACGTCCTTCGCGCGCAGGTCGAGGTGGTTCGTCGGCTCGTCGAGCAGAAGCATGTTGGACGGAGACACCAGCATCTTCGCCATCGCATAGCGGTTGCGTTCGCCGCCCGAGAGCACGCCGAGCTTCTTGAAGACGTCGTCGCCGGAGAACATGAAGCAGCCGAGGAGCGAGCGCAGCTCGACGACGGGCACCTTCGGAGCGGCGGCGGCGATGTCGTCGAGCATCTCGTTGGCCGGGTTCAGCACCTTGTACTGGTCCTGCGCGAAAAAGTCGACAAGCGCGTTGTGACCCAGCTTGATGTTGCCGCCGGTCGGAGCTTCCTGCTCGCTCAACATGCGGATGAGCGTCGATTTACCCGCGCCGTTTGCGCCGACCAGGGCGATGCGGTCGCCGCGCTCGATGGTGAAGCTGACGTTGTCGAGGATGGTCTTCTCTCCGCCGGCGGGCGTGGGGTAAATCTTGGTGAGGTTATTGACCTCGATGACGGTGCGGCCCGAAGCGGGAGGCTGCGGGATGGTGAAGTGGATCGTCGCCTCTTCCTCCGGCACCTCGATGCGCTCGATCTTTTCCAGCTCTTTGATGCGCGACTGCACCTGCTTCGCCTTCGTCGCCTGGTAGCGGAAGCGGTTGATGAAGGCCTCGAGCGCGTCGATGCGATCACGCTGATTCTTGTACGCCGCCATCAGCGTGGCGCGGCGCTCGTCCTTCTGCGTCACATACTTCTCGTAGTTGCCGTGGTAGACCTGCATCCGCTTGTTCCATACCTCGACGATCTTGTTCACCGTCACATCGAGGAAGTAGCGGTCGTGCGAGATGAGGATGAAGGCGTTGGGATAGTCGTGCAGATACTCCTCGAGCCAGTTGCGGCTCTCGATATCGAGGTGGTTCGTCGGCTCGTCGAGCAGGAGCAGCGAGGGCTTCTGAAGAAGAAGTTTCGCGAGCGCGATGCGCATCTGCCAGCCGCCGGAAAACTCTTCCGTCTTGCGCTCCCAGTCTTCCTTCGAGAAGCCGAGGCCGCCGAGCACCGCGCCCACCTGCGCGTCGAGCGTGTAGATGTCGTGCACGTGGAGCTGGTCGGCGATCTCGGAGTAGCGATCGGCGGCCGCGATGTACTCCTTCGACTTCGGGTCTTTTTCTGAAAGCGTGTGCGTCAGCTCCAGGGACTCGGCCTCGAGCGCGTGCAGGTGCTCGAAGACCGACAGGCACTCCTCGAAGACGGTCTTGCCGCGCATGGCGAGGCCGTCCTGCGGCAGGTAGCCGATGGTGGTGCCTTTGACGCGCGTGATCTCGCCGTAGTCGAGCGACTCGATGCCGCCGATGACCTTGAGCAGCGTCGACTTGCCGGTGCCGTTGCCGCCGACGAGCCCGGTGCGCTCGTTGGGGGTAATCAGCCAGTTCACATCTTCAAAGAGGAGCTTTTGGCCGAAGCGTTTGCCGGCCTGGATGAGTTGCAGCATGCACCTCTATTTTCGCATCTCCACGGTTGACGCGCTTTTCACTACCTGGTGCGCATTGCCGACCATTTGCCCTCGGCATCTCCTTCAATCTTCATGCGTCCCTTCGCAGCGTCCCCGTCAACCCACCCGGCAAACCTGACATGGGCCTCCGTTTTGCCGTCCGGCAGCGCGCCGGTGAGAGCAAACTCGACGTAGCCATCGCGCCATGTGCCCGCGATCGGGAGATCGTTGCCAAAGGATCCAGACCACGTGCCCGCGATCTTCGTTCCTTCGCGCGTCAGCTTCGCCGTGCCATTGAAGGGCCCCATGTCGGTTGAGATGGCGACATCCCACGCGCCTGCGGCCTCGCCGCCGTTACTGATCGGCTCAGGGCCGGCGGGCGTGATCTTCAGGTTCGAGAAGTAGGACTCCTCCCCGGCGAACCCCCACAGACCCACGGCGCCATTGAGCGAATCGCCCTTCAAGCCGTCAACGATCAGGCTAGGCTTCGACGATCCGTTGAGGTAGAGCGAGGCGTGGCGTCCGTGCACTTCGATCTTCATCTTCGTCCATGCTCCGGGCTCAAGGTCTGCATACGACTCGTAGATCGCAGTCCACTTCGTCCGCAGAACCGGCCAGCCATAGTCCGGCTCGGCAGCGTATTGCACGGAGTGGTTGCGGTAGCTCTGATCGTCGGCCACAGCGTTGCCCGGCCTAACGTAGAAAAGGTCGTAGCGCACGGGGTCCTTCTGCAGCCGAAACCCGATGCCGGTGAAGCCGGGCATGCGCGCAGGCGGAGGTATGGTGACCTTCACGGCGAAGTCGGCCTCAATTGTGCCATCGCGAAAATCGACGCCGTCGATCAGCGCAAAGCCGTTGCTCTTCTTCGCCAACGGCGTCACGCGAATCGCCTTGCGGCCGCGATACTCGACGGCTTCCACCTTCGCATCGAGCGGAGTCAACCCCTCGGTAGTCGTGAGTGAATGCACCTTCGGCATGAGGGCGCCGCCGCTCGCAGTCTGCGCCATAGCGACGCTGTAAGAGACGAGCAGCGGAAGAGAGGCCAGTGCAAACAGACTTCCATGCGAACGGGTCATGCAGGTGAGAATAACGACAAAGTCCGCTTTCACTCTCCAGCCATTTGAAAACGAGGCGTTTTTGGGACGAACTGCATGAGCGCAGGGAAATACGGCCGGAAGTGGCTGGCGCGCAAAGACAACAGGAAACTCCCTTCGATACACTCATCTGTGAGAGCTTGATGCCAGGTCAGCCCCAACTGTTTCCGGACCGCGAACCGACCGTATTGTCGCCCCCGCCTCCCTCTTCCAGTGCAGACTCGAAGCGTGCGGCCGCGCCGGTGTGGCTGCAGCGGCTGTCGCTCTTTGTGCTGGTGCTGTTCTGCGTCTACCTCGGCGTGCTGGTGATGATCCTGCCCTGGTGGTCGCGCATATGGGACAACAACATGTTCATCCAGTCGCGGCCGACGTTGGCCACCTTTCTGCATAATGGCGCCGTGCGCGGTATCATCTCCGGGCTCGGGTTGCTGGACATATGGATCGGCATCTCCGAGGCGGTACACTACCGCGATTATAAGTAACGTTGTCCGTTCTCCGTTCTCTGATGTCAGATAAGATCGACAACCTGAGACTGAGAACTGACATCGGAGAACTGAGAACGTTATGGATATCCCGCAGCAGCCTGAACCACTCGCCGAAGCGCCACTCGCCTACGAGAACCCGAAGTTCCTCAACTCTCCCGACGCTCGCATTCTGCGCATCATGGCCGAATACCAGGAGCCGCTGTCGCGCTTCCGCCGCGAACGCATCCAGGACACCGTCGTCTTCTTCGGCTCGGCCCGCTTCCGCGCGCTCGACGTAGCAGCCGCCAACTTCGAGTTGCTGGCCAACACAGGCTCGAAGGAGCGCGCCGCCGAGCAGCCCGCCACGCTCGAAGAGGTCGAGCACGGCAAAGCTACGGGCGCACGCCTTCGCCTGGCGGGAGCGGCGATCGAGATGGCCTCCTACTATGAGGATGCGCGCATTCTCGCCAACAAGCTGGCAACCTGGGCCAAGTCGCTGCCCGGCCCGCGCCACCGCTTCGTCGTCACCTCTGGCGGCGGCCCCGGCATCATGGAGGCTGCCAACCGCGGCGCTTACGAGGCCGGCGCAAAGACCATCGGCCTCAACATCAAGCTGCCTTTCGAGCAGCAGCCGAACCCCTACATTACGCCGTCGCTCAACTTCGACTTCCACTACTTCTTCATGCGCAAGTACTGGTTCGCGTATCTCGCAAAGGCGCTGGTCATCTTCCCCGGAGGCTTCGGCACGCTCGACGAGATGTTCGAGCTGCTCACGCTGGCACAAACTCACAAGTTGGCCAAGAGGATCACAACGATCATCTACGGCACCCCGTACTGGAAGAGCGTGATCAATCTCGACGTTCTTGCTGAAAAGGGCGCGATCGCTCCAGGAGACCTGGAGCTCTTTCGATTCGCCGACACGCCGGAGGAGGCCTTCGACATTCTGAAAGAGGACCTCACGAAGAACCACCTTAACTCCGACTACGAGCGCGCTCTGCAGGAACGCGCCCGCGCAGCGGCTGGAGCCAAGGATGTTCCCCATGAGCCTGCGCCGACGGCACAGGAGATTCTCGGCCCGGATATCGCGTCGACACGATGAACGCCGACGGTGCGGTTCTCAATCTATGGAAGAAGAACCTCGGCAGCGTTCCGTACGAGGTATGGGAACAGACTGGCACAACGACTCTCATTCTTGCCGATAACGGTCTAACCGAGATATCGGAGAAGCTCGGCCATTTGGACCACCTGCGCACGCTCGATCTTGGGCATAATCAGCTCACTGCAATTCCAGAGAGTATCGGGGACCTTCAAGCGCTTAGCGATTTTCTCTATCTGCACGACAACCGATTGACGACGCTGCCAACTTCCATCTCCCATCTGAGGAAACTGCGCTATCTGAATATCAGCGAGAATCTCTTTCAGAAACTTCCGGCGGCGGTTTGCAGCTTGTCCGGTCTTATTGAACTTCGTCTCACAGACAATCGGATCACAGAGCTTCCCGCCTGTATCGCACAACTATCGCAACTACGCGAGCTTCATTTTCGCAATAACCAGTTGACGACTCTGCCCGATGCAATCGGAGAGATGAAGGAGCTGCGACAGCTTGATCTGCGAGGAAACCCTCTGGAGTCTTTACCTGACTGCATCGCCGAGCTTCCGAGACTCGAAAAACTGGATCTCCGCTGGGTGAATACACTTCGATCTATAAATTGGCTGGAAACTTTGGAACAGCGCGGATGCTGCGTGTATCGATAAAGGAGGCTTATCTGGACCGGCAACAATAGCTGTAACCAACTCAGTTACCGTCTCTTGCGGATATTGAAGCCCCATTCTCGATGCAGTCATCGAGGCTTCACATTCGCCCCGCATACTGCCCCCGAGCGAGCCAGAAGCCAGAGCACGCTCAGCGCGGAGGGCCAATGAGTCAGTCCACCATCTCTTATCTATGGCGCGAGCCCGAGGCCGCCAGGGGCTTCGCCACCGGCGTCTCACTGCACAGCCACACCAACCAGTCGCATGAGACGCTGAACTTCATCGCCGAGCTCTCGCACGACTGGGGCTTCCTGCAGCCGATCATCCGCTGGGCCGAGCGCCGCTCGCACCGCGCCTCCGGCATCACCCCCGACTACGCCCGCAGCTACTGGACCCCTCCGTTGACCCCGCGCCTCGCCTTCGACCTCGAGCGCTCGCAGATCGAGAACCGCCTGCAACTTCCCGCGCTTGTCTCGCTCACCGACCACGACGACATCAACGCGCCCCTGCTTCTGCGCTCGGTCGACTCGGCACGCCACATCCCCATCTCCGTCGAGTGGACCGTGCCCTTCTACGAGACCGCATTCCACATCGGCGTCCACAACATCCCGTCCGCACAAGGTGTCGCGTGGATGGACCGGCTTCGCGCCTTCACCGCCATCCCCGTCGCCCATCGCGCGCCAACCATGCTGCGCGAGGTGCTCGCCGACCTGCACGATATTCCGCAGGTGCTCATCGTCTTCAACCATCCCATGTGGGACCTCTACCGCGTCGGACGCGAGCGCCACCTGGTGCTGGTCAACGAGTTCCTCGCCGTCTACGGCCAGTACGTCCACGCGCTGGAGCTGAACGGCCTGCGCGACTGGAAGGAGAACCGCGAGGCCGCAACGCTCGCCGGCAAGTGGAACCAGCTCGTCATCTCGGGCGGCGACCGCCATGGCGTCGAACCCAACGCGAACGTCAACCTCACCCGCGCCGCCAGCTTCACCGAGTTCGTTCACGAGGTGCGCCGCGAGCGCCGGAGCCACGTCCTCTACATGCCGCAGTACGCCGAGCCGTGGAAACACCGCATCCTGCAATCGACGCTCGACGCCATCCGCGACTACCCGCACTTCCCCGAAGGGGCGCGACGCTGGGACCAGCGCGTCTTCCATCCCGATGCAACCGGCGAGATGCGCCCGCTCTCGGAGATATGGACCGGCGACCACCACGCTGCACCAGGCTGGATCGAAACGATCCTGGCGGCAGTGCGGCTGATGGGATCGGCACCGCTCTCCGGTACGCTGCGCTACGCCTGGGACGATTCCGCAAAGATGCGCGCTGCAATGGCCAAGCAGGAGGCCTGAGACACATTTCACCGTGAACCGGCGGCGCTCCTGCTGCGTATCTTCTATGCAATGCCCCGTTACCTCGCCGCTCTGTCCTTGCTTCTGTTGACGACAACGCTGCCGTGCCTTTCGCAGCAGCCGACGAGCGCTGAAGCTCCGCTCACCGCCCAGGCGATCATGGCGCGCGTCGCCGCCAACCAGGACCGCGCCGAGACGGAGCGTACCCGCTACATCTACGTGCAGCACGCTCGTGTCCTCTCGCGCAAAGGGAAGACCGTCATGTGCGAAGAGATTACCGATTCGCGCATTGTCCCCTCCAGCAGCGGCTCGCACGCGGAACTTCTCAGCATCAGCGGCCGGCAATGGAAGAAGAACCATTACATCGCCTACGACACGCTGCCGAAGAAGAGCGAAAGCGCCAGTTCAAAAACCGATGACAAGGATGAGTTATGGAATGACGACATGGACCGCGATCTCGTGGAGAGCATGCGCTCCAACCTGACGAACGACAAGTCCAAGGATGGGCTGGCCGCGCGGCTCTTCCCGCTCACCTCGAAGAACCAGGCCGAGTATCGGTATCAGCTCATCGGTCGCGAGCAGAAGAATGGGCGCGACGTCTTCCACATCCGGTTCGCGCCGAAGGACAAGAACCAGTACACCTGGAAGGGCGATGCCTGGATCGACTCCACCAAGTTTCAGCCCGTCGTCATCTCGACGGCGATGGCCCGTAAGGTCCCCTTCGTTGCGCGGACGCTGCTGGGCACCAACTTGCCCGGCCTCGGCTTTACCGTGGTCTATGCTCCGCAGTCCGATGGCGTGTGGTTCCCTGTGAGCTTCGGCACTGAATTCAAGCTGCACGTACTCTTCATCATCCACCGGCAGATCGTCATCGACGCCCAGAATCGCAGCTTCGAGAAGACCCACGTAAGCTCCCACATCATCGAGGACGAAGCGGTCGCGCCGCAATAATTTCGTCACATCTCCCTTGACATAGTTTATCTATGCCAGTTACCGTCATGTGGCATAGACAGGCTATGCCAGAAGTCACGTTGAGGTGCCGCACATGAAGCGCGACGAGATTCCACCGGGAACACTCTACCTGCTGATCCTCAAGACGCTCTCGCTGCACGGCTCACTGCACGGCTACGAGATGGCGAACTCCATTCAGCAAAGCTCCGACGACGTGCTCCAGGTGGAAGAGGGCTCGCTCTACCCCGCACTGCAACGCATGTTGATCAAAGGCTGGGTCACGGCCGAGTGGGGAGTCACCTTGGGCAATCGCCGCGCGCGCTACTACCGGCTCACCGCCGAGGGCCGCAAGCAACTGGCGCGCGAGCTCTCGCAGTTCCAGCGCGTCTTCGGTGCCATCAACCGTGTCATCCAGACCGCCTGAAGGAGATCTGCCATGATCCTCGACGAAGCCCTTCGCCGCATACGAATGCTCTTCCAGGGCAGGAAGTTCCAGCACGATCTCGACGAAGAGATGCGCACGCACAAGGAGCTGCGCGAGCAGGAGTACGTGGACCGCGGTCTCTCACGCGACGCCGCGCACACTGCCGCCTCGCGCAGCTTCGGCAACACGGCCTCCATCCGGGAGACGAGCTTTCGTGCCTGGGGCTGGAGCTGGCTTGAAGGGCTGCTGCAGGACGTGCGTTACGGCGTGCGCTCGATGTTCCGCAGCCCGGCGCTGACCATTGTCGCGCTGCTCTCGCTGGCGCTGGGCATCGGTGCAAACACAGCCATCTTCAGCTTTCTCGACGCCGTCATGCTTCGCTCGCTTCCGGTCAAAAATCCCTCACAGCTTGTCCTTTTCTTCGGCGACGAGCTCGAATACGGCGTGACAGACAGGTACGGCTCGGCCACGCTGTACTCCTATCCGTTCTTCCGCCAGATGCAACAGAAGAACGCTGTCTTTTCAGATGTTGCCGCAATGTTCAGCTTCTGGCAGAACGTTCACGGAACCGTGGAAGGCCGGGATGCGATGGAGGAGATGAAAGTTCAGCTCGTCTCAGGTACGTACTTTCCGATGCTTGGCGTTCAAGCGCCCATTGGCAGAACACTGACAGATGAAGATGACAACTCCGAGGGTGACCACCCTGTCGTCGTCGTTAGCTATGCATGGTGGAAGCGTGCTCTCGCGAGTGATCCTGCTGTCCTCAACAGAAAAATCAAGCTCGGCAAAACAATGTTTAACATCATCGGCGTTGCCCCGCCGGAGTTCTTCGGAACCAAAGTCGGTGACGCACCCGATATCTGGGTGCCGATGTCGATGATGAGGTCCATACCACCTGAGATGAAGGGTTATAAAGACGACTTCTATCAAGCCATGTTGATCATGGGCCGCCTGAAGCCCGGCGTCTCACCCGCGCAGGCGACAGCAAACGTCAACGTGCTGTATCAGCAGATCATTCGCGGCTTCTCCGATGCGGACCTGAGTCAGAGGAATGTCGCCCACCTCGACAAAGCTCACGTAACTCTGCTGCCCATGGCGACCGGCTTTTCACAACTGCGCCGCCAGTTCTCGGAGCCGCTGCACCTCCTGATGGGAATCACGGCACTGGTGCTGCTGATCGCCTGCGCCAACATTGCGAACCTGCTGCTTGCACGCTCCACCGCGCGGGCGCGTGAGCTTGCGGTGCGGCAGGCGCTCGGCGCTCGGCGCATCCGCATCGTGCGGCAGTTGCTTACGGAGAGCCTTCTGCTCGCCTTTATTGGCGGACTGCTCGGCGTGGGCCTTGCCGTCTTTGCCGACCGGCTGCTGCTGCGCATGATCTCCGGCGGAGCGGATGTGATTCCGCTCGACGTCTCCCTTAATACACGGCTGCTGCTCTTCACCTTTACGGTCACAGTAGCCACGGCGGTCCTCTTCGGCATCATTCCGGCCCTGCGCGCCACGCGCGTTGAGCTGACCGATGCGCTCAAGGACGGGCGCGGCTCATCGAACGGCACCGCAAGAAGCCCGCTCGGCAAAGCACTGATTGTGACCCAGGTCGCCATCTCGCTCGTACTGATGGTGGGTGCGATGTTGTTCGTCCGCACCCTTGTAAACCTCAACAAGGTCGATATGGGGTTCGATCGCGAGAACGTCCTTCGCCTCGACATCGACTCCACCGTTACCGGCATCAAGTCCGACGATCCGCGAATGATCTCCATGTTCCAACAGATCGAGCAGCGCATCGACGCGCTGCCCGGGGTGAAGAGCGCGAGCTTCGCTTCGTTCTTCTTCAACGAGGGAAGCTGGAACACCCGCATCCGAGTGCAAGGCACGACGCCCGACGAGAACGTCAACGTCAAACATAACGTCATCGGCAACGGCTACTTCTCCACCATGCAGATTCCTCTGCTTGCCGGACGCACCTTTGGCCCGCAGGATACTTCCACCTCACAGCACGTCGCCATCATCAGCGAGAGTATGGCGAAGAACCTCTTCCCTGCCAGAATCAATCCGATCGGGCATCACTACTACACAGGCTTCGATCCGAAACCGGAGAACGACGTCGAGGTGATCGGCATCGTGAAAGACGTCAAGTTCGGAAGCCTCGACGAAGACCAGCAGTACGTCGACTACCTCCCCAACCCGCAACATCCTTGGGGCTATGGCAGACTGGCTGTGCGTTACGACGGCAACTTCGCCGCAATCTCGAATGAGGTGCAGCGTGCGATCCACGGCATCGATCGCACACTGCCTATCAGCCACGTATCGACGCTCGACGACCAGGTGGCCCGCTCCATCACCAACCAGCGCCTCGTCGCGCAGCTCTCCGCCTTCTTCGGACTTCTCGCTGTCTTCCTCTCCTGCATTGGAATCTATGGCCTGATGTCGTACATGGTGGGCAGGCGCACCAACGAGATCGGCATCCGCATCGCTATCGGGGCATCGCGCGCGAACGTTCGCTGGCTCGTCATGCGCGAGATCATTCTCCTCGTCGCCGTCGGTATTGCCATTGGAGTTCCCGTCACGCTCCTCGGAAGCCGCGTCGTGACGAACATGCTCTTTGGGTTGAAAGGAACAGATGCCGTGAGTCTTGTCGCATCCGTCGTAGGATTGCTCCTGGTCGCCGTGCTGGCCGGATATCTACCCGCTCGCCGGGCAGCACGCGTCGACCCGGTGATCGCCCTCCGCTATGAGTAAGCTGTTCGGCACGAGACCGCTTTGCACTTAGTATGAAGGTGTGGTGACTCGGCGACAGGCGCTTAGGTTGTCTGCGATGGCTGGGGCGGCGCTGCTGGCTGGAGACGCTCGCGCACTGGCTGCGCCTGACCACTCGCTCACAATCGGGCCGTGCTCTCTTGAGGTTTCGCGGCGGCGGTTCATCAGGACGACGGCCTACAATGGCCAGTCTCCCGGACCATTGCTGCGTCTGCTAGAAGGCATGCCCGTCACAATCAACGTCACGAACCGCACTGCGGCGAGCGAGATCGTCCACTGGCACGGGCTGTTTCTTCCTCCGGAGGTGGACGGTGCGGCGGAGGAGGGGACGCCGCCGATCGCGCCGGGGGCAAGCGCGACCTATACCTTTACTCCGGAGCCTGCGGGGCTGCGCTGGTATCACACGCACACGATGGCGGGAAGTGACATGCGGCGCGGGCTCTACAGCGGGCAGTTCGGCGTGCTGTGGGTTGAGCCGCGCGTGAACCCGGCGCGCTATGACGAGGAGTTCTTTCTCACGCTGCACGACTGGGACGGCACGATGGTGGGTAGCGACGACGGGTCGATGGGCCCGGTCTACAACATCTCGACGATCAATGGCCGCGTGCTGGGGTTCGGCGAACCGCTGCGCGTGAAACAGGGCCAGCGCGTGATGCTGCATGTGGTGAATACGAGCGCCACGGAGCCGCACTGGCTGTCGCTGGCGGGGCACAGGTTCCGCGTCATCGCACTGGATGGCAATGCGGTGCCGTCGCCGCGGACCGTGACGATGCTGCATCTCTCGCCGGCCGAGCGCGTGTCTGCCGAGGTGGTGATGGACAACCCCGGCGTGTGGGTGCTGGGCGAGGTGCGCAGGCACGTGCAGGCTGCGGGCATGGGCGTTGTGGTGGAGTATGCGGGCAGCGGCGGCAAACCGGTATGGCAGCAGCCGCAAATGCTTGAGTGGGACTATCTGCAGTTCGGCGCGGAGCGGTCTGCCGAGGCTTCAGCGGAGGTTAATGTCACTACGATTCCATTGGTCTTTGAATCGAAGTTTGCAGGGCATGGAGCGATGGATCGCTGGATGATTAATGGCAAGTCGTATCCTGACACGGAGACAGTGGGGCTAAAGCAGGGACAGCGCTACCGGCTGATCTTCAGGAACAGGAGCATGGACGACCACCCGGTCCATCTGCACCGGAACACGTTTGAGCTGCGCAAAATCAATGGCCGCGAGACGCGCGGGATTCTGAAGGACACGGTGCTGGTGAGCGCGGGCAAGGAGGTGGAAGTGGAGTTCACGGCGGAACGCGCCGGGCTGTCGCTGTTTCACTGCCATCAGCAGGACCACATGGACATGGGGTTCATGATGTTGTTCCGGTGCATCTGAGTCTGTTTTGTTAATCACATCGTCTCAATGATGGAGAGATCGATTCCGCTCGAGGGAAATAGGATATTGCTAGATCGAATGAGACTTCTGTACCTGCTTGTACTCTTCGCGCTTCTAGGCGCGGGTGAGCTGCAGGCGCGGGCGCAGGGCAACTACGAGATCCAGGTGTATGGATCGCAGACGGTAGAGCCGCGCAGCACGATGGTGGAGCTGCACTCGAACTTCACGCCCAAGGGCTCGCTGACGACCGATGACGGCACGTATCCGACGAACCACCAGCAGCACGAGACGGTGGAGATCACGCAGGGGATCAATAGCTGGTCGGAGGTAGGCTTCTACCTGTTCACGAGCTGGCAGAACGGGCATGGTGTGCAGTGGGTGGGCGACCACATACGCCCGCGCGTGCGTGTGCCGGACTCGTGGCACTGGCCGGTGGGGGTGAGCCTGTCGACGGAGATTGGCTACCAGCGGTCGCAGTACTCGCCGGATACGTGGACGTGGGAGATCAGGCCGATCGTGGACAAGTCGATCGGGCGGTGGTATCTGGCGGTCAATCCGGCGCTGGAGCGCACGTGGCACGGGCCGGACACGAGTCAGGGCGTGGGCTTCGCTCCGGCGGCGAAGGTGGGGTACGACTTTACGCGCAAGGTCTCGGGCGGCGTGGAGTACTACGGCAACTTCGGGCGGGCGTGGTCGTTCAGCGCCCTGCACGACCAGCAGCAGCAGCTCTTCGCGGTGACCGACCTGAACGTCTCGCCGAAGTGGGAGCTGAACTTCGGCGTGGGCATGGGCGCGACGGCCTCGACCGACCACCTGATTATCAAGGCGATCGTTGGAAGACGGTTCAACTGGGGCAGGCAGTCGCCGGTGAACTAGTGCGTATCGAAGATTTATTGTGCGATCCTTCGAGTTTCTGTGCGATTCTTCTTGCGCATCGCTGAGGGTCTCCTTATGCGTTCTGGAGAGGTTCCTACAAATTCTGAGCTGGTTGCCGACGGCGTAGCCGCGCAGCAGATGCCGGTATGGCCGATGACGCTGGGCATCGTGATTGCCGCCTGGGTGCTGGACTTCCTGGTGTCTTGGCTGCCGCGCGGATCGATGAACCGCATCGGGCTGGTGGTTCTGGCATCGATGCTTCTGTTTTCAGCGGTGATTGTGTGCGGCCTTGTGGTGCGCACCGTGTACGGACGTCTTCTGCCGAGCGGCAAGGCCGTGGCGACACCGGTGGTGCGCGCGGCGTGCCTGACAGCGCTGTGGGTTCCGGCGTGGGTGCTGTTTGTGGAGACATCGTCGCTGCTGATGATCGCGGCGAGCATCTTATGTCTGCTGACGCTGGGCTACTTCATGAAGCGGTGCCAGATTGAGAGAGTGCAGGCCGAAGTTGAGGCCAGACAGCATCAACCCGGGACGCCGTTTTTGTTCGAAGGGACGCCGCTGACGCGGGTGCTGCTGCCGTCGCTGCTGCTGGTGCTGTTGCTCGACGCGGCGATTGCGCTGGCGGCGAACTATTGGTTTGTGGCTTCGTCGCTGATGGCGGGAGTGTTTGCGGGTGTGCTGGCATGGCGGGCGGCGACGCGGCGCATAGTGATTGCAGGAGCTTCGCCAGTAGTCCAGCCGAAACCCGTTGTCTCCAGCAGTGGGCAGGCGGGAATCGCGGCAGCGGCGTTTGTGCTGACGCTGGCGGCGTTGCTTCCCTTCCTGCGGGCGGGGCAGAAGACTTACAGCATGAAGGGGCCGAAGGTCGCAAAGAACGCGGCCGATGCTCCGAAGGATCCGTCTGCGTCGGCGGATGGGTATTCGGGCATCATTCTTTTGCCGCTTGCTGAGGCGCAGAAGAAGATTGTCGCTCCGGTAAAGCGCGACCTGGTGCCGCACTTTGGCGTGAAGATCTCCGAGCCGATGGAGATACCGTTCGACGGGCAGTACTGGTACTTTAAGCCGCCGGAGAAGCAGCCACGGCCGACGGCGAAGGTGGTGCGCGGGAGCTCGACGAAGGCGCAGATACGTTCCACCGACCGCTATCCGCTGCTGATGGAGGCGCACCAGAAGCTTTCAGAGCCGATTGATCTGGGCTGCTGCTCTGCGATGAACCTTGTGGTTGAAAATGCCGACAAGCTGGAGGGAGCGATTGCTCTCGAGTTGTGGGTAAAGAAGTTGCCGGATGCCAAGGCTGCGGCGAAGCAGCGGGTCAACGTTGTTGCTCCTGAGTTGGCTCCGCACTACCTGGGAACGATGGTGATTCCAACGAGCGAGATGCCGATTGCCGCGCGGCCGAATGTTTCGGGCAAACTGGTGGAGGAGAAGCTGAGCTTCCCGATTCCGGCGGCGATGGATGGCACGATGTTCGACGAGATTACGGTGGTGGTGAGGCCCGCGCCGGAGAGGGCAAAGGCCGGGGCGCAGATTGCCATCAGGAAGTTTGTGCTGGAGCCGTGAAGGTTGACCAAAATGCAAACCGCTTGCGGCCACACTGAGCCCCGTGTATGCTTGAAAGCAAGATGACCTCGAACTTCAGCCGTATTATCAGCTTTATTGACCGCTACTGGTATCCGGTAGCGGCATCGGCGGAGTAGGGTCTTCTGACGGATTAGCTCAAGAAGCAAAGCTGAAAGTTCAGACAAGATTCGAAATCCACACGAGCCGCGACCAATACAGGTTGCGGCTTTTGTTTTGCTCTGAAGGGAGCGCGAAGATGGGCGGAGTGACGTCAGCATTGGTGAATCCAGCGGGGCCGGTTCGGTCGGCTGTGGGGCGGTTCGGTATATACGGCGGCAGGTATGTGCCGGAGACGCTGATGGCCGCGCTCGAGGAGCTTGAGGCCGCTTACAACGAGGCGAAGAACGACGCGGCGTTTCAGGCGGAGCTCGCCGACCTGCTGCACAACTACTGTGGGCGTCCGACTCCTCTGTACTACGCGAAGCGACTGAGCGAGACGCTGGGCGGCGCGAAGATCTATCTGAAGCGCGAGGATCTTGTGCACACCGGCGCGCACAAGATCAACAATGCTCTGGGCCAGGGGCTGCTGGCAAAGCGCATGGGCAAGCAGCGCATTATTGCCGAGACCGGAGCCGGGCAGCATGGCGTAGCGACGGCGACGGTGTGCGCTCTGCTGGGCATGGAGTGCGTCGTCTACATGGGCGAGGAGGACATGCGGCGGCAGGAGCTGAACGTCTACCGCATGAGGCTGCTCGGCGCGGAGGTACGCGGCGTCTCGGCGGGTTCGGCGACGCTGAAGGACGCGATCTCTGAAGCCATGCGCGACTGGGTGACCAACGTTCGTACGACGTTCTACATCCTTGGCTCGGCGCTCGGCGCGCATCCCTACCCGACGATGGTGCGGGACTTCCACCGCGTGATCGGCATCGAGGCCAAGCGGCAGATCATGGAGCAGGAGGGCAAGCTGCCGACGGCGATTGTTGCTTGCGTGGGTGGCGGGTCGAACGCGATCGGCGCGTTCTACGAGTTTCTGAGCGACGCGAATGTGCAGTTGATCGGCGTGGAGGCCGGTGGGCGCGGGACGGCGATTGGAGAACATGCGGCGCGGTTTGCGAAGATCGGTGGCGGCGTTCCCGGAGTGCTGCAGGGTACGTACAGCTACGTGCTGCAGGACGATGCGGGGCAGATCGCGCTGACGCACTCGGTGAGTGCGGGCCTCGACTACGCAAGCGTGGGGCCGGAGCACGCGATGTTGCATGATTCGGGTCGCGCGACGTATACATCAGCGACGGACGACGAGGCATTGAAGGCCGTGGTGACGCTGGCGCGGACGGAGGGCATTCTTCCGGCGCTTGAGAGCGCGCACGCGGTGGCCGAGGCGATCAAGCTGGCTCCGACGATGAAGAAGGATGATGTGCTGATGGTGAATCTGTCAGGGCGCGGGGATAAGGACATGGGGATCTTGTCGAAAGAGCTGGATGTGAGAGGAGCGGGTTCATGAAATCCATTGCTCACACAGATATCGAATTGAGTGCGTCCGAAGCTGAATTGCTATTGAACGCAATTCCAAATGAATTAATCAACGGCTTTGAGTTAAACAATTTTGAGTCAACGATTGGTATTGGCATCGATCAACTGAAATCTATTAGCGAGAATTTCCAAGATTTTTCTAAGAGCAATAAGTTTGTTGTTCATTGTTCGGAGGCTCGGTCACTCAAGAATGCTCTTGCAGCAGTCTTGAATGAGCTAGGAATAGAAGAGTTCCAGACCCGTACAGGCTTTGAACACGATGAAGCCCAACGACTCTTAGGTGATATGGAACGAATTCTCACTGAAAACAACAAAGAAGGCGCGAGATAGGACATTATGGCAATAAATTTTCCAAAGAAGCCTGGCCTCGTTATTTATCTCACTGCTGGTGATCCAGATCTTGCGACTACTCGCGATATTGCGATTGCCGCGATTGACAATGGCGCGGATGTGATTGAGCTGGGTGTGCCGTTCAGCGATCCGCTGGCTGATGGGCCGGTGATTCAGCGGGCGAGTGAGCGTGCAGTAGCGAAGGGTACGCGGCTTACCGATGTGCTGGGGATTGCGAAGGAGATTCGCGTGGCTCGGCCTGAGGCGGGGTTGATTCTGTTCAGCTATCTGAATCCTGTGATGCGGATGGGGATGAAGGAGTTCGCGGCGAAGGCGGCGGGGGCGGGCGCGGATGGCGTACTGCTGACGGACATGATCGTCGAAGAGGCGGGCGAGTATCTGGAGGCGATGCAGGCGAACAAGCTTGCGCCGGTGTTTCTGGCGGCTCCTACCTCGCCGGATGTGCGTCTGAAGGCGATTGCGGAGAACTCGAAGGGGTTTGTGTATGCGATCTCGCGTGTGGGGATTACAGGTACGCAGTCGAGTCTGACGAGCGATGCCTCGCAGGTGGTGACGCGGTTGAAGCAGTTTACCGACCTGCCGATCGCCGTGGGGTTTGGCGTGTCGAACGCGGAGCATGTGAAGGCCGTAGGTGAGTTTGCGGATGCGGCGGTGATCGGTTCGGCGATTGTGCAGTTGATCGAGAAGACCGCGCCTCAAGAAGCAGCGGCGGCGGTTGGGAAGTTTGTCGCGGGGTTGAGGGCATGAGGCGCGCGGGGCGTTCTGCGAACCCACGTCTCAGAGGCGAGATGTGGGGCGCCCGATTCGGTGAGCTTGATGGCGATTCCGGCGTTTATCATGGCCTGTACGTCAAAACACCGCAGCCTGCGCCGGTTGGCGCTGCCGGGCTGCTTTATGAGGACACTCAATGGAGATCTCTGACTGGCGGAACAAGATCGACGGGCTCGATGAGCAGATCGTTCGCCTTATCAACGAGCGTGCCGAGGCGGCGCAGGCGATCGGAAAGCTCAAGCAAGGCGCAGGTCTGCCGGTCTACGAACCGAAGCGCGAAGAGGCGGTCTTTGAGCGTGTGCGCAAGGCGAACGCGGGGCCGCTCTCCGACACGGAGGTGGTCGACATCTATCAGCGCATTATCGATGTGATGCGGGCGCTGCAGAAGAAGGACCCATAGGGGCGGGCGCTCGAAGATTCCGTAGTTGGTCTCCGAAAGAAGAAAGCGAAGCGAAGACGATGATCGTAGCCATGTTGGGCGAAGCAACCGAAGAAAATATTCAAACCGTCATCGAGCGGATGGTCGAGCTCGGGTTCAACGTTCACCGCACAACGGGCGCAGCACAGACGATTCTGGCGGGTGTGGGCAAGCCGGACCACTTCGAGGTAGCCGAGTTCAAAGTGCTTGCCGGCGTGCACGATGCGTATCGCATCTCATCGCCTTACAAGCTGGCCGGCCGCAACTTCCGCCCCGAGGGGACGAAGATCACATTCTCCAACGGCGTCGTGGTCGGCGGCAACGAGATCGTCGTGATGGCGGGACCCTGTTCGGTGGAGTCGCGCGAGCAGATTCTGCTGAGCGCGAAGCAGGTTGCCGCCGCGGGATGCCAGTTTCTGCGTGGCGGAGCATACAAGCCACGCAGCTCGCCGTACAGCTTCCAGGGCATGGGCGTCGAGGGCCTGAAGCTGCTGCGCGAGGTGGCCGACGAGACGGGCCTGCTGGTGATCACCGAGGTCATGGAGATCTCGCAGATCGAAACGATGCTGCCGTACATCGACTGCTTCCAGATCGGCGCGCGCAACATGCAGAACTTCAACCTGCTGCGCGAGCTGGGCCATGTGCGCAAGCCCTGCCTGCTGAAGCGCGGCATCGCGGCGACGATCGAAGAGGTTCTGCTGTCGGCCGAGTACATTCTCTCGGGCGGCAACTACGACCTGATGCTGTGCGAGCGCGGCATTCGCACCTACGAGACGGCGACGCGCAACACGATGGACATCTCGGCGATCCCGGTGCTGAAGAAGCTGACGCACCTGCCGGTGCTGGGCGATCCGTCGCACGGCGTGGGTATCCGCGACTTCGTTCCTCCCATGGCACTAGCCGCCGTGGCCGCGGGCGCCGACGGACTGCTGATGGAGATGCACCCGAACCCGGACAAGGCGATGAGCGACGGCGCGCAGAGCATGTATCCGGAGCAGCTTGAGAAGCTGGTGAAGCAGCTCGGACAGCTTGCGCCGGTGGTTGGGCGCAGCGTGGCGAGCGCGGTGCCGGTGGCATAGGGCGGACGAGTGATCGAGCGTGTCCTCATCATCGGAACAGGGCTGATCGGAGCATCGGTCGGCCTCGCCCTGCGCGCGGCGGGCTTTACCGGCCGCATCGACGGGTGGGACGTTAGCTCGCTGGAGCTGCGCGCCGCGGTTGCCGTGGGCGCGCTCGACGGCGCGGCGGGCAACGACTGGGGCGCTCTGGAGCTGGCGCGGCAGGCCGACGTGATTGTGCTCGCCGTGCCTGTACTGGCAATCAAAGACTGGATGCAGCGGCTCGCTCCTGTCACCGGCGCGGGCCAACTGATCACCGACGTGGGCAGCACGAAGCTCGAGATCGTGGAGCTTGCAGCGACGCTCTTTGGCGGCAAGGACCAGGCGGTCTTCCTTCCTGGCCACCCGATGGCGGGCAAGGAGAGCGGCGGCGCGATGCTGGCCGAGGGCACGCTGTTCAACAACGCGATGTGGCTCTTCACGCCGTGCAACAACCAGACAACGCCGATTGAGAAGGACTGGCGCATGTGGGTTGGCCTCTTCGGCACGCGCTCGCTCGACATGGACGCCGCACGGCACGACGAGATGTGCGCCTGGGTCAGTCATCTTCCGCAGATGCTTTCGACGGCGCTGGCCGCGCTGCTCGAAGAGCGCTTCGGCGACGCTCCGGAGATCGCCGCCATCGGCGGGCGCGCGTTGCGCGAGACGACGCGGCTGGGAGCAAGTCCCTACAGCATGTGGCGCGATGTGGCGATGACGAACACAGCGCCGATTGCAGATACATTGCTCGCGTTGGAGCAGCGCCTGACGCACGTTCGCGAGAACCTGCGCACGCCGGGTCTGCGCGAAGAGTTTGAGCTGGCGAACAAGTTCCGTGTGCGGCGGTCGTAGTTTCTGCTGTTGGTCGAGAAGCAGATTCCTTCGCTGCGCTACGGGATGACAAAGATTGAGTAAGAGGATTCAAGGAGCGTACAGTGTCTGCGACTGAGACGAAGAGCGAAGTGAGCATCAGCCTGGCGGACGTGGTCGCAGCGCGCGAGCGGCTGCGTGGCGCAATCTACTACTCGCCGTGCGCGCACTCGCAGATGCTCTCCGCCGTTACGGGGCAGCAGGTCTACCTGAAGCTCGAGAACCTCCAGATGACGGGCGCGTTCAAGGAGCGCGGCGCGCTGAACCGCCTCGCCCTGCTGACGCCGGAGCAGGCTGCGCGCGGCGTCGTGGCGGCGAGCGCAGGCAACCATGCGCAGGGCGTGGCCTATCACGCGACCAAGCGCGGCATCCGCTCCATCATCGTGATGCCGCTCCAGACGCCGCTGGTGAAGGTGACGGCGACGCGCGGCTTTGGCGCGGAGGTGGTGCTGCACGGCGCCAACTACGACGAGGCCTACGAAGAGGCGCGCCGCATCTGCGCCGCCGAGGAGATGACCTTCATTCATCCCTTCGACGATCCGGCGGTGATGGCCGGGCAGGGCACCATCGGCCTGGAGCTGATGGAGCAGGTGCCGGATCTCGAAGCGGTCGTCGTCCCCATCGGCGGCGGCGGTCTGATCGGCGGCATCGGCTGCGCGGTGAAGGAGACGAACCCGAAGATCAAGGTCGTCGGCGTGCAGACCTCGCGGCTGCCTTCGATGGCGCGCGCGGTGGAGCAGCATCAGCCGGTGACGATCCCGGCGGCAACGACCATCGCCGACGGCATCGCGGTACGGCGCTCGGGCGAGGTGACGCTGCCGGTCGTCGAGCGCTACGTCGACGAGATCGTCACGGTGGACGAGGACGAGATCGCCTCGGCCATCCTCATGCTGCTGGAGCGCGAGAAGACGCTGGCTGAGGGTGCGGGCGCGGCTGGTCTTGCGGCGCTGCTGCAGAAACGAACGTCGCTCGACGGCGCGCGCACGGCGGTTGTGGTGGGCGGAGGCAACATCGACGTCACGCTGCTGAGCCGCATCATCGAGCGCGGTTTGGTGCAGGACGGACGCATGATCCGCCTGCGCATCACGCTGCTCGACAAGCCCGGCGCACTGTCGGAGCTGACAAAGCTGATCGCCGAGCATCGCGTGAACATCGTCGACACGCTCTACAACCGCGCCTACTACGGCGTGAACCTGGGCAATACGACGATCGACATTACGCTCGAGACGCGCGGGCGCGAACAGGTGGAAGAGCTGCTCGCGGCGTTGAATGAGGGCGGCTTCGAGCACAGCCGCGTAGTGTAGCGAACACTGCCTGTGACATATGAAGGGTGACCTTTTGCCAGGTCACCCTTGATATTTTAATGGCTGCTTTGCATCACTGCGAGCTCGTTTCCTTGCGGATCGCGAAAGTGGAAGCGGCGTCCACCGGGGTAAGCGAAGATCGGCAGAGTGATCGTGCCTCCAGCCTCCCTGACCTTCTTCTCCATTGCTTCGAGGTCGCTGGTTTCGACGATGGCCAGGGGCGCTTTGGTGTTGTGGCTGGAGTCGGCGTTGAATCCGCCATCGAGGCCGGCATCTTCAAGGGCGACGTAGTTGGGGCAGTAGTCCTGAAAGGTCCAGCCGAAGAGGGAAGAATAGAACTTCTTCAAAGCTGCTACGTCGACGGACGGAAGTTCGAGATGGGCAATCTTGTTTGCTGACATAGGGGCTCCTGTGGGACGCTCTGAAGCGCCACTCTCGCAGTTAGCCCCCATCCGGCCCGCGGCGAGAAGAACGCAGGTCAGGTAGAGACCAAGTGATTTGGCCTCGCGAGGAACATGGTTATCGTAAATCAGTTTCGCCTGGCGGGCGAATTCGTCTCTGCTTCTGCGCGGTCGATCGCAGCATAGAGCTGATTTGGGTCTGTCACCTCGATCCATCGCTTCGCCGTTGCGACGATGAGAGTGGGAGTGTGCGCTATGCCGATCCTTCTTGCGAGAGCGCAGTCTGCTTCCACCTCTTTCGCGCACCTGCCCGTCGGATCAATCATGAATGGCATCGGACGGCCATGCGTTTGAAACCATCTTCTGGTGAACTGTTGCAGATCGTCTTGACTCGAGATCAGTCGCTGGTTCGCGAACACGTCTTTGCGATAGCCCTCGGCAGACTGAAGAGAGACGGTGTCCTCAAGATAGCGTGCGTAGATGGCTGCGCTGCGAGACCACATATGTCCGGGAATAATGAAGTCGTAATGAACTCGCGGAATGTGATGGCGGTTCATCGCATCGTGAACCATTGGAGAAACTTGAGCGCACAAGGGACACTCCAGGTCCTCGAACTCAATGATGGCTACCCTTGCGCCATTCGGTGGCCTGAATGCAGAAGTGTCTTTGAATGCCGTTGCACCTGCCGATGGCATCGCTATTTGCGCGCTGGCCGGAATGGCCAAAGCAAGGACCAAGGCTGAGATCGATCGCTTCATAGTCTGCATTTTAAACATTTGGATATCATATTCCGCGCTTTAGAGACAGGACACTAGCTGCGCGTGAAAGATGTCTGCTGCTTCTCCTTGTGGCGCTCGATGGCGAGCTGGATGAGCCGGTCGATGAGCTTCTTGTATGGCAGCCCGCTTGCGGCCCAGAGCTTGGGGTACATGCTGATCGAGGTGAAACCGGGGAGCGTGTTGATCTCGTTCAGGTAGATGCGCGGCTTTTTCTTTGCGCCCTTCTTCACCGGCTCCATCAGGAAGTCGACGCGGGCGAGCCCGGCGCAGTCGCAGGCCTTGAAGGCCTCGATGGCCATCTGGCGAATCTGCTTCGATTCGGCGGCGGTGAGTTTTGCCGGGATGATGGGAACGCTGGCGTCGGAGAGGTACTTGGCCTCGTAGTCGTAGAACTCGGCCCCGGGGACGATCTCGCCGACGACGCTTGCCTCGGGCGCATCGTTGCCGAGGACGGCGACCTCGAGCTCGCGCGGCTTGGCTCCCGGACCGCCGACGCCTTGCTCGATGACGAGCTTGCGGTCGAAGCTGGCAGCGAGGTCCATCGCGGGTGCAAGCTCGCTGCGGTCGTGCACCTTGCTGATGCCGACGGAGGAGCCGAGGTTCGCGGGCTTCACGAACAGCGGATACTTCAGCGCCGCTTCGATCTTCTTCGTCGCCTTCTTCGCATCGGCGCGCCACTCCGAGCGCAGCATCGAAAGGTAGGGCGTCTGCGGCAAACCGGCGGCAGAGAAGAGCTTCTTCATTGCATCCTTGTCCATACCGGCCGCGGAGCCAAGGACGCCCGAGCCCACGTAGGCAATGTCGGCAAGTTCAAACAACCCCTGGATGGTGCCGTCTTCGCCGAAGGTGCCGTGAAGCACGGGAAAGACAACGTCGATGTCGAGCGTGGGCCGGTGCAGCGCAAGCTCGGTCGACGCGGAGAGCTCAAGCGGCTGCAAAGATTCAGCAGGAACGGGCGGCACGATGATCGCCTCGCCGCGGCGAATGACGGCGGCGGTCGGTGTGGCTTCGGGGTCGCCTGCGAGCAGCGGGTTCTCCGGCGCGGACCTGCCTGTCAGCAGCGCCTGCGCGTCGTGCGAGGTGACCCAGCGTCCTTCGCGCGTGATACCGATGGGCACGACGTCGTACTTCGCGCGGTCGATGGCCTTGAGGATGGAGGCGGCAGAGAGGAGCGAAACCTCGTGCTCGCCGGAGCGGCCGCCAAACAGAATCCCGATGCGTAGTTTCTTCTTCATGGGTCGTACTTCCAGTGTGCGGCAGAGGGCGGTGGATTTGGCGAAGAGTCGGAGACTCGAATCCCCGTGGATACCCCGTGGATACCCCGTGGATACCTCCACGAGCGTCGGATCTGTGGAGAGGCAACCGGCTGAGATTCTTCCCTTTCGCTACGCTCGAGGGTCAGAATCATGCGGTTGTTGGCGCGGCAAACTGTCCGGAGGGCAAGGCCTCGAGATAGCCCTCGTAGACACGGGTGAAGACCGCGTCCCAGCTACAGGCGAGCGCGTACTCACGCGCAGCCGCGCGCATCTGCGCGAGTCGCGCAGGGTCGTTGGCGAGCGTGGCGATGGCGGTGGCGAAGCCTGCATCGGGAGCTACGAAGCCGGTCTGCTGGTCGCGGACGATGTACTTGGGGCCGCCTCCGGTGGTGACGACAGCCGGCACGCCGCTCGCCAGCGCTTCGAGCACGACATTGCCGAAGGTGTCGGTGTGCGACGGGAAGACGAGGATGTCCATGTCGGCGTAGGCGCGGGAGAGATCGGCCCCGCGCAGGACGCCGGGGAACTCGGCCTGTTTCAGTGCGGCCCGAAGCGAAGCCTCTTCAGCGCCATGCCCGACGATGACGAAGCGAAACTTCGCAATGCCTCGTGCAAGCAGCTCGCGCTCAATCTGCGCGAGCAGGGCGACATTCTTCTCAACCGAGAGACGGCCGACGTAGCCGAGGATGGGCGTGCCGTCGTCTGCATGACGTGTGCGATGCGAGGGCGAGAACTGCGCCGTGTCGACGCCGCGCTGCATCAGGTGGCAGACGCGATGCGTCGTCTGCTCCAACATGCGGCACAGCTCGTCGTTGGGAGCGTAGAGCACGCGGGCGAGCGAGTAGAACCGCGACACGGCCCACAGCGATCCATCCTCCACCTTCCGCGAGACGGCATCGCCGTAGCGTCGCGCGAGATGGCCTGTGATCCAACCCATGCGCCGCGCCGCGTACTCGTGCACGTTGGTGTGCCATGAAGCAACGAGCGGAACGCCAAGCTCCCATGCGAAGTACGCGCCGAAGATTCCCAGCTCGCTGGGGCCGGTGATGTGAATGATGTCGGGACGAAAGCGCTTCAGCTCGCGGCGAATCGCGTGCGCGTGGCGGAAGAAGAGCGAGTCGAAGTCGAGGTCCTTCTCCATGTGAATCGAAGCGCGCGAGCGGCGCAGCTCCAGCGTGCGCATCTCGCCGGCCCGCTCGAAGGGCGTGGAGCGTGAGCCCGCGCGTATGCAGAGGAAGGGAAGGTTGTGGCGCTGGGCGTATGCCACGAAGTTGCGCGAGGTGTGCGCGACGCCGTTGACCTCGTGGAAGGAGTCTGGCAGATACGCAACGCGCGGCGCGGTCATGCGAATACTCTATCTGAAGGTTGTTATTCAGCGTCGCTTGAGCGCCTCAAGTTCGTCGAGCGTTCGCGGCCAGTCCTGTTTTGAGAAGCCGCGAGAGGCTGTGATCGGCCAGCACCTTGCCTCCAATCTGGCACTCGGCGCAGTAATTAGTCTCGTTGTCAGCGCAGCGGATGCGCTGCAAACTGAAGAACAGTGATCATATCTTCTGCACGCGATGAACCTCGCGTACGCCGGGGACGCGACGGAGGCGCTCGACGAGCCGGTTCAGGTGCCTCACGTCCATCGTCTCAACCACAAAGTCGACCAACGCCGATCCGTCGGACTCCGCCTTCGTGTCCATGCTGCGGATGTTCGTGCCGTCCTCGGAGATAATCGCCGTGAACTCCTTCAGCATTCCCGCGCGGTCATCGCAGGCGATCGTCAGCTTCACCGGGTACGTCTGCGCCTTCACCGCGCCGGGCTCCGAAGGCATCGGCGCCCACTCCACCTGGATGCGCCGGTCCGACTCATACAGCAGGTTCTGCACATTGGGACAGCTTCGCGCATGCACCGCCACGCCCTTGCCGCGCGTCACGTAGCCGATGATCTCCTCGCCGCGAATCGGGTTGCAACATCGCGCGCGATACACCAGCAGGTCGTCCTGCCCCTCCACCTGAAGCGACTCCGAGCCCTTGCCGAAGAAGACGCGCTTCACCGCCTCCGACATCTGCCCGATCGTGTTGCCCACCACGCCGTGCTCCGCCGGAGCAGGCTCCGCCGCCATCGTCGACCCCGGCTCCAGCTTGTTCAGCACCTGCCGCGACGAATACTTCCCGAAGCCGATCCCCGCCAGCAGCTCCGCCTCGCTCGTCAGGCCGTACTCCCCGGCCACCTTGTCGTAGTCCGCCGCCGCGAACTTGTTCAGCGACAGCTTGTACTTGCGCGCCTCGCGATCCAGCAGCTTCCGGCCGATCTCCATCGCCCTCAGCCGCTGGTGCTCGTTCAGCCAGTGCTTGATCTTGTTGCGCGCCTTCGAGCTCTTCGTAAAACTCAGCCAGTCCCGGCTCGGCGTATGCCCGGCCTGCGTCGTGATCTCCACGATGTCGCCGTTTTTCAACCTCGTGCGCAGCGGCACGATGCGCCCATTCACCTTCGCGCCCGTCGTCGTATTGCCGACCTCGGTGTGGATCGCATACGCGAAGTCGATAGGACTCGCGTCCTTCGGCAGCACGACAACCTTGCCCTTCGGCGTAAACGTGTAGACCTCCTCCGGGTACAGGTCGATCTTCAAGGTCGACATGAACTCATTGGGGTCGGTCATCTCCCGCTGCCACTCCATCAGCTGCCGCACCCACGCGAGGCGCTGCTCATCCTTGGCGCTGACGTTGTCGCTCGCCTTGTACTTCCAGTGCGCCGCAATGCCTTCTTCGGCCACGCGGTGCATGTCCTCCGTGCGGATCTGCACCTCGAACTGGTGCCCGCCCTCCGCGATCAGCGTCGTGTGCAGCGACTGATAAAGGTTCGGCCGCGGCATCGCGATGAAGTCCTTGATCCGCCCCGGCACCGGCCGCCAGATCGAGTGCAGCAGACCCAGCAGCGCATAACAGTCCTGCACCGTGTGCGTGATCACGCGGATCGCCAGCAGGTCGTACACCTGGTCGACCGGAATCTTCTGGTCCTGTAACTTCTGTTGGATCGAGTAGAGCCGCTTGATGCGCCACTCCACTCTCCCCTCGATCTTGAACTCGCGCAGCTTCTCTTCCATGCGCGTGACGATCTTCTTCAGGAACTCTTCGCCCGCGCCGCGCAGCGCATCCACCTCGGTCGACACCTGCTCATACGCGAACGGATCGGTGTAGCGGAACGCCAGGTCTTCCAACTCGCCGCGCAGCTTGCCCATGCCCAGCCGGTGCGCCAGCGGAGCGTAGATGTCCAGCGTCTCCCGCGCGATCTTCTGCTGCTTCTCCGGCTTCAGGTGCTCGAGCGTGCGCATGTTGTGCAGCCGGTCCGCGAGTTTGATGATCACCACGCGAACGTCCGTCACCATCGCCAGCAGCATCTTGCGGATGTTCTCCGCCTGGTGGTCCTCCCGGTTGGCGAACTTGATCTTGTCCAGCTTCGTCACGCCTTCGACGATGTGCGCCACCTGCTCGCCGAAGCGCTTCGAGATCTCGTCCGAGGTCACGTCCGTGTCCTCGACCGCATCGTGCAGCAGCCCCGCCGCGATCGCCGTCGAGTCCATCTTCAGCTCCGCCAGAACCTGCCCCACCTCCAGCGGATGGATCACATACGGCTCGCCCGACGCGCGCTTTTGCCCCTCGTGCTGCCGCAGGCAAAACTCCCACGCCTTGCGAATGATCTCCAGATCATCCCCCGGCCGGTTCTCATGCACCGTCTCCAGCAGCCGCTGAAATTTTTCGTCGATGACCTTCACATCTGCCGGCGCATACCCGCTCAGGTGCGCCGCCGAGGAGTTCGTACCCGCTTCAGGCGCAGTAACAACCGAACCCGCCGGCCCCACCGGAGCCACGGCTGGCGGAACCCCCTGGGGCTCGACACCTGCTGTTGGATCTTGAATCTCCGGCTGGCCTTCAGGTCGATTCTGCGTCACAGGCTGCGGACCGGTCTGCGAAGAGGCCGGATGAGCGGTTGCCATAGGTCATTATAGGCCCCCGAACTTGAGCTGGCTCGATTGATCGCGTGTCCTACTGAGCGAAAGAACCGCTCTGGGCAAAGTCGAAAGGGAGAAGTCCCAGCATTTTTCCCATATCACGACAAACCCCACCCATAAATTGTCATCCTGAGCGTAGCCCGCAGGATCACCACGCTCCGCAGAATTCGGGTAGTGAATCACTTTAGTGCAAGTAAGGTCCGTTTTGCGTAGTGGGTCCGCTTCGTTTTGTTAAGGGCACGGCTTCAGCCGTGTCGCTGACCTCTCAAGCTGGATAGGACTTTAGCCCCTGAGGTTCCATCGTTATCTGGCCCACACTCTCCGGCGAACCTGACGTCGAAGAATGTGGGCGCAGCCGTTACAAGTTATTTGCAGCAACCGCTGCCATCGCAACAGGCAGGATTGTCACAGCAGGTGAAGACCGTTGCGGCCTGGGCCGACAACGAAAGTGCGAGGAATGCTGCAAACGCGAATGCAAGTACCTTGAATTTCATAACAAATCTCCTTTGTGAAGTTGCTGAGAGGTCTCGCACGGCAGACATTCTGCCGTGCAGCTCAGGGGAAACGAGCCCCCTCTCTAAATGCGAAGATCGTCTTTGAGATCGAAGACCGTGCGCTGGCAATGGAGGCCGGGGGTCAGCTCGCGAAGAGATGCTGTGACGGCCTTCCCAGCCCGATAGCTCGGAACCTTTTTGACCTGTGAAACACGTCTTGGCCGCTTCTGCTCGCTGGTGTCCCTGGTCGCAAGCGGAGCAATCAACCAACAAGCCGGACAGGAACCATTCGTACTGTTCGTTGATTGCGGGCAGCAAGGCGATCTCTCAGGCTGACACAGCGGAAACTCCGCAGAAGCATACTCACCGAAAACCGCACCCGTGACCATTAAGCAGGCCAACAGCAGAGGTAAGAGACCGCGAAGATGCTTGCGATACGTCACACCCAAACTCTAACGCCGTCAGATAAAGCGTGCAATTCAACCCGAAGCTCGAATCTGCGTCCCGCGAGACAAACATTCACCCCCGGTCAAAGTTGCTAACTGCTGGCCGATGTCTACATACGCACCGGGAAGTATCGCCGGACCCTCCCTCAGCCTGAACAGAATCATTGACTTATCGGCTTTCCCCGCCAATAATCGGCGCTGCAAAGAAGCGCAGCCCAGAGCTGTCCTGTGTTGCTTCTTCGCATCCGGCCCCGATATTCCTCCCCAAGCTCCAAAGAACAAAAAATATATGGAGGAACCTGCAATGAAACATCCCGGTATCACCCTTGGCGCGGTAGCAATCGCGCTGCTCTCCACCTACACCACCTGTTCCGCCCAATCCAATCCATGGAACGGCTCCTGGAAGATGGACGCCTCATCCCTCCAGTACGACGGCTACAACACAACCTTCAAGATCGACGCCGACGGCTACACCATGGACGACAACCCCAAGACCACCTGCGACGGCAAGCCGCATGAGATGAAAGCCGGCCTGACCACCTGCAATAAGACCCCCTCCGGCTATCACGTCGTCGTCACGAAGGACGGCAAAAAAATCCGCGACAACACCCTCTCCGTCACCGCCGACGGCAAGACCGCCACGCTCAAGTCCGACCGCACTCCCTCCAACGGCGCACCATACACCATCTCCTCCAGTTGGAAGCGCCTCTCCGGCGGACCCGGCCTCGCCGGCACCTGGAAGCAGCTCTCCTTCCATGAGTCCGACGACACCGGCATCATGAAGGTCAACGTCTCCGGCAACACCATCACCTTCCAGGAGACCGACACCCCCAAGCCCATGGTCTGCAAGCTTGACGGCACGCCAACCGATATCGGCGACGGCGCCACCATCTCCATCAAACTGGCCGACCCCCACACCCTCAAGGTCACCTACAGTGTCGACGGCAAGGTACGGCGCGAGAACACCTTCATCCTCAGCGCGGACGGCAAAACGGTCCACGAGACCGACCTGACACCGCCGCCCGCAACCTCAAAGATGACCGCCACCCTGCACAAGATGTAACTCGCTACAGGCAGGCCATCCTCTCCACGCCCCGGTGCCCATATCTGGCGGCCTCATCGCCAGATGTCGGACATTCGAGCGAAGCACGAACCGCTCTTGCTTCAAGGTACCCAGGGCTTCGGCCCTGGGTTTCTCATGCCCTGACGAAAAGAGCTTTAGGGGCGTGAAAAGGGATTTAGAGACTGCGTGAGAACCAGCAAAAACCTTCAGCGCCAACGGCGCGGGATAGACCGGCATGGGGCGAAGCCCCATGGATAGAACACCGAGAGCCGAGAAGGCTGAAAGCCCGATCTATAAAAAACTCCAGTTCCCACACAGACTCTTTAGCCCCTGAGGTACTCTTTCGAACTGACTCCCCTAAGGCTTCCGGGGCAACGCCACCACATACCGGAACATCCCCTTCGGCGGAGAATCGACCGGCCCGTTCGTAGCGAAGACCGCCACGCCGTGAAACGATTCCAGCCGCTCGAGCAGATACGAGACCTCGATATTCGCGTACTTGTCGTGGCTGTCCTTCACCTCCGTGCGCTTGCCGAACAACGCATCCGCCTCGTCGAAGAACAGGATCGCTCCACTCTCCTCCGCCGCGGCAAACGCGCGGTCGAGGTTCTTCTCCGTCTCGCCGATGTACTTCGACGCCACTGCGCTTAAGTCCACGCGATAGAGCTGCCGCCCGGCATCGTGTGCCATCGCCTGCGCCGCAGCCGCCGAGTCCGCAGACGCTCCAGTCAAGAGCACCGTAGTCGCAGCGGCAGACGGGGCAGCCGTCTTCACCGCCCCCACCACACTCGTAAGCTGCTGCCGCACCACCGGCGAAACCACCAGACCCGAAACCGGCGTCATCGGCCCAACGTGCTTGATGAACTTCATCGGAACCTCCCGAATCGTGTCACTCCCAACTATCTTCATTCGTCGTCATTCTGACCCTCGAGCGAAGCGAAGGAGAAGAATCCTCCGTGTTTCCCTCGTGACCGAAAACGGCAAGGGCCCCGCGCACGGCAGGGCCCTCGTCGATCAGCAAAACCGCGAACGGCGAAATTCTACCCCTTCGCCGCAAGCCTGCGCAGCACGTACTCGAGGATGCCGCCATTCTGGTAGTAGAGAATCTCCTGCGGAGTGTCGATGCGCACCGTCGCCGAGAACTCCCTCGTCTTGCCCCCGTCGCTCTCGGCAAACACCGAGATCGTCCTGCCGTTTGCGAACTTCGCGTCGAGCATCGCCTTCAGCTCGCCCGCCTCGCCCACGCGGAAGACCTCTTCGCCCGTCAGGCCCAGTGACTCCGCATTCTGCCCATCAACGAACTGCAACGGAAGAATGCCCATGCCCACCAGATTCGAGCGATGGATACGTTCGTAGCTCTCGGCGACCACGAACCGGATGCCGAGCAGCCGCGGCCCCTTCGCCGCCCAGTCGCGCGACGAACCCGACCCGTACTCCTTGCCCGCCAGGATCGCCAGCGGAGTGCCCCGCCGCGCATACTCCACCGACGCATCGTAGATCGACATGTCCGTTCCCTCAGGCAGCAGGCGCGTCACGCCGCCCTCCGTCCCGGGAGCCAGCTTGTTGCGCAGCCGCACATTCGCGAACGTTCCGCGCACCATCACCTCGTGGTTGCCGCGACGGCTTCCATAGGAGTTGAAGTCCGCGGGCTTCACCCCGTGGTCGGTCAGGTACTTGCCCGCTGGCCCATTCAGCTTGATCGACCCCGCCGGCGAGATGTGGTCCGTCGTCACCGAGTCGCCCAGCACCGCCAGCACCCGCGCTCCGCTGATGTCCTCCACCGGCGCAGGCTCGGCCTTCATGCCGTCGAAGTATGGAGCCTTGCGGATGTACGTCGAATCCGCCTCCCATCCATACGTCTTGCCCTCGGGGAACTTCAGGTTCTGCCAGTTCTGGTCGCCGTCCGTGACCGTCGAGTACTCCTTGTGGAACATCCCCGAGTCGATCGACCTCGCCACCGTCTCCGCGACCTCGGTCTGCGTCGGCCAGATGTCGCGCAGGAACACTGGCTTGCCGTCCTTGTCCTTGCCCAGCGGGTCCGTGTCGAAGTTGTGCTCGATGTGCCCGGCCAGAGCATACGCCACCACCAGTGGAGGCGACATCAGGTAGTTCGCCCTTACCTCCGGCGAGATGCGCCCTTCAAAGTTACGATTTCCCGAGAGCACCGACACCGCAACCAGTCCATGGTCCTCGATCGCCTTCGAAACATCCGTCGGCAGCGGGCCCGAGTTGCCGATGCACGTCGTGCAGCCATAGCCCACCGTCTGAAAACGCAGCGCGTCCATATACGGCGTCAGCCCGGCCTTCTGGTAGTAGTCCGTCACCACGCGCGACCCCGGCGCCAGCGATGTCTTCACCCACGGCGGAGTCTTCAGCCCCTTCTCCACGGCCTTCTTCGCCAGCAACCCGGCAGCGATCATCACATACGGGTTCGACGTGTTCGTGCAGCTCGTGATCGCCGCAATCACAATCGAGCCATGGTTCAGATACGGCTCCGGGTCAACCCCGAAGCGGCTCTTGATCGAGACGGCCGGTGCGTCCAGTACAGGAATTCTTCCGCTGTCCGACTCCAGCGCAGCCACCGGAACTCCCGGCGAGACTACCACCGGCGACGGCGCGCCCACTGCGCTGTTCAGGTCGCCGTTCAGCGAGGCGTGCCCGCCCTCACCCTCCCAGCGCACCATCTGCCGCACCGTGTTGCCGTTCGCGTTCGGCCCCAGCAGCGAAGGCAACTGCTGCTTGAAGCTCGACGCCGCATCCGACAGCAGCACCTTGTCCTGCGGCCTCTTCGGCCCGGCCACACTCGGCTGCACCGTGCTCAGGTCCAGCGCAATCGTCGCCGAGTACTCCGCCTCAGCCGCATCCGCCGTGTGGAACATGCCCTGTTCCTTGTAGTACGCCTCCACCAGCGCAATCTGTTCTTCCGAACGACCTGTCAGCCGTAAATAGCTCAGCGTCTCCTTGTCCACCGGGAAGATGCCGCACGTCGCGCCGTACTCCGGAGCCATGTTCGCAATCGTCGCGCGGTCGGCCAGCGGAAGCTCGCTCACACCCGGCCCGTAGAACTCGACAAACTTGCCCACCACGCCCAGCTTGCGCAGCATCTGCGTGACGGTGAGTACAAGGTCGGTCGCCGTCGTGCCTTCCTTCAGCTTGCCCGTCAGCTTGAAGCCCACCACCTGCGGCACCAGCATCGACACCGGCTGTCCCAGCATCGCAGCCTCTGCCTCGATGCCTCCCACGCCCCATCCCAGCACGCCCAGCCCGTTGATCATCGTCGTGTGCGAGTCCGTGCCCACCAGCGTGTCCGGGTACGCAAGACCGTCATCGGTCGTGAACACCACGCGAGCCAGATACTCCAGATTCACCTGGTGACAGATTCCCATCCCCGGAGGCACCGCCGAGAAGTTGCGGAACGCCGTCTGTCCCCACTTCAAGAACGCATAGCGCTCGCGGTTGCGCTGAAACTCCAGCGCCGAGTTCAGGTCGTACGCGCGCGGCGAGCCGAACTCGTCCACCTGCACCGAGTGGTCGATCACCAGCTCGGCCGGCTGCAATGGATTGATCAGTTCCGGGTTGCCGCCCAGCGTCTTCATCGCATCGCGCATCGCCGCCAGGTCAACCACTGCGGGAACGCCCGTGAAATCCTGCATCAGCACGCGCGCCGGCATGTACGCGATCTCGCGCGAGGGCTCGGCCTTCGGGTCCCAGTTGGCGAGGAACTTGATGTCGTCCGGGGTCACGCTCGCGCCGTCCTCATGGCGCAGCAGGTTCTCCAGCAGGATGCGCAGAGAGAACGGCAGACGCGAGAGGTTCACGCCGCTCGACTTCAGCGCATCCAGCCGGAAGATGTTGTAGCTCTTCGACCCCGACTTCAGGGTCGCCTTGCTCTTAAAGGAATCGGGATTGTTCTGTGAGGTCGGCATCGTATTCTCCATGGGTGCGCTTCGAAGGCGCGATCTGGAAAGGCCCAAGGCCTTCCAATAGCTCAGGGGCCGGAAAAGAAAACTCTATGACGTTGTGCGAGAGATGAAAAGAGCAGCAGCTCAGCGTCCGCGGTCGGGACGGCCGTGACGATAGCGCTTGAGAATTGGGCATCGTGCCGCCATCGCCATCCATTCTACGACCACATTTCGCACCGCCACAAATGCGGTGCCCCCATATCTGGCAGCCTCATCGCCAGATGTGGGATCATTCGCGCAAAGCGCGAACCGCCTCTGGGTACACCAGGGCTTTAGCCTTGGTCTTCTCATGGACGATGAAGAAAGGGGGCTTCAACCCCTGGGGTATGCCGTTTCGCATGAGTGGGACATACCAGCAAAGCTGGATGCAAACCGCTGAAAAAGGATGCTACAGCCACACAAAAGAATTCCCGCATCTCATAAGCCGTAGTGGTGTTCAACTCTACAGAACGAGGAGCATTGGCACCATGAACGCGCAAAAACACACATCCCGGGCTCTCCCCATCCTTCTGCTCTTCGCAGCGACCTTCGCCGGAGGCTATCTGGTCGTCGGCTGCCATGCGCACGCTCAGGCCGCGCAGCAGACCGGCAACAACAGCCCCGACCCCGCCGACGCCAACATGGCACCCACCACGGGAGACACCTCGCAGGCGGCCACGCAGCCCTATCCCGGCCAGACGCAGCAGCAGCCGGCCCCGATCGTCCGGCAGCAGCCCGGCACCACCGCTCAGAACGAGAGCGTCCAGCGCGCGCAGGAGTACTCCCAGACCGGACAGCAGGCCGGCGCTCCCGACCAGAACCAGCAGCAGCCTGATCAGGCGCAGCAGCCCGCAGATCAGCCGGGCTACGCCGACGACCAGGTAAGCCCGCAGGACAACGCCGCCTACGACGAGCTCGAGGCCGACCAGCCTCCCCCGCAGCTTCCCACCTACGACCAGCCCCCCGCCCCCGAGCCGAACTACATGTGGACGCCCGGCTACTGGGCCTACGCGCCCATCGGCTACTATTGGGTTCCCGGCGTCTGGGTCGCAGCCCCCTGGCCCGGTGCCCTCTGGACACCTGGATACTGGGCCTTCTACGGCGGACGCTATCGCTTCCATCGCGGATACTGGGGCCGTTACATCGGCTTCTACGGCGGCATTCCCTACGGCTTCGGCTATACCGGCTTCGGCTTCTACGGCGGATACTGGCGCGGCAACAACTTCTACTACAACCGCTCCGTCACCCGCATCAATAACGTGCGCATCACCAACGTCTACAACCGCACGGTGGTTGTGAACAACTACAACAACACCCGCATCTCCTACAACGGAGGCCCGCGCGGCATCCAGGCGCAGCCGCGTCCTGCCGAGATCGCCGCCCGCCGTGAGCCGCGCCTCCCGGCCATGAACACGCAGCTTCAGGTTCGCCAGCAGGCCCAGCAGAACCGCGCCCAGTTCTACAACACCAACCGCGGACGCCCCGCCATGGTCGCGGCCCCACGCCCGATCCAGGCCGACGCAGGTGTGCAGCGCCCCATCGCCCGCCCGATGCCCCCCAGCCCGGGACAGTACCGCCCCGGGCAGCCTAACTCCGGCCAGCCCAATCCAGGCGTGCGGCCCGGACAAGGCTACGTCCGCCCCAACCAGCCGCAGGTGCAACCCGGCGTCCAGCAGCCCCGGCCAGGAGAAAACCAGGCCCACCCCAACCAGCCGCAGGTCCAGCCGTCACGTCCGGAGATCCGCCCCGGACAGCCCGTGCAACCAGGCCAGCCGCAGCAACCGCAGGTTCGCCCCACGCCACCGCAGCAGGTGCGCCCCGAGGTAAGGCCCGAGCAGCCCAACGTCCGCCCGGATGTGCGGCCTGCCCAGCCCAACCCGCGTCCACAACCGCAGCAGCAGTATCGTCCGTCTCCCGAACAGCAGGTGCGGCCTGCCCCACAGCAACAGGCTCGGCCGGAATCGCAGGCCGTGCCGCAGCCACAGCCGCAGCCACAGTACCGCCCCGCTCCGCAGCAGCAGTACCGTCCGCAACCACAACAGCAACCTAGACCTGTTCCCCAGCAGCAACCCAGGCCGCAGCCGCAGTTCCGCCAGCCGGAACAGCGCATGCAGCCTCCTCCCCGCAGCAGTGGAGGAGAACACCAGGGCGGCGGCGAACACCCCCACGGCCGCTAACCAGCATCGCCCATACAACCGCAACAACCAATCGGGTGCCCCATATCTGGCAGCTTCATCGCCAGATGTGGGAGATTCGAGTGAAGCGAAACGGCTCTCGCTTCTGGGTACCCCAAGGCTTTAGCCTTGGGTCTCTAAAAACCCATTCGGCAGACAAAAGCGCTTCAGCCCCTGGGGTATCCAGAAGCGAAGAACATCGCTGTCAACCCCCTCCAAATCCACAGCCCTACCATAACCACCACTCCCACAATCACTTACATCCAAAAAACAATCTTTACAAAAGCGCCGATTTACCCCTCTCACTTTGTTAATCTGGAAATGGCACCAAAAAGCAAACGGGGGCACTTCTTCAAACCCGAGCTAACCCGTTTCATATCAAGATTTTGACACTTAACCCCTTTGTTTGGAAGATTTTACGATGTCAGTACAGCCGTAAGTCTTTTGCAATGAAGATTTTGCAAAAAATGCCTAGGGGGGAGATGGAGCACGACACATGAAGGTTCTGGTCATCGGCGGAGGCGGCCGCGAGCACGCCCTCATCTGGGCTTTGCGCAAATCCGAACAGGTCACCGAGATCGTCGCCGCACCCGGCAACGGCGGCATCGCCGCCATCGCAAAGTGCGTCCCGGTCGACGTCAACAGCATGGAAGCGATGGCCAACCTCGTAGCGGTGGAGCAGCCCGCGCTCACCGTCGTCGGCCCCGAGGTGCCTCTCGCGCTCGGCCTCGTCGACGAGCTCCAGAAACTCAAGCTCCGCGTCTTCGGCCCCACAAAGGCCGCCGCGCAGCTTGAATCCTCGAAGGCCTTCGCGAAAGCCTTCATGCAGCGTCACAACATCCCGACCGCCGCGCACTCTCTCTGCACCACGCTCGACGAGGTGCGCGAGCAGCTCCTCAGCTTCACCCTGCCCGTCGTGGTCAAAGCTTCAGGTCTCGCCGCCGGAAAAGGCGTCGTCATCTGCAACACCCGCCTCGACGCCGAGCGCACCGCCGCAGAGATGTTCTCGGGCACTCTGCTCGGAACGGCCGAGACCGAGGTCGTCCTCGAAGAGTTCCTCACCGGCGAAGAGGTCAGCTTCTTCGCCCTCTGCGATGGCAAGCGCGCCGTGCCAATCGCCGCCGCGCAGGACCACAAGCGCGTCGGAGAAGGCGACACCGGCCCAAACACCGGCGGCATGGGTGCCTACTCCACCGACGGCCTCGTCACCCCGGCCATGCGTCAGTGGATCATGCACAACATCGCGCAGAAGACCGTCGACAACATGGCCTCAGAGGGTAATCCCTTCAAGGGCATCCTCTTCATCGGCCTCATGATGACGCCGCGCGGCCCCATGGTGCTCGAGTTCAACACCCGCTGGGGCGACCCTGAGACAGAGGCCATCATGCTCCGCCTCGAGACCGACATCCTCGACCTCTTCAACGCCTCCATCGACCAGACCGCCGACTCACTCACCATTCGCATGAAGCCCGGCGCCTCGGCCACAGTCATCGCCGCCAGCGGAGGCTACCCCGGCAAGTACGCCTCCGGCAAGATCATCCATGGGCTCGATACAACAGAAGAGGACAGCGAGAATGACAGGGCACCCCATCCTTCACGAGGTGAAGGGTGGGATGAACAAGTCGTCGTCTTCCACGCCGGAACCGCCATCAAGGACGGCAACCTCGTCACCGCAGGAGGCCGCGTCCTCGCCGTCACCGCTGCCGCGCCCGACCTCAAAGACGCGCTCGACAAGACCTACGCACGCATGAAAGAGATCTCCTTCGAGGGCATGCAGTACCGCCGCGACATCGGCTGGCGTGCACTGGAGCCGTAGGACCGCACACAACAAAGAAGTATGACAAGCGAAAATGCAGCACTCCCGCTATGCTCTGTCATCCTGAGCGAAGCCCGAAGGGCGCAGTCGAAGGACCTGCATTTTTTGCCTTGTAAGATGATGAGTTCACATCACTTCCAGACCATCCCCATAAACAGGTAGTCGCCCGGACCCTCGATCGCATGTCCGTGCTTCCGGACCAACGTTCCGAGCTGCGCATAATGACGCTGGCTGTGCAGCAGCGCATGAAACAGGATCGTCTTCATCGACGCCTTAAAAAGACCCCGGCTGCGCGTCTTGAACTCAATCACCTCGTCCCAGTTGAGCCCTGCGCCAAGCGCCTGGCGAAAGAGCACGACCGCACGGTCATGCGTCGCATAGATCGCGTCGACCGAATCGTAGGGCACCTGCTCGTACTCCGTTTGCGGAAGTCCCGTAAGACGCTCCGCGTACCGCAGCTCGGCGGCAACGATGTGTTGCAAAAGCTGCGCCACCGTCGATGTCTGCGCAATATCGCACGACGCCGCAAGCAGCTCAGAATGCTCTGTAAAAAACTTACGCCACGAGGCGCTGGTCGACTCGTTCCAGCGCAGGACCTCTTCCGCAGTAAGAACTGGTTGGCTCATGCGTCTACAGATGCCTTCTGTGCATAGAAGTTGCGGGTTTATCAATTCCATTGTGCCGGGTACCCCATATCTGGCAGTCTCATCGCCAGATGTGGGTTCATTCGAGCGAGGCTCGAACCGGCCGCGATTGACTCCTGCTCCGGGCGACCATTAAAGTGACGCGCAATGAGAAAACTCCTTGCGCTCATGCTTCTCTCCGGTGCGGTCTCGTTCACATGGGCGCAGCAGCGGCCCGCGATCACCGGCATCGCCTTCGTCCGCGTCTACTCCAGCGACGCCGCGGCGACCGCGAACTTCTACGGCAAGACGCTCGGTTACACCGCAAACAACGACGGCAGCTTCACGCGCTATCCCGTCAATGATCTGCAATGGATCGAGACCACGCCGCTCCCCTCGCCCGCTCCCAGAGCGCGTCAGGCAGCAGTCGGCTTTATGACGCTCGATGCGCGTGCGCTCGAACAATACCTCAAGGCGCACTCGGTCGAGATCGCCGACCCGCTGAAGAACGGCAGCTTCAGCGTGCATGACCCTGAAGGCAACCTTATCGTCTTCGTCGACCAGAAGAGCGCCGCCGCAAAACAGGCAGCACACACAAAGATTCCTGCAAACGCAGCCTCGCGTCGCATAATCCATACCGGCTTCGTCGTCAAGAGTGAAGAGGCCGAGAACCGTTTCTACCGCGAGATCCTCGGCTTCCGTCCTTACTGGCGCGGCGGCCGCACCGACACCAGCATCGACTACGTCAGCCAGCAGGTTCCTGAAGGCTCCGACTGGCTCGAATACATGCTGAACGTCCCTGCCGACGCTTCACCGAAGCAGCTTGGCTCGAGCAATCACTTCTCGCTCGGCGTCGAGCACATGCCCGACGCGATCGCCGCGCTTGCGCGCAACGGCTGCGAGGGACCAACCTGCACCGCTTCAAAAACGGGCCGCGACGGCAAGGTGCAGCTCAATCTCTTCGACCCCGACCTGACCCGCGTCGAGTACATGGAGTTCAAGCCTTCAGGCACGACCTGCTGCTCGAAGTTCACCGCTCCTCACCCCACAGCGACAGAGAGCAGGTAGCATGGTGTGCATGACCACACGCCGCGATTTCCTTCGCCTCTCCGCTGCCGCTGCGGCAGCCGGTTGTTTTCTTCGCGTTCCGAACGCCTTCGCCGCGCGCACCAGCATCGAATATGGCGTTCAGCTCTACATGGTGCGCAAGGAGGCCCCCGCCGACCTGGCCGGTGTGCTCAAGAAGATTCGCGCAACGGGCTTCACGCAGGTAGAGCTTTATCCGATCGCTTACACGCACCCTGCAACCGAACTGCGCAAGATGGTCGAGGACGCGGGCCTCGGCCACGACTCCGCGCACTTCGACTTCGACTCGATCCCGAGCAGGATCGGTTACGCGAAGGAGCTTGGCCTCAAGTACATGGTGTGCAGCATCCTGCCGGAGAAGAACTGGGGCACACCAGGAGGGTTCAAGACCGCTGCCTACAGCC
Source organism: Acidobacteriota bacterium (assembly GCA_018268895.1). NCBI lineage: Bacteria > Pseudomonadati > Acidobacteriota > Acidobacteriota bacterium. Next base: position 628,590 of record JAFDVP010000007.1, on the reverse strand, counting down.
TGAACCAGTGGGGCAGGCTGGTGCGCAACGCCGACATGCAGCTCGTCTTTCACAATCACAACTACGAGTTCAAGCCGCTGCCCGACGGCGGGACGGGCTTCGATGTACTGATGAAAAACACGGACTCCGACCTGGTGAAACTGGAGTTCGACCTCTACTGGCTGACGCAGGCCGGGCAGGACCCCGCCGCCATGATGAAGAAGTACAAGGACCGCCTGGTGATGATCCACCTGAAGGACCGCGTCGCGGGTTCGCCGGTCAACTATGCACCCAGCGACGAGCAGCACATCATCGAGCTCGGCAAAGGAAGCATCGACTGGAAGCCTCTGATCGCGCAGGCAAAATCGCAGGGCGTGAAGCTGGCGCTGCTGGACCAGGACGAGACAAAGCTGCCCGTCTTCGAGGCGATGAAGATCGACTTCGATTACCTGAATGGGCTGAAGCTGAAATAACGCGCGATCAAAAACTCAGGCCCACCCTCGATCGAGAAGGTGGGCCTGTTTCTATTGCGCCGGATGTTCTGTCTTTACTTCGGTGTCACACGGTAGAGTCCGCCGGTTCTGGAGTCCTCGAGCAGCCACAGCGCGCCGTCGGGGCCGACCTCGATATCGCGGATGCGATGGCCGACCTCCCAGCGCTCCGCCGGGGTCGCTCCGCCCTTGCCATCGAAGGTGATGCGGCTGATCGACATGGTGGCAAGGCCGCTGATGAGCGCCGAGCCCTTCCACTGCGGGAACATGTTGCCGTTGTAGAAGACCAGGTTGCCCGGCGCGATGACCGGAGTCCAGTAGATGACGGGCTTCGTAAGATCGGGCCGTGTGTCGGGGCTGGGGATCGGCACGCCGTTGTAGTTGGTGGCGTAGGAGACCAGCGGCCAGCCGTAGTTCTTGCCCGGCTCGATCAGGTTCAGCTCGTCGCCGCCCTTCGGCCCATGCTCCAGCTCCCACAGGCGGCCGTCGGGTGCGAAGGCGAGACCGTAAGGTGTGCGGTGGCCGCTCGACCACGTCTCGGACGGCGTCAGGTTCTTGCTGCCGGGGAAGGTGTAGGTGCGCAGCACAGGCGCGGTCTTGGCGGCCTCGGTGTCAGATGGCGGATCGATGACGGGTACAGTGGGCGTGCCCTTCTTGCCGTACATCGGGTTGCCCTTGGCAGGCTTGCCGTCGAGCGTGAGGCGAAGAATCTTGCCGAGCGGCTGGTTGGGATCCTGCGCGGGCGTCATGCGCTGACGGTCGCCGACGGTGAGGAAGAGATACTTGCCGTCGGGCGAGAACGCGATCTGCGCGCCGAACTGTCCGCCCTGGCCGCGCTCGCCGTCGCGCCAGATGACCTTGAGGTCTTCGAGGCTGGCCGAGCCGGCGGTGAGCGCGAGCTTCGCCTTGGCCAGCGCGAGGCTCGACCCGCCAGGCTCGCCAGGCTCCGAGTAGGTGAGGTAGACGCTATGGTCCTTCGCATAGTGCGGCGAGAGGAAGACGCCGAGCTGCCCGCCCTGTCCGCGATAGAGGACAGGTGGGACATTCTTGACGGGCGTCTGCTCGCCCGTCGGAGTGACGAGCTGCATGCCGCCAACCTTCTCGGTGATCAGCATGCGGCCGTCGGGCAGAAAGGCGATGCGCCAGGGCAGCTTGAGCTCAGTGACCTTGACCATGTTGAAGGGCAGGCTGGCCTCGGGCTTCTGCTCACCTGCGTTGATCTGCGCATTTGCCCCGGTCGCCGCAAGAGCCACGAATAGCCCCGCGATGGCTAACTGTTTCATTTCGTTCCCTCTTCACAATTCGGTTGGTTCGGCGTTAGAACTGCACCTTCACGATGTTCGCTTCAGCTACAAAAATCCTTGCGCTAAACAGCCGTTGTGGCGGGCAGAATGTCGCTGACATCGACCCAGGCTGTCGGATAGTCGCCCGTGTAACACGCAGTACAGAAGTCGCCCGGCGAGAGGCCGTCCACCGGCTCACCCATGGTGCAGGAGTGCGTGAGGCCGACGAGCGAGAGGTACGCCAGCGAGTCGGCTTCGACGAACTGGCGAATCTCTTCGATGGATTTGTTCGCCGCGATCAGGTCCTTCTTCGAGGGCGTATCGACGCCGTAGAAACAGGGCGAGATGGTCGGCGGGCAGGAGATGCGCATGTGCACCTCTTTCGCTCCCGCTGCGCGCACCATGCGGACGATCTTGCGCGACGTGGTGCCGCGGATGATCGAGTCGTCGATCAGGATGACGCGCTTGCCTTCGAGCAGCGCCCGCACAGGATTCAGCTTCATGCGCACGCCGAAGTCGCGCACGCGCTGCTCCGGCTGAATAAATGTGCGGCCTACGTAGTGGTTGCGGATGAGGCCGAAGTTGAACGGGATGCCGGATTCGGCGGCGTAGCCGAGCGCGGCGGTGACGCCAGAGTCGGGCACGGGGACGACGAGGTCGGCGGGAACACCGGACTCGCGCGCGAGCTGGCGGCCCATCTCCTCGCGGCTCTTCTGCACCCAGCGGCCGAAGATGCGCGAGTCGGGACGCGCGAAGTAGACGTGCTCGAAGATGCAGCTTGCCTTGGGCACGGCGGTCTTTGCAAAGTGGCGCGAGGTCACGCCGTCCTCGGAGACCATGACGAGTTCGCCGGGCTCGACATCGCGCTCGTACTTGGCATGCAGCAGGTCGAAGGCGCAGGTCTCCGAGGCGAAGACGAAGGTGTCGGGCGCTCCGTTCTCACCCTTGATGCGGCCCATCGAGAGCGGACGCAGGCCGTGCGGATCGCGCGCGGCGAAGATGCGGTTGCGCGTCATCATCACGATGGAGAAGGCTCCCTCGACCTGCGAGAGCGAGTCGGCGATGCAGTCCACCAGCGTCGATGCCTTCGAGTGCGCGATGAGCTGGATGATGATCTCGGAGTCGGAGGTGGTTTGGAAGACGGCGCCGTCGCGCTCCAGTCGCTCGCGCGAGTTGCCGAGGTTGACCAGGTTTCCGTTGTGCGCGATCGCGATGAGGCCCTTGGTGCTCTCGACCGAGATGGGCTGCGCGTTCAAGAGCGCGGAATCGCCCGTCGTCGAGTAGCGCGTGTGGCCGATGGCGATGTGGCCAGGCAGCCTGGCCAGCACGTCGTCGGTAAAGATCTCCGAGACCAGCCCCATGCCCTTCATGTCGCACACCTGCTCGCCGTCGGCGGTGGCGATGCCGGCGGACTCCTGCCCGCGATGCTGCAGCGAGTAGAGGCCCCAGTAGGTCATACGCGCAGCATCGGGATGGTTGTAGATCGCCATGACGCCGCACTCTTCGCGCAGCTTGTCGAAGGGGGTGGCGTCGTCGTCTTCGTGAGCTTCGATAGCCATAGTGGTGTCATTCCGACCGAAGCGAAGCGAAGTGGAGGAATCTGCTTCTCCAACTGCACCCAACGCCACAAGCTTGTCCTGGGTCATAAGGTCGCTCATGCCGTCACCACCTCTGCCGCGAGTTGTGATTCAAGCGCACCCGAGAATATGCCACGTGCATCGTGAAGCGTTATTTCAATAACTGGTTGTTGATTGATACTCAGGCTGATCCTATCGCCACCCGTCGTGCCTATTACTTCACAGTAAAGAGAATCAGTATTCTCGACCAGCGAATCTATGATTGCTACATCCTCTCCATCACAAGTGAGCACAGCCATACTCGGATATTCCCCGAAATACATACCCAAAACATCATGTTTTGGACTGCGGCGATCTGTTTGGACTCCAATACCTTTGCCAAAGGTGGCTTTAGCAAGAGCCACAGCGAGTCCCCCATCGGAGACATCCGAAGCCGAATGAACCAAACCTCTAGAAGAGAGTTCCTGAAGTAATTTTTGCAATTCCGCTTCGACCTCTAAGTGCAAAACTGGTGGAGTTCCCCAGAATTGCCAATAGGTTGACTTCACCAACTCGGACGAACCGAAAGCCCGCCATTCTTCCGGCCACTCAACTCCTTCAGATTTGATCGATGAATAAAGAATCAATACCTTGTGTCCACCTGCTTGAAAACCACTCGGCACAGCCTTGGTCACATCGTCGATGATGCCTACGATTCCAATCACCGGAGTCGGATAGATCCCCACGCCCTTGGTCTCGTTGTAGAGCGAGACGTTGCCGCCCGTGATGGGCGTTCCCAGAGCGGTGCAGGCCTCGGCGATGCCGTCGATGGCGGCTGAGAGCTGCGCCATGATCTCCGGCTTTTCGGGGTTGCCGAAGTTCAGGCAGTTGGTGGCGGAGACGGGCGTTGCGCCGGTACAGGCGACCTTGCGGGCGGCCTCGGCTACGGCATGCATCGCGCCGAGCTTGGGGTCGAGGTAGGTCCAGCGGCCGTTGCCTGCGAGCGCCATCGCGAGTCCGCGCTCGTGGCCCTTGGTGCCGGTGCCCTTGATGCGCATGACACCGGCTTCACCGCCAGGGCCCTGCACGGTGTTGGTTTGCACCATGGAGTCGTACTGCTCGTAGACCCAGCGCTTGTCGCAGATGTTGGCCGAGGCCAGCAGCTTCTTGAGGTCCGCGGTGTAGTCGCGCGGCTTCTTGAGTTCTTCGAGAACATGCGCAGGTGGGTCGAGCGGCACCGGTGCCTTCCACGTGCCGACGGGGCGGTGATAGACCGGGGCATCGTCGGTGAGGAACTGGTTGGGGATGTCGGCCACCAGGACGCCGCCCTGCGTGATGTGCATGTTCGGCTTCTCGGTGACGTGGCCGACGATGGAGGCGTCGAGGCCCCACTTCGAGAAGACGTCGAGAACTTCGGTGGCGCGCGCCTTGTCTGCAACCAGCAGCATGCGCTCCTGCGATTCGGAGAGCATGATCTCGTAGCTGGTCATGCCGGTCTCGCGCTGTGGCACGAGGTCGAGCTCGACCGTAAGGCCGAGGCCGCCGCGCGCTCCCATCTCGCAGGTGGAGCAGGTGAGGCCAGCCGCGCCCATGTCCTGAATGCCGAGGACGGCGCCAGTGGCCATCGCCTCGATGCAGGCCTCGAGCAGCAACTTCTCCAGGAAGGGGTCGCCCATCTGCACGTTGGGGCGCTTCTGTTCGCTGCCTTCGGTGAACTCTTCTGACGCCATGGTCGCGCCGTGAATACCGTCGCGGCCGGTCTTCGCGCCGACGTAGATGACGGGGTTGCCGACGCCGACTGCCTTGGCATAGAAGATCTCGTCCTTCCTGACGAGGCCGAGCGCGAAGGCGTTCAGCAGCGGGTTGCCGGAGTAGCAGGGCTCGAAGCGGGTCTCGCCGCCGAGGTTGGGCACGCCGAAGCAGTTGCCGTAGCCCGCGACGCCGTGGACAACGCCGGTAGCGACCTGGTGGTTCCTGGCGCGAAGGACCGGGTCGGGCTCGGACTCGTCGAGCGGGCCGAAGCGGAGCGAGTCCATGACGGCCAGCGGGCGGGCGTTCATGGTGAAGATGTCGCGGAGGATGCCCCCCACTCCCGTAGCTGCACCTTGATAGGGCTCGATGTAGCTGGGGTGGTTATGCGACTCGATCTTGAAGGCGCAGGCCCAGCCGTCGCCGACGTCGATGATGCCGGCGTTCTCGCCGGGCCCCTGCACGACGGAGCCGGGTCCGGAGGTGCGGTCACCGCGCGTGGGAAGTCTTTTGAGATGAACGCGGGAGGACTTGTAGGAGCAGTGCTCAGACCACATGACCGAAAAAATCCCCAGCTCGGTCAAGCTGGGGGTGCGGCCCAGGGCCGCTTCGATGCGCTTGTACTCCTCGGGAGTGATGCTGTGGGTCTTCAGCAGCTCCGGAGTGATGGTTACAGGGGCCGGAATCGCAGAAATATGGGTCGCAACGGGCTGTTCGGCTGGCAATTTGGGCATGGCTCGCTTCTTAATTGTCGCATGAAAACTATGGCCTGCCAGCCGGGCCGCCTGCGCGGCGCGCGCCCACTTCGTGGGGTGTATATCCCCTTCGGGTTGCAGCTCCCGCTGGTCGCGGGAAAGAGTTCTCGCGGTCCTATGTTTAGCTGCGCTCCAGCGCGGCGCGGTTCCACTTCGCGGAGTCAGCCGCGGCCTGGTACGCGGTCTGGTAAAACTCCAGCAGCGCCTCCTCGGGGTAAGGCATCTGCCACAGGTCGTCATACTTCAAGATGAACTCTCCCAAGGCCTTATCCCACTTTGCGGCAACGGGCGAGACGGTCTTTTCGGCGAGTCCCTCCGGCACGGGAGCAGCGTAGCAATAGAACGCCGCGGCGCCGTAGCCTCCGTTGCCCGGCCAGAACCCGGCGGAGATGACCTCATGCGAGTACGCCTCGCGTTGGATGCTGTCGGCACCGGGGCGAGGTGGGGCGGGGCGGCCGGAGAACCGCGTCATCGCCAAATCGAAGGAGCCCCAGAAGAAGTTGATCGGGCTCACCTTGCCCAGGAAGTCCGTGGTCCATGCGCGCAATACATTCTGTGTGCCGGAGAGCACCTGCCAGAAGCGATGCGCATACTCCGCATCGTAGGATGTGTGTACCGTGTCCTGATCGAAGCGGATGGGGTTCGCTATCTCCACAGGCATCGGCCATATCTTTACCCTGACACCGAGCGCGTCCAGACGCCGCAGATATTCACGATAGAAGTCGGCTACGGAGCGCGGCTTCAGCTCGATGGATTCATGCTTGCCTGACTCCAGGCGCATGTGCAGCTCGTGGGCGACAAAGTCGAACTCGATGTCGAGCACATCGTCGCCGCAAGCCATGGCCGGCGTGCCGATGCCGTGGGCCGTCACGTAGAGGGCTACGTTCCACCAGTGGTTCTGCAGCGGGGTGAGCGCGAGCCGCGTCTTGCCAACGATCTGCGTCCACATGTGCAGGGTGGCCGCAGTCGACTCCCACGCATTCCACGGCAGCTCAGGCCAGGCATTGTTGCTCATTGCGCCCTCCTATCAATTACGCGAAAGGATACACTGCTGCGCTGAGGCCTGGGTAAACGGTCTGGGTGTCAACGAACCACAGATCCTTCGACTGCGCGGCTACGCCGCTTCGCTCAGGATGACGCTGGATGGTAGCTTATGTTCCTCAGCCGAAGGTCAGCTTCCTGTGCTGCCGAAACCTCCTGCACCGCGTGCGGCCTCGCCCAGTTCGGCGACCTCGACGAACTCGGCCTCGATGCGGCGCACGATGCGCAGTTGAGCGATGCGGTCGCCCTGCTTAACTTCGATGCTGTTGGTACTGAGGTTGGTGACCACGATGCGTAGCTCGCCGCGATAGCCGGGGTCGATGACACCGGCCAGAGTCGTGATTCCCTTCACCGCCAGGCCGGAGCGATCCTCGACCAGAGCGCCGTGGGTTGAGGGGAACTCCATCGCTACGCCGGTGGGCACGGGCACGGTTGCTCCCGGGGCAATCACCATGCCTTCGGAGGCATACAGGTCGGCCGCCAGGTCGCCGTACTCGCCCACATGCGCGTACCGCGGCATCTGCGCCTGCGGGACCAGCTTCTTCACACCAATTCTTACGTCGCTCAAAACGTCTCCAGTGCTTTTTCGGAAAATAGACCGCTTCTTCGATGATGACAGATTGCAGCCTTCCACTCGCCGTTAGAATCGACATCACGATGCTCAAGCGCCTGTCGACGTGGATGAAAGCCGAAGCGGTCCAGGGCCACGATCTGCCGTGGCGCATCTTCTGGGTGGCGCTTGCTGTCCGCGTGCTTTACATGACGCTGGCACACACCTGGCGCATACGGCCTTACGACGATCACTTTTCGTTTGCATGGGAGGCTGGACGCATCGCGCGTTCGCTGGTTGAAGGCCACGGATTCGCTAATCCGTTTCGCGGATTGACCGGCCCTACGGCGTGGCTTCCTCCGGTTTACCCATTTCTGCTTGCGGGAGTCTTCAAGGTCTTCGGCGTCTACACTCCGTTGTCGGCGTGGGTCATCCTGGCTATCAACTGCGTCTTCTCCGCAGCAACCGTTCTGGCTATATGGGAGATCGGGCTTCGCTGCTTCTCGCGCGCGAACGCGGTTTATGCGGCATGGATATGGGCGCTGTATCCCGCGGCGATGCAGTATTCGGTGCGCTGGATGTGGGAGATGTCGATCACCACGTGCCTCTTCGCGTGGATCATCGTTCTTGCGCTGCGCATGCGAGGCATCAATGCTGTCGGCTGTGGAAAGGCTATAAATCCGACCTCGAGCTGGATCGCGTTCGGGATCTTGTGGGGGATCGTCGGGCTCTCGAACTCCAGCCTGCTGATCTTTCTTCCCGCATGCGGAATCTGGATTCTCGCCGGGACGTGGAGGAGGCCGCACGCGATACGCGACGCTGCTCTTTCGGCTCTGCTCTTTATCGCGTGTCTCGCACCGTGGGAGGCGCGCAACTATGCCGTCTTCCATCGCTTCATTCCTATCCGCGGCAATCTTGGCGCTGAGGCAGCGCTGGGTAACGGCCCTGGCGCGCGTGGGCTCCTGATGGAATACAACCACCCGGAGCAGGCGACGGATCAGCTACGGCTCTACACCGAGATGGGCGAGGTCCGTTATGTGGAGATGCGCGGAAGGCTGGCAAGTGACACGATACGCGCCAACCCTGCGCACTATCTGGACAACGTGGTGAAGCGCATCTACTTTTTCTGGGTCAGTGTGCCGTCGGACAACAAACTCTCGCTCGAGCTTCCTCGCACGCTTAACTTCAGCTTCATCAGCCTTGCCGGACTGCTCGGCCTGTGGCTCGCGCTCTATCGCCACATTCCCGGAGCGTGGCTGTTTGCGTGGGCCTTTCTGCTGCTTCCCGTTCCGTACTACCTGGTCACGGTTCATGCACGTTTTCGGCATCCGCTGGAGCCACTGATTGCAGTCCTGGGCGTCTTTCTGTTTCAGTCGGCGGAACAGCGTCGGCGGGTATAGCTTCCCTATTCGATTCGCCGGATTGTTCCTACTTCCATGATCTTTCCCGAGGCGAGGGGTTGATACACCATCCCTTGTGGAACTCTGCTCACGAGGCTCTTATCGAGCAGGATGACCCTCCGCTCAGTTGTCACCATCTGATCGAGCGATACGGGGTCGAAGTAGTACCGGTCACGCGCGACGGTTGCGGGTGACGGATTCAGCTCGACCTGCTGTACCGGTCTCTGCGTGTAGAAGATGACGGTCGCAATCGAGCGTGTATCGGTTTCGCGCCACACCAGCACTGGCCCGGCGGGTTGCGGAGAGCGGAAGAGTTGACGCAGCAATGCGATCGACTCCCTCTCCTCATGGATAATCCGTCCATTCACCTGCTCGGAATGTAGCTGCTTCCGCGGCGCGGTGGTGACCAGCGCGCACAGCCCCCAGGCGGCGACGGCAACAACGCTTAGGCGTAGCCAGAATCCCGTAGAAGACCACTGCTGCCTGTTCCTGAATGCTTGCAGCCAGGCGGACACATAGACGGCGACGAGCACGGCCAGCACCGGATAGATGGGCGCGACGTAGTGCGGCAGGCGCGTCTGCACAGCGGAGAAGAAGATCAGGACAACGAGCGCGAACACGGCCCACGGGCGAAGCTCCGCGCGCTTGAGTGCCTTGTTAATCGCGACCGGAGCGATCAGAACGTAAGGCGCTGCCGACACCAGCAGAACCCACAGGTAAAACCACCAGTGCGTCGTGTGTCCTTCAATCTGCTGCGTGGCTCTCATCAACGTATGGAAACCCAGGTACTCCGCGAGGAAGGCGCTGCCAAAGCGGTGCCACATCATCGCGTGCCAAGGCACAACCGCAAGCAGAAACCCGGCAAGCCCGAGCCAGAACTGTTTACCCAGATAACGGCTCGACCATCGACCCAGCACCGCAACAATGACAACCGTCAGCACCAGCACGACGCTGGCCGCGCCTTTGGTCATCAGCGCGATGGCGAAGCCGCCCCAGAACCAGTACCATCCGCGCGGATTGTCCGCAGCGATCTCCGACAGCCCGCAGACGGCGATCGCGCAGCCCAGTGAGAGCATGACGTCCATCTCTCCCATGCAGCAGACGTGCAGAAAGCCGAAGGTTGTGAGCAGGATGAAGGAACTGAGGCCAGCGGCCATGCAATCGACGCGACGCGACAGCCATGCGTGCAGCACGCCGACGATGGCCACACCTGAGAGCGCCGAACCGACGCGCGCCCAGAACTCATGCACGCCGAAGACTTTAAAGAAGAAGGCTGTCGTCCACAGCATGAGCGGAGGCTTTTCGAACCACGGATGGAAGTTCCAGGTCGGCACCAGCCAGCTTCGTCCAAGCATCTCGCGCGCGGCTTCGGCGTAAATGCCTTCGTCCCAGTCGGCCAGCGGCTTGTGGCCGAGCAGAGGCAACAGCACAGCGCAGGCGAAGAGAATGACGAGGCCGGTGGAGACAAAATTGGCGCGACGGGGCCTTGCCTTGTCGGGTTGCGGAATCGGAGTGCGGCCGCCCATTGCATCTCGATTCTAAAGCGATACCTGTCGCTTCTTAGGGAAGCGCGAACGCGAAGAGGTCGTTGCCCGCTGCGATGGCGAAGTACTGTTTTCCGTTGACGGCGTAGCTCATGGGCGAAGAGTGCATTGCCTGCCCGGTGTTGAAGTGCCAGAGCGGCTTGCCGGTGCGGGCGTCGACGACCTCGAACATCTGCGCGTCGTCACCAAAGGCAACCAGCCCCGAAGCCGTGCTCATCACACCGGCGAAGGAGTGCGAGTCGCCCACCTGGGGCTGTCTCCAGACGAACTCGCCCTCGCGCAGGTCGTAGGCGAGCAGGTACTTCTTCGCGTTCTCCTCGGGCTGGTGCCTTGCTCCCGTGGAGTAGTACGCCTTGCCCTCCTGAAACTCCTGCGTTTTCGTGGAGAAGACGCTGCAATCCTCGAGCGTCATGAAGTAGAACAGGTGCGTCAGTTCGCTGTAGGTTGGCGAGTACCAGTTGGTGGCGCCGGCGTAGCTGGGGCAGATGCGCGTGCCTTCGGCCGTGGGAACGATGCCGGTGCGGATAGGGCGCCCTTTCTCATCGATGCCCTTGGCCCAGTTCAGCTTCTGTGCGAACGGCTTCGCTTCGAGAAACTCGCCCGTCGCGCGGTCGAGCACGTAGAGGAAACCGTTGCGGTTGGCCTGGATGAGCAGCTTGCGCGGCTTCCCCTTGTAGACAGCATCGACCAGAACGGGAGTCTCGGTGGAGTCGTAGTCGCTGAGGTCGTGCGGCGTGAACTGGAAGTGCCACTTCAGTTTGCCGGTGTCGGGGTCGAGCGCGAGCACGCAGTCGGTGTAGAGATCGTCGCCGGGACGGACGCTGCCGTCGAAGTCAGGCGAAGGATTGCTGGTGCCCCAGTAGATTGTGTTCAGCTCGGGGTCGTAGGTTCCGGGCATCCAGGTGGTTCCGCCGCCGTGGAGGTAGGCATCCCCAGGCCAGCTTTCGCTGCCAGGCTCGCCGGGCGCGGGGATGGTCCAGAAGCGCCACGCCTCTTTGCCGGTCTGGGCGTCGAAGGCGGCGACGAAGCCGCGAACGCCGTCGTCTCCACCGGAGGTACCGACGATGACCTTGTCCTTGACGATGAGCGGAGCGCTGGTGGCGCCGTAGTTCTTGTTGTCGAAGGCGTAGGGGACGTCCCAGATCAGATTGCCGGAGCGCGCATCGAGGCAGAGCAGGTGCGCGTTGTCCGTCTCCATATAAATGCGATTGCCGAGGACGGCGACGCCGCGGTTGATGTGACCGGAGGCATCATCGATCAGGCCCTGCGTCACGGGGCGCACGTGGTGCCAGAGGGTCTTGCCGGTGGCGGCGTCGAGCGCGTAGGCGTCGTTGGAGCCAGTGACGAACATCACTCCCGCGACGACGACGGGCGTGGCCTGGAGGATGCCGGCGTTGCGGCTGTGAAAGACCCACTGCGCACGCAACTGGTGCGCGTTCTGGGGCGTTATCTCGGCCAGGCTGGAGTAGCGGCGGCCCGTATAGTCGCCGTTATACGAAGGCCAGTTGTCGCGGACCGGCTTGGACAGCAGATCGCGCTGGGTAACGTTGATCTGGCCCAGCGGCTGGGCAGGCGGGGCAGAGTGCTGCGCGGTCAGGGCCGGAGCGCCTGAGAGCAGCGCTACGGCAAGCGAGAGAGACAAGGCGGAAGAGCGGCAAATCACTGGACAGAGCTCCTGAGATGTATCGGCGAGTCCGTAGCGGCCTTCCTTCCCTTTGTCATTCCGGCCGGAGCGCAGCGAAGTGAAGGAATTTGCCGTTTTGCTTGCGGCGTGACATGAGATTGCGGTAGAGAAGCAGGTTTCTCCACTCCGAATCTCACGATGCAGCCGTGAGATTCTCCGGTCGAAATGACATGGGTTGGAACACCTTTCGCTGCCAACGGAGTTTTCCGGTACACGTTAGTTGTGACCATTGTTTCCTTTTCTTGCACCGGCCTGGGGAGATGCCGAACCGTTCGCAATCAGGAAGCTGACGAGGTCGTCGATCTCCTTGCCCGCGAGCTTCGATCCATAGTCGGCGGGCATGATGGGGCGCGATGTGTGCTTCACACCGGCCAGCTTCGACTTCGAGTACATGTGAAACCGGCCGTCTTCGGTCTGGACGGCGATGTTGAAGTTGTCTTCAGCGCGCAGGTGACCGGAGATGCGCTGGCCTGCGCGCGTCTCGATCTCGACAACCTTCGATGCACGGTCGGGATTGGCCGCGGGGTCGACGATGGCGCTGCGCACAGCGTCGGTCGTCAGATTGCCGCCATACGTCGTGAGGTCCGCGCCGTAGAACCCGCCTTCGCCACGAACCATATGGCACTTCGCGCAGGCGGCCTTGCCGTAGAAGAGCTCGCGGCCATCCGCGGGCGAGCCTGTGAGTTTGACGGACACGCCCTTGCCCTGCAGGACTCGGAGATACGCCACGATGCCGGCGATCTTCTGGTCGCCGAGGAAGCCGAAGGCAGGCATACCGACGCCGGAGAGGCCGTTCTTGACCGTGGCCTCAAGCTCTGCGTCCGACCGCGCGATCACGCTGCGCACGGTGGCGATGCTGGGCGCGCGCTCTCCGCCGCGACCGTCGGAGCCGTGGCAGGCGGCGCAGTTGGCGGCAAAGAGCGCCTGACCGAAGGCCGTGTCCCTTTGCTGCGCACCAAGCGGCGCGCTGAGTAGACCTGCCGCAAGGGCAGCGAGCACTGCGAAGAAGAAGGGCTTCATAGGTGTGAGCGAGCCTTGTCCGGGCAATCGCCTAAAAACAAAGGCTTGCCGAAGACCTGACAAGTTTAGCCGGGTTTCGCATGAAACGGGAATGAGGCATATAGCCTATATTGATGGGTTTAGCGCTAAATCCCCCATTCAGGCCATCCGGAAGGGATTCGGCTGGCTGTACAATAGAGAAGATCGTTCGAATACGATTGGTTCTTGCAAGTTCCCGGCTCTACCGCGCTACTCGCAAACAACACCACATTGCGTTCAGCGGTACACCAAAATTGCAGTAAAAGGAAAAATAGTCATGGAACAGGGAACAGTTAAGTGGTTCAACGATGCAAAGGGTTTTGGCTTTCTGAGCCGTGAGGGTGGCGAGGACGTCTTCGTCCACTTCTCCGCGATCCAGTCGAACGGCTTCCGTTCGCTCCAGGAAGGCCAGGCCGTCCAGTTCAACGTGGTCAAGGGCCCCAAGGGCTGGCAGGCTGAGAACGTTCAGGTTCTCTAAGCTTCAAATCAGTGTTGTAAAAGGGCGGCTGCTATAGCCGCCCTTTTATTTTCAGGGGCTCATTTCATTTCCAGGCGCCATGCGATCCCGCATCTAACCAGCAAAGGAACAAATCATGCCCATCATCCCCTCAGGCAAGTACCAACTCAAATCCCTTCACGAAGAGATTGCTCTGTTTGACCGCAAGCTCGCCCATACGCAGAGCTTTGAAAGTTTCTCGAACGATGAGGAACGCAGCGCAGCCGTGGCCAAGCTGACCTCAAAGCGCAGCCTGCTCGTCCGCAAGGCGCAGCAGATGGTCGATGAAGGCATCGAGTTCAACAAGAGCGAACGCCCGAAGTCCCTGCGTCCTGAGGACAAGATCGTTGCCGCCAAGAAAGCAGCACTTGTCACGACTGTCGCCGATGCCGCCACCGAGGAGCTTCCAGCCGCCGAGCCAGAGGACGTTCCTTCTCCCTTTGACGGAACCTCGCTGGACTACAGGACCGACCTGGATGCCTACAGGCTGCGCTCGAAGAGCAAGGCCAGCCACGCCTAAACTGCGATCCGCCGCAGCGCTTCGATCACATCCCGATGGCTGTGCCTGCTAGCATCCATGCCCATGTGAGCGGCACATGCAACAAGATATTGGTTTATCTCTTCATCGCTGGCCTTCGACGTCAGCAGCTCAAATATGCGTCCGATGTAGGTGTCGTATTCATCTCGAGGCCACGTTGGATCATCCATTACGCGGATAGGGTCCCAAATCTCAACGAAGACTCGGCGTATCTCGCATCGCACGCGGCGCGACTCTTCCTTCGGCATGATGGGGTAGTAAATCTGCTCGCCAGATCTTTCTTACGCCAGCCCGGTCGACTCCGCCTGCTCCTGCGCGTGGTAGCTGGAGCGTACCAGCGGGCCAGACTCCACGTGCTTGAAGCCCATCGCTAATGCTTCATGTTTGAGGAAGGCAAACTCCTCCGGCGTGTAGTAGCGGGCCATCGGCAGGTGGTCGCGCGAGGGGCGCAGGTACTGGCCGATGGTGAGGATGTCGACCTTGCGGTCGGCGAGGTCGCGGAAGACGGCGAGCAGCTCGTGCATCTCCTCGCCCAGACCGACGATGATGCCGGTCTTGGTGACGATCTGGTCGCCCTCGCGGTCGTGGAACATCTCCGCCGCGATCTCCTTCGCGTGCTTCAGGAAGTGCAGTGACTTCTCGTAGCGGCCGCCGGACTTGGCCACGCGGTAGAGGCGCGGCACGGTCTCGATGTTGTGGTTCAGGATCTCGGGCCGCACGGCGACGACCAAGCGCAGCGACTGCTCGTTACCCTGAAAGTCCGGCGTGAGGATCTCGACACGGCAGCCGGGAGCCTGCTGGCGAATCTCTTCGACCACGTTGACGAATGCCTGCGCGGCGCCGATGTTGTCGTCGTCGCGGTTCACGCTGGTGATGACGGCGTGGTTCAAGCCAAGCTGCGCGACGGCGTAGGCCACGCGACGGGGCTCGTCGAGATCGATGGGCTCAGGCTTGCCCTTGGGCACAGCGCAGAAGCCGCAGCGGCGCGTGCACAGGTTGCCGAGCATCATGAAGGTCGCGGCCTTCTGGTTCCAGCACTCGCCGATGTTAGGGCAGTGGGCGGACTCGCAGACGGTGTGCAGGTTCAGGTCCCGCGCCATCTTCTTGAGATTGTGGAAGGTCTCGCCCATGGGAGCCTTCGCCTTCAGCCACGCCGGCTTGGGCGCGGGCTTCTTCGGCGAAAGGTTGATCTGTACCAGCTCGGCGGACGGCATCATCTCGTCTTTTATTGTATCTGGATGGCCTACAGGGCGGTTATCGCGCTCCGCACCGCTTTCTCTGTCACGTCATTTCGACCGGAGCACACAGCGCGGAGTGGAGATCTGCTTCTCTGCCGGGAACCTCCGTGGTTCTACACGCAAAAGCAGATCCCTCCACTACGCTTCGCTCCGGTCGGGATGACACTGAGGTAGGGCCAGGATCTGGTCGACGATTACCAACGCCGACGACTACCCCAGCTCCCGCTCCGCATAGAGCCGCGCCTTGCGCAGAGCCTCCACCGGCTCGCCCTCAGGGTAGAACTCCATCGCTACCATTCCCTTGTAGTTCAGCGCCTTCAGCTTGCGGTAGATGTTGGCGTAGTTCATCTCGCCTGTTCCGGGGTCGCTGCGCCTGGGCACGTCGGCAATGTGTACCAAATCTATCTGGTCAAAAGCTTTCTCGAGCTTCTCGATCACGTTTCCGCGCGTTCGTTGCTCGTGGTAGAAGTCGTAGAGCACGCGGATGTGCGGGCTTCCTACGGCGCGCGTGATCGTTGCTGCTTCTTCTACGCCATCCATCCAGTAAGTCGGGTTCTCCAGCCGGTCGATCGGTTCCAGCAGAGCAGTCATGCCTTCGGCCTCTAGCACCTCGGCCGCGCGCTTGAGCGTTGCGATAGAGGCCGCGCGCTGGCCTTCGTCTCCAACCGCGGGCAGCACCTTGCCCGACATCAGAATCAGCCGGGTGCACTTCACCTGCTTCGCGGCGACGATCAGCTTCTTCAGCTCGGTGATGTACGCGTCGCCCGTCGCCGGGTCGGCGAAGCCCAGCTTCATCCCCGTGGTCGCGTCGATGGTGATGCCGAGGGAGGCCATCTTCGCCATGTAGCGCTCGCGGTCGGCATCCGTCCACTGCCAGAACTCGCCGATCATCTCGATATGGCGGAAGCCGGCCTTCGCCACAGTCTCAAGGTTCTGCTCGAAGTTGCCGCGCTTGCGCAGCACCCAGATCATGACAGAGAGACGGTCGCTCATATCCTGCGCGAACGCCACACGCGGCAAGGTCTGTACCAGTGCCGCTGAGGCCAGCATTCCCCCGAAACTTCTTCGACTTAGCATGCAAACACTTTAGTCCAAAGCCCTAGTCGAAGATGACCGTCTTGTTTCCGTAACGCAGAATTCTTCGGTCCAGGTGCCACGCGACTGCCCGCGACAGCACGACGCGCTCGAGGTCGCGGCCCTTGGCGATCAGGTCCTGCACCTGATCGCGGTGCGAGACGCGCGCCACGTCCTGCTCGATGATCGGGCCGTCGTCGAGCTCCTCCGTCACGTAGTGGCTGGTCGCGCCGATCAGCTTCACGCCGCGCTTGTGCGCCGCGTGGTACGGCCTGGCGCCAATGAACGCAGGCAGAAACGAGTGATGCACATTGATGATGCTGAACGGATAGCGCCGCACGAATTCCGGCGAGAGAATCTGCATGTAACGCGCGAGGACGATAAGCTCGACGCCCGCGGCATCGAGCAGCGCGAACTGCTTTGCCTCGCCTTCCGCCTTGTTCGCCGCCGTCAGCGGCACGTGGTGGAACGGGATACCGTAGAACTGCGCCAGCGCCTTGCCGTCGGTGTGGTTGCTGATCACCAGCGCGATCTCGCACTCGAGCTCGCCCATCTGGTGGCGTTGCAGCAGGTCGGCGTAGCAGTGCAGGTGCTGCGAGACGAAGATGGCCACGCGCGGCCGTATGGCGCTCACGTGCAACTGCGAGTCCATGTTGAAGCGCTTCGCGATGGGCGCGAAGGCCTCGGAGAACGCCTGAATGTCGAACGGGTGTTCGCCTTCGCTGCCCAGCGTCCACTCGACGCGCATAAAGAAGAGGCCGGCGTCGTGGTCCTGGTGCTGGTCGGCGTGGATGATGTTCGCGCCGAAGCGGTAGAGCTCGCCCGAGACGGTCGCAACCAGGCCCTTCTGGTCCGGGCATGTAATCAACAGCACAGCAGAGTCGTTCATTCGCGCTTCACTCCTTACCCGCGATCTCCCTGCCGAAGTACAGGAAGCCGAGGGCCACGACGAGTACCACCCACCCGCGCGCGACAAGCTCCTGCGCGTAGCGGAACTGATCGAAGCACTCCACCTTGCCGAAGTGGCGGAACAGGAAGATGTCCTCAACAAAGAGCCACGCGGGGGGAACCAGCAGCCACACGCCGAGGAGCCAAGCCTTCGCGGTGTGCCGGTCCGGCGGCTGCGCGCCAGCGCGTCGCGCTACGATCGGCTCGCGCATCCAGGCGAACCCCTTCGCCAGCGAGTAGGCTGCACCCGCCAGACCGGCGATGGTGACGAGCAGCGCGATCCATCCGTGGGAATGGAAGGTGCCTGCCATGCACGTCTCTGGAACACCCTGCGTCTCGAAGACCATCATCGTCATCTCACCGCATCCTGTCACGCACAGAGCCGCGGACGAGGTACAGGAAGAAGACCAGCACCAGTAGCGCGCGAATCAGGAAGAAGCCCGCCTTTGTCCTCTCGAAGAAGTAGAAGTCACCGGAGCTGAGCAGCAGCGTTCCCGCCGTGACGATGGCCCATCCCCACTTCTTCAGCCGCAGGAGCCCGAAGACGCCTACGGCCAGCAGCGTACAGATCGCCAGCACGCTGTACTTCGCGCCCGCCAGCCCAAAGGTCCCGCGCAGTGCGGCGAAGGCGTTCAGGATGGTCATGAAGATCATGAACATGGAGATGCCCGCGATGCCGGGCAACATGCCGCCGGCGCGCGCCTCCAGCCGCCTGATCTCTCGCTCTTCCGCGCCGTCGATACGGTTGTCGTCGTTCATAGTGTGTGCAGGTATGCCAGCAGGTCGTCGAGGTCCGCCTGGTCAATCTGACCGGCCATCGGCGGCATCATGTTTCTTCCGCGCAGAACGGTGGCCGAGACGCGCTCGTCGGTGGCCGCCGCCCCGCTGGCAAGATACTCCTTCTTGAAGATGCCGCGCAGCGCGGGGCCGCTCAACGGGGTGTCGGTGCGGTCGCTGTGGCAGCGCGCGCAGTTGGCCTGAAAGACCGCGTGCCCGTGCATCTGTTGCGCGTTCAACTGCGCGAGCGGAGTCGGCGGCGGGAGCGACTTGCAACCAGCAAGCGCCAGGACCAGCATCGATAAAACACAGGCTCGAATCATCTCTCCGTATTCTCTCATCTAGCTGCGTACCGCCTGCACCAGCAGCGTGATCGCGATCCCCATCAGGCCCAGGTACACGTAGCGAAGAAAGCTGTCGCCGTGCATGCGGTGATTGACTAGCCTTCCCAGCCAGATCGCGGGCAACAAGACCGGAAGGCACAGCAGGTAATAGCGCGTCACGGCCGGGACCCACAGGCCCGCGACCCAGTATCCGGCCATGCCGACGATGCTTGCAGGTAGAAAGTACCCCTGCAACGTCGCGCGGAAGTGCTGCGGCGACCAACGGCGCATCGCACCGTAGATGACCAGCGGAGGCCCATTCATGCCATACGCTCCGCCCAACACACCGGCGCAGAAGCCGCAGCCGATAAGCCATCCGCGGCTGTCCGTCGTCAGCTCCGGCGGCCGCCGCCCAATCACCGAGTAGAACGAGAAGGCAAGGATCACCGCCGCGAGCGCAATCTTCACCGCCATCTGATGCGTGCTGGCCAACAACCACAATCCGATGGGAATACCTGCCAGAGTCGAGCCGAAGAGCCAGCCCGTGCTGCGCATGTGGATCCTGCGCCAGTCCTGTACCACAACGACCGCAGCGATGGTAATCGAGACCAGCACCGCCAGCGGAGCCGCTACCTTCAAGGGAAGGTAGAGCGCGAGCAAGGGAACGGCGACAAGCGCCTCGCCGAAGCCGAAGGCGGAGCGGATGAAGGTCGCGAGAAAGATCACTCCCAGAATCCCGGCCGTCGTTGCGCTCATCTTCCAACCTGGCGCGGCGACTCCGGCAGCTCCCGCATTTGTTTCTTCATCGATCTATTTTAAATCCTTCACCAGGCCTAGTTCGCCGCCGCGATCAGCCCGACGATCTTGTCCATCGCCTCGCGGTCGGCGCTGGAGCGCGGCGTGTGCGCCGAGTCCATGATGGAGAAGATCACCGTCTTTCCGCTGGCACAGTCGAGATAACCGCTCAAGGCACGCGCCTCGCCCAGCGTTCCCGTCTTCGCGAAGACGTGGTCTTTGAGCGGGGCCTTGCCGAAGCGCTCGACCAGCGAGCCGTCCTCGCCGCCGATGGGCAGCGTGCGCTTCCAATCGGCGAACCACGGCTGTGTGCTCGCAAACAGCAAGAGCCGCGCCGTCGCTCGCGGCGCGACGAGGTCGTGCCCGCTCAGTCCCGAGCCGTCGAAGAAGACGAAGTCGTCCTTGTCGACACCGGCGTGTTCGAGAAACGCCCTCACGACGCGCGCGCCGTTCACCGTCGAGCCGTCGCCCGTGACCGCGGCGCCCGCGTTGTGCAGGAACATCTCGGCGTGCAGGTTCTGGCTGATCTTGTTGGTCACGGTCATGTCTTCGATCAGCGTGGGCGAGGTGTGACGCGCGAGCACCGTCTCAGGCTGAGCGGCAGAACAGTTGCCCGTGCAGGCCGCGGGAGCGCCGTTTGCCGGGGCGAAGGTCTTCGTAAAGTCGAGGCCGGGCACCGGCTCGTGCGATGCCTGCATGAACCCGCGCGAATCGGTGGCTACGCGGTGCTTCGCGCGCGCGACGCCGGTCACCAGAATCCCGCGCGCCTCCAGCATCGACTTCAACGCTGCTGCGGCAAACTCGGCGGGATCGTGGATCGCCAGCTCCTCTTCATCGGGATGCGCGTTGACAGCGATGGATCCATAGATACGCAACACCTTCGATCCCGGCGCGCGGTCGATCTGTACATGGCTTCCGCTCTTCGCCTCGCCGGTCGTAAGCGCCGTTGCGTCGACGATGTAGTACGGAAAGATCGGGTCGACGGTGACAACGGCTGGTTGTCCCGGCGCTGCTCCGGGCGAGACCTTCACCGCAAGCTGATTGTCGGTAATCGTCAGCGCGGAGATGGGTGCGCCGTAGCCCCAGACGGCGTCGTCGATCGACCAGTCCTCCGGGTAGGGCTCCCACGGATACAGCGTGTCGTCGCCCACCACATCGCCGTTGACGACCTTTAGCCCCGTCTTCGCCACCTGGTCCGCCATCTCTTCGAGATAGCGCAGCGCGGGCGGGCCGGGAGGAGGAGGCTGTCCCGGCGCGAGCTTCGGCCTCTGCGCGGGAGGCACATACGGAATCGCGCGGCCCGAGAGGTTCGCGTCGCCGCCGCCGACCAGCACAACGTCGCCCGCGAGATTCGCCGCTCCGTTGAACGTGCCGCGCGCGACGACCTTCGTCTCGAATGTCGCATTCGCACCGAGCACAGCCAGCGCCGTCGCCGTGGTGAACATCTTGGTGTTGCTGGCGGGCTGAAAGAGCTGGCCCTCGTTCAGCGAGTAGATGGGCGAGCCATCCATCGCCGTCACCTTGATTCCCCAGTGCGCTCGCGCGACTGCCGGATCGGCCAGTACGTCAGCGATCTGCTTTGCCAACTCGCTACAAGCGCCGCTACTGCCGTCCGTCACCGAACGGCCATCGCACGCAATGTTCGCGGACTGCGCCCGCGCCGCTCCCGCACACATCACCGCCGCCAACGCCACTGCCAGCACTTTGTTCATATGGGCGAAAGTCTAGCACCGGTAAAGCGGTTTTCAGATCTCCGTTTTGAGTTCAGCCGAGGAGGCTTGGGAGAACTAGAATCTCCTCATGGCTTTCGCTCCGCGCCCACGCTACGACTGGCGGCTCCGCACGCGCTCGCTCGCGCTGGGGCAGCGAACGCTGATCATGGGCATCCTCAATGTGACGCCGGACTCCTTCTCCGACGGCGGACACTTCTACGACGCGGCCTCGGCACCCGAGCGCGCTGTCGCGCACGCCATCGAGATGCTCGACCACGGCGCGGACCTCATCGACCTGGGCGGCGAATCGACGCGGCCCAACGCCACGCCACTCTCCCCCGAAGAGGAGCAGGAGCGCGTACTGCCGGTTATCGCGGCCATCCTGCGCGAACGCCCGCGGACGGTCATCTCCATCGACACCTTCCACGCAGCGACGGCGCGGCTCGCAGTAGAGGCTGGCGCGGAGATCGTCAACGACGTAAGCGGCCATCTCTGGGATGGGCGAATGTCCGCGACCTGCGCGGAGCTTCGCTGCGGAGCCATCCTGATGCACGCGCGCGGCACTCCAAAGGAGTGGAAGGCGCTGCCTGCTCTCGCACACAAAGACGTTATGCCCATGATCATCGACGAATTGGACAGCCGCATCTCATCTGCAACAGACGCAGGCATCTTACGCGAGCGAATTATCGTCGATCCCGGCATCGGCTTCGGCAAGCGCATGGACGAGAACTACCCGATCCTCGCGTATCTGCCGGAGCTGCACCAGCTCAACCTGCCTGTCCTCATCGGCGCTTCGCGCAAGGGCTTTCTGGCACATACTTTGGCCGAGACGCCATCGCTCGCCGCTGTGCACCGCGGACTGCCTCCGCCGGCAAATGCCCGGCTTCACGCAACCACCACCGCCAACATCGCAGCTCTTCTCGCCGGAACGCACATCCTGCGGGTTCACGATGTACAGGCTGCGGCAGAGGCAGCAGCCATCGCCGACCGCATTCTGAACGAGGAAGACGAGGCGCGGTAGGGCCTGCGTCTGAACTTGCACCATCCCGGCAGATGCAAACCGCAGATCCTTCGACTGCGCCCCGCTCAGGATGACAACCTGATGGCGTGCGTTTCAGAAGCAGGCGCACTGGAACTCCTTCGCCCCGATCGACTAAAGTGGCTGCCATGCCCCTCTCTCGCAGGCGACTGCTCGCTAACTCTGCCCTCGCTGCCGGTTCGGCGCTCCTGCCTCGCACGCTGCACGCCTTTCAGAACGGAGCACCCGCCGGGGCGCCCGATGCCTACGCGACGCCGAAGCCCGACCTCGACGGGCCGGTGAAGCCTACGTGGGAGTCGCTGCGCGAGACTTACAGCGTACCTGCGTGGTTCAACCAGGCGAAGTTCGGCATCTTCATCCACTGGGGTCTGTACTCCATCCCCGCCACCAACAACGAGTGGTACGAGCGCCACATGTACAAGGACGCCGACGGCATCCGGTGGCACCAGAAGAAATTTGGCCCGCAGGACAAGTTCGGCTACAAGGACCTGATCCCGCTCTTCAAGCCCGACAAGTACCACGCCGAGGAGTGGATCGCGCTGTTCAAGCGGGCCGGCGCGAACTACGTTGTGCCCGTGGCGGAGCACCACGACGGCTTTCCGATGTACACCTCCGAGCTGACGCCCTGGTGCGCCGGACGCATGGGCCCGAAGCGTGACCTGACCGGCGAGCTGGCCGCTGCCGCGCGCAAGCAGAACTTCATCTTCGGCCTCTCCTCACACCGAATGGAGCACGCCTACTTCGCCTATCCGGCGAAGGACCTGAAGACCGACGAGTTCGACCCGAAGTACGCCGGTTTCTACGGCCCGCCGATCGACCAGCCGTTCAACTCGGGCAACAACTCGAAGGCGTTTCAGCTCGACTGGCTGGCGCGCATCCAGGAGCTGGTCGACAAGTTCTCGCCGCAACTGCTCTATATGGACAATGGCGTAAACGCACGTGCATACGACGAGGTGAAGCTGCGCGCGGCGGCGTATCTCTACAACCGCGCCCGCGAGCGCGGATACGAGACGACGCTCGCCACCAAGGACGACGCCTATCTCTACGCCACCGTACAGGACTTCGAGGGCTCGCACCACGCGCCGAAGTTGCCCTTCGCCGGAGCATGGCAGTGCGACACGCCGATCGGCAACTCGTGGGGTTACATCGACGGTCTCAGGGTCGCGAGCGGCCTGACGCTGATTCATCAGTTCATGGCCGTTGCAAGCTGCGGCGGCAACCTGCTGCTGAACGTCTCGCCGATGGCCGACGGATCGATTCCCGAGAACCAGCAGGCGTCGCTGCGCACGCTGGGCGACTGGCTCGCGGAGAACGGCGAGGCCATCTACGGCTCGCGCGCGTGGATCAGGCCAGGCGAGGGGCCGGGAGTTCCCACCACTCCCAACGGCGACTGGAAGGGACGCTCGACCGCGATCCTCGACTGGCCCAGCGTGAAGAGCGAGCCACAGCCGGCGTACACCGAGGCCGACTTCCGCTTCACCACGAAGAACGGCAAGCTCTACGCCATCGCCTACGTGTATCCGGCAAAGGGTGAGGCAACGATCCGCTCGCTCTCTGCAGCGAGGGCAACGGTCGAGCGTGTCACGTTCGTCGGCGGCCAATCGCAGACGGTGAACTTCCGGCAGACCGCAGAGGGACTGGTATGCACACTGCCCGCGCGATCTACTCCGGCAGAACAGCCGTACACACTGCGGATCGAAGGCACGATGCCGCTCGGGGTCTAGCTGCGGCCAGGCTCACCGCATGAGGTCGGGTGTCCCATCTTCGCGATGGTCTCATCGTCGCGAAGGTGGGCTTGAGGATCACGGATGAAGGATCCGTAATCAGCCAGTTCGCGCTTTGCGCGAATGCTCACCTTAGCCGCTGCGCGGCGAAGATGGGGCACCCGAGTCGTTTCCACAAAAATGGACTCGTCCGTGGTGCTATTCTTTGGCGAAGGAAAGACGAAATGTTGACCATCCTGATTGCCTGCGAGATCGTGACCCTGATTGTCGTTGTGGTTCTGCTGCTGAGAAAGCAGCAGGCGACAGACCCCCGCCTAGTGCAGCTTCCCGACCACCTCACGCGACTGGACGCGCGCAACCAGGCGTCCGACGAGCACATGCGGCAATCGCTCTCGCAGATGCGCAACGACATCGCCACCGAGGCGCAGCGGTCGCGCGAGGCGGGCGACACAGCGTTTCGCGAGCTGCGCGGCGAGATCACGAAGAACATCGCGGAGCTGAGCAGCCTCCTCCAGACCGGCCTCGGCGGCTTTCGCTCGGACAACAAAAGCTCCGACGAGCTGCTGCGCACGGCCGTGCAGAAGCAGATGGACGCCATCTCCCAGCGAGTTTCGTCGTTCACATCGGAGACCAACCAACAGCATACGAGTCTTCGCGAGGCCATCAACACCAAACTCAACGAGCTGATGGTCAGCAACACGGCGCTGCAAAACCAGCTTCGTCAGGCGGTCGAAGAGCGGCTGACGAAGCTGAACGACGACAACTCGAAAGAGCTTGAGAAGATGCGGCAGACCGTCGACGAGAAACTGAACGATACGCTGCAGACGCGGCTGACGGAGAGCTTCGGCCAAGTGACCGACCAGCTCAACAAGGTGCACACGGGACTGGGAGAGATGACCAAGTTGTCGGACGGCGTCAACGATCTGAGCCGCATCTTCACCAACGTGAAGTCGCGCGGCGGATTCGCCGAGGTGCAGCTCGGCATGTTGCTCGAACAGATGCTGGCGCCGAACCAGTTCCTCCGCAACGCGCGGGTCAAGGACGGCTCGCTCGAAGCGGTTGAGTTCGCCGTGCGCTTCCCCGGACACGCGGGCGAGACGCTGCTGCCGATCGACGCCAAGTTTCCGCGCGAGGACTGGGAGCGGCTTGAGTCGGCCTACGAGAGCGGCAACGCCGAGCAGATCGCCGCCGCCGGCAAGGCGTTCGAGGCAGCCATCCGCACCGAGGGCGACCGCATCTCGTCGAAGTACATCAATCCGCCGAAGACGACGCCGCACGCCATCATGTTTCTTCCCACCGAGGGTCTCTACGCCGAGGTGATGCGCCGCGACGCACTCCAGGCCGAGGTGCAGTCGAAGTGCCGCGTCACCATCGCTGGGCCGAGCACGCTCTCCGCGATTCTGACGAGCTTCCAGATGGGCTTCCACATGCTCGCCATCCAGGAGAAGGGCGACGAGGTGTGGCGCGTACTCGAGGGAACGAAGAAGGAGTTCGGCAACTTCGAGGTGCTGATGACGAAGATGGAGGGGCAGGTGGGCACCGTGCAAAACACGATCCAGAAGCTGGGGGTCCGCACCCGGGCCATCAACCGGACCTTGCGCGAGGTAGGCGAGACGGACAAGGCTATTCCGGGCTCGATCCCCATCGACTTCGACCAGGCCGCCGGGATCACGACCTTCGGCCTCGCGGCCTCGGGCGAGGACGATTGACGCCCCTCGATTCCCCTGCTTTTCATGCCGTCTCGCTTGCTTTACACTCGGCGGAGCCGTGGGTATGCTTTAGATTGGCTCAAACGGTGTATCCGGGTTCAGAAGACAGCGGCTTTGACCCGATTTTTGACTCAAAAGGTATATAGGAGAACGACATGGCAGCAGTTGATGAAAAGGTAAAACAGATTATTGTCGAGCAGCTTCAGGTAGATGAGGCCGAAGTAACTCCCGGCGCGAGCTTTCAGGAAGACCTCGGGGCCGACTCTCTCGACGTAGTCGAGCTCGTCATGCAGTTCGAAGAAGCCTTCGACATCCAGATTCCCGATGAAGATGCCGAGAAGATCAAGACCGTCAAGGACGCCGTCGATTACATCGAGAAGAACCAGAAAGCGGCAAAGTAGCAATGATTGAGCGTCGCGTCGTCGTAACCGGCCTCGGACTGATCTGCGGGGTCGGCAACACCACGTCTGAGGTCTGGGAAGGCCTGATGGCCGGCAAGAGCGGTATGGCCGAGATCACAGCCTTCGATCTCACCGGGCACCCCGTTCGCTTCGCGGCCGAGGTCAAGAACTTCGACGCGCTCAAGTTCGTCGAAAAGAAAGAGTCCCGCAAGATGGGGCGCTTCATCCACTTCGCTCTGGCTGCGGCCGACGAGGCGATGAAGCACTCCGGGCTCGATGTCACGCCCGAGGTCGCCGACCGCTTCGGCGTACACATCGGCTCCGGCATCGGCGGGTTCGACGTGATCGAACGCGAGCACTCGGCCATGCTGGCCGGCGGACCGCGCAAGATCTCGCCGTTCTTTATCCCGGGCTCGATCGTCAACCTCGCCGCCGGGCACGTCAGCATCCGCTACAACGCCAAGGGGCCGAACGAGGCGACGGCGACGGCCTGCACCTCGAGCGCGCACTCCATCGGCGACGCCTTCCGCATCATCCAGCGCGGCGACGCCGACGCCATGATTGCCGGAGGCACCGAGGCCGCCATCACACCGATGGGTGTCGGCGGGTTCGCGGCGATGAAGGCGCTCTCCACGCGCAACGACGACCCCACGCACGCCTGCCGCCCCTTCGACAAGGACCGCGACGGCTTCGTGGTCGGAGAAGGCGCGGGCATCCTGATCCTCGAAGAGCTGGAGTTCGCCAAAGCCCGTGGCGCGAAGATCCTTGGCGAGATCATCGGCTACGGCATGTCGGCGGATGCATTCCACATGACGGGCATGGCCCCCGAGGGCGAGGGCTGCTTCCGCGCGATGAACGCCGCGCTCAAAGTCGCCGGGATCTCGCCCGACAAGATCGATTACGTGAACGCGCACGCCACCTCGACGCCGCTCGGCGACGCGCTGGAGTCGCAGGCGATCGAGAACGTCTTCGGCGAACGCGCGAAGAACGGCACGCTGCTGGTCAGCTCCACCAAGTCGATGACGGGCCACCTTCTGGGCGGCGCGGGTGGACTGGAAGCGGGCATCACGATCATGGCGATGCTCAACCAGACCGCGCCCCCGACGATGAACATCGTCGAGCTCGATCCGCAGTGCCGCCTGAACTACGTGCCGAACAAGCCCCAGGCCGCGAAGATCGACTACGCCCTGTCGAACTCCTTCGGCTTCGGAGGAACGAACGGCTCGCTGATCTTCAAGCGCTGGACGGAATAAGCAACTCTCATCGCAAGAACACTCAAGAGGCACGGGGCTCCGTGCCTCTTGCTCTTTAAGAGCTTTTCACCCATTGCTGCAATCAAAGAACGACGTCATTCTGCGCCGTAAGAATAACGGGATTTGCGATGGCTGGAGTTCAGGGTATAAAGGTTGCGCCGGAGAAACCTTGCCCATGACGCTTCGTTCCACACTCGTCCTTCTCGCCGCGACCTGCTCGTTTACTGCTGTGCGCGCCGAAGTCGCCCTGCCGAAGATCCTTTCGAGCCACATGGTGATCCAGCGCAATATGCCGATCCACATCTGGGGAACGGCCGCGCCGCAGGAGAGTGTCACCGTGAAGTTCCACGCGAGCACCGGTACGGCGACTGCCGGCACAGACGGCCGATGGAGTGTCTACCTTCCCGCCGAGCCCGCGGGCGGGCCGTTCACGTTGACCGTGCAGGGCGCCAATACCGTCACGCTCGACGACATCCTGCTCGGCGACATCTGGGTAGCGTCCGGCCAGTCGAACATGGAGATGCCGCTGGCAGGCTTCAATGCGGCCACCCCAATCAAGGACAGCGAGAAGGTGATCGCGGCAGCGAACCATCCGCAGATCCGCCTGCTCTTCGTGGAGAAGGACTCGGCCGAGTACCCGCAGGACGATGCCAAGGCTGTGCGTGGCTGGTCGCTGTGCACGCCGGAAACGGCACGAAGTTTTTCGGCGGCAGCATACTTCTTCGGCGTCGATATCCAGCAGCACGAGAAGGTGCCGATCGGGCTGATCGACACGTCGTGGGGAGGCACTCCCGCAGAAGCGTGGACAAGCCTTGGCGGACTTGCGGCAGACGCATCGCTGATGCCGGTCTTCGCGGGCCGCGCCTCGCACATGGACCGCGAGGCCACGGAGCGCCGCTACATGCAGCTTGAGAACGAGGCGAAGGCAGCAGGCAAGCCCGCGCCTCCTCCGCGCGCCTGGCATCCTGATCCGGCATCGTGGGAGCCTGCGGGACTCTACAACGCGATGATCGCACCCTTCACGCGCATGCCCATTCGAGGCGCGATCTGGTATCAGGGCGAGGCAAACACCGGCGCCGGCTACGCCGAGCTGTACAGCCGCCTCTTCCCCGCGATGATCCAGGACTGGCGCCGCCAATGGCACCAGGGCAACTTCCCGTTCCTCTTCGTGCAGCTCTCGGCCTATGGCGCGGGCCCTGCGTCGAACTGGGGTCTGCTCCGCGATTCGCAGCGTCGCACGCTGGGGCTGACCGATACAGGCATGGCCGTAACCATTGATGTTGGCAACGAGAAGAACATTCACCCGGCCGACAAGGAGACCGTCGGCCTGCGGCTTGCGCTTCAGGGCCGCAGCATCGCATACGGCGAACAGATCACCGCCAACGGCCCGCTCTTCCGCCTTGCCTATCCCGAGGGCGGCTCGATGCACGTATGGTTCGACTACGCGAAGGGCTTGAACGCCAAAGGCGGCGCGTTGACCGGCTTCGAGATCGCAGGCGGTGACGGCGAGTTCGTTCCGGCAACGGGCAAGATCGAGGGCAACACCGTCATCGTCAGCAGCCCGCAGGTTGCCGAGCCGCGATTCGTGCGCTATGCCTGGGCAAACTTTCCTGCTGCCAATCTGTACAACAGTGCAGGGCTTCCGGCGTCCACCTTCACGTCGTTCCCCGTACCGTAGTTGACGATCAGCTCGTCGCGAGAGCGATTCCCACGCTGACCACCAATCCGAAGACCCACCAGCCGACCACGACGGCAGCAGCCTTGCCGCGCGAAACCTTCGCCACAATCGCCGTACCGATGATCAGCAGGATCAGCGACCAGATGCCAACGACGTCGAAGAAGCTGAGCAGCGCTTTGATCGCCGGGCTCGAGTCCGGCATGAAGTACGCGAGGTTCGTACCCACAGGGTTCTTCATGTCGTAGGCGTCGACGTTCGCGCCAAGCAGCAGCGTGACGATCGTCAGCAGACCGATGAACAGCTTCGGCAGACCCGCATACATCCACACGGCAAACATCTGGCCATAGGTGGTACGCGCGCCCAGGCCAAAGTTGAAGCTGGCCCAGTAAAGCAGCGCAGCAATAGCCACGAAGATCAGGATGAAGATGAACGAGCAGTAGGTGGTATAGCGATAACCGATGCTCATGCCGCGCACGCGCGCCGCACGCTGTTCAGGCGTGAGATTGCTGAGCTGGTCTTCCTGCTTCGGATTCTGGTGAATCTGGTTCTCGACAACGCGATCAAAGCCCACCTGCCTCTCGACCACGAAGGCCGAGGCCGCAGTCACGATCACCATCAGCACAAAGGGCAACCACCATGAGCTGCTGCGCAGGATATCCGTGAATGTCTTCGACGGCGCCACAAAGACGTCGACGACGCGCTCCACTTCACTCAACCCAGCTCCAGCTTCAAGCTCTTCGTTCACTTCGCCTCCTTACAAATCCGCTCAATCACCTGCAAAACATAAAATTTTTCGTTGCAGGATTGTAACTATGAGTGGCGCGATCATCAACAGCCATTGATACAAGCCGCCTGCATAAACTCCTGCGGGTCGATGTGGGTGAGGAGGCGCAGACTGCTCAGAGTGGCGCTCGGTGGGATAGCCCGGGATGACGACCTGGGAGCGGCCCCAATCCCTCACTCTTTCTCGTCCTTGTGCTTCCGCCTCCACCACCAGACGACGAGTCCCGCGATGAAGGTGAAGCCCGCGCCGCCGGGGATCATGTAGCTGAAGAACTTCATCGGGTCGTGCTGGTAGTCGTCGACGACAGTCGACCACAGCGATGCCACATCGACCTCGACAGTCGTGTGGTAGTCCTCCAGCGGAATCTCGCTCTTGTCGGCGTTGGGATACATCAGCGAAACCAGTATCTTCAGCCGCTGCTTTGTTCCGGACTTATTCGGCGTGACCTTCCATATCCACGTCGTCGCGCCATTGCTGAGGACGTCCTTGACCGCATCGCCATTCTCAAGAGCGATGGTGAAGGTGTCAGGGTCGTCCTCCGCAAGTAACTCCACCTTCATACGCGGCGATTGCTTGAGCGATGCTGTGCCCGTCGGCTGCGTTATCGCTGTCTCATTCGCATCCTGGTAGCCGTGGATCACCACCGTGACCGTCGCTGCCTGTAACAGCAGCATCTTCGGCGGGACCTTGTATTCGATCTTGCCCTGCTTCAGTTCCCTGATCCAGGCCTCCATCTCGGTGGATGACTTGTAGACATCGGGGACCGCAGTCTGCGTCGGGGCAGGCGTAACGTCTGTCGGAACAGGTGTTGGAGTCACTCCTGGCGCCGGAGTACCCGGCGTAGGAGTGGCAGGCTTGGGGGTCTCCTGAACCGGAGCTGCTCCCGGCACTCCCTTGTGATCAATTGGCTGTGGTCCAGGATGAGGCGGCGGTGGCGGCGGTGGGGTTGCCGTTTCAATCGGCGCAGGTTTCGACGCCGTTGGCGGAATAATGACGGGCGGCTTCGCGCCGTTACCGGCTCCTGTGCCGGTGGGCACGTGCAGATCCTCGGTGCGCGGCGGACCCATGACGACAACCTCGACGGCCTGCGAGGCGCTTCTGCCTGCGCTGTCTGTGACCGTGCAGGTGACGTGTACCGTTCTCGCGGCGAGGCTGGCGGTGTTCAGCCGCGCCGCCGAGCCGCTGGTCGAAAGCTGCCCGGAGTCTGCCGCGAAGCCAAAGTGCAGCGGCAGGTTCTGCACACTGTGTCCCTGCGCCTGAATGGTGACCACGCCGCCGGTAAAGACCCGCGCCGGAGTCGCCGAACAACCTAGGCTGACCAGCGCGATCTCATGGGCCTGGATAGGGACGCGACCTTCTATCCGCGTCTGCGCCGCAGCACCGGCTTGCGCACGGCAAGCTGGCACAAGAACGCATATATACGCTACACCAAACAAAATCGGCAGACAGGATGGCAGTCGCGAGACCAAAGCAGTCTTCCTTGGAGAACAGGAACTTCGACCGGGGCCCTTGCCCCGCAGCTTACACCTTTTGACAGTCGTTGCGTACAACTTACTCGATAATGACGAGTGCGTCTCCTGAACCAACCGTGCCATCCACCGCGACCGCAATCTTCACCACACGGCCGGCCTTCGGGGACTTGAGCTCGTTCTGCATCTTCATCGCCTCGATCACGATGACGCCCTGGGTCTCGGCGACCTCATCGCCCACGGCGACCAGCACGCGCACCACGCGCCCTGGCATGGGGGCCTTGACGGTACGCGGGCCTGTGGCTCCGTCGCCCGCTCCTCGCCCTCCCCGCAGCGAGCGCGGGTCTTCGATGGAGAACTCATGCCTCTGCCCCGCGATGATGACCGCGTCTCCGTCGAGCACGGCGCGGTACTGTCGCCCTTCAACGATCAGCGAAAGGACGCCGCGTTCGGGAAACCGCGCATCGGCTGTAAGAGCCTTGCCGTCGACGAGGCAGCTAAGCATGCCGCCCGCCGCAGGCTCCGCTGGAAGCTCGACTCGTCGCTGCCTGCCATCGATCTCGAGCCAGACGGTCAAGCGCCTGCTCCTTCTCTGCGTCCTGCTGCGGTCCAGCGGCTCTCGGTTACTGCAATGGCATCCGACGACCGCGTCTTGATCGAGCCCGAAAGAAGAGCAGCCGCAACAGCGACGATCTCCCCGGGAACCTGCTTCACCGGCGTCGCATTCGCTTCCGCCAGCAGTCGCTCCAGATACCCAGTATGAATGTTGGCTGTGCGGAAGTCCTTGTCTGAAAGAATGCGGCGGAAGAGCGAGATGTTGGTCTTGATGCCTCCCACAACATACTCATCGAGTGCACGCAGCATTTTATCGATGGCCAGCTCGCGCGTCTCCGCATAAGCCACCAGCTTCGACAGCATCGGGTCGTACTCCAACGGAACGGTCCATCCGGCGTAGACGCCGCAGTCCTCGCGGATGCCCGGGCCTCCCGGCTGAATCAGCCGCGTGATCAGGCCGGGCGAGGGGAAGAAGTTGTTGTCGGGATCCTCAGCGTAGATGCGGCACTCCAGTGCGTGACCACGCAGATGAATGTCCTGCTGCCGGATGCCCAGAGGCTCGCCCATAGCCACGCGCAGCTGCATATGCACGAGATCGAGTCCGGTGATCATCTCCGTCACCGGATGCTCGACCTGCAAGCGGGTGTTCATCTCGAGGAAGTAAAAATCCTGCTCGCCTGTAACTTGGTCACGGCTGACAAGAAACTCCACCGTGCCCGCGTTCACGTAGCCGCATGAGAGCGCGAGCCGCACCGCCGCCTCGCCCATTCTGCGTCGCAGGCTGTCGCCGACAACGGCGGACGGCGCCTCCTCAATCACCTTCTGGTGCCGCCGCTGCACGCTGCACTCGCGCTCGCCGAGATAGACACAGTTGCCGTGCGTGTCGGCGATCACCTGTATCTCAATGTGGCGCGGCTCGACAATCAGCTTTTCAAGATAGACTTCGCCCGACCCGAAGCTGCGCTCCGCCTCGCTGCTTGCGGCGGTGAACGCTGACGGAAGTTCTGCGGCCAACGCGACCGCCCGCATCCCCTTGCCTCCTCCTCCCGCCGCCGCCTTGAGCATGACGGGATAGCCAATCTCCGAGGCAACGCGCAGAGCCTCCTCCACCGACGAAAGCCCGGTCACCGAGCCGGGAACACGCGGCATCTCGGCGGCATCCGCGGCCTGACGCGCCTTCGTCTTCGAACCAAGCGCGCGCATCGCGCTGGCAGGCGGCCCGACAAACGTGATTCCGGCGGCGGCGCACGCATCGGCGAAGCCGGCGTTCTCCGACAGGAATCCGTAACCCGGATGAATCGCATCGGCTCCGCTGCGCCGCGCAACATCGAGGATGAGATCGCCGCGCAGATAACTCTCCGTCGCAGGCCCGGGGCCAAGGCGATAAGCCTCATCGGCATAGGAGACATGCAGCGCCGCGCGATCGACATCGGAGTAGACCGCAACCGTCGCCAGCCCCATCTCGCGGCACGCGCGAATCACACGCAGCGCAATCTCACCCCGGTTTGCGATCAGAACTTTCTTCATGGCCGGCAAGCCGCAATTCTACCGGAGCTTCACAGGAATCACTTTGCAAAATGAAAGAGCCTCCCAATTGGGAGGCTCTTCTCAGGTACTACAGTCTCAGGTAGAGAACTGCGGCTAGTTCATGGTTACGCCGCCAGAATTCTTCTCTTCCTTCTTCTTCTCGTTCTCCTTGCGGGCGCCCATCGACTTCTGGCTCCAATCGTCGGCCTTGGCAAGGTCGGCCTTGCGGGCGTTGTCGTCGCCGCACTCCATGTCAGCCTTGCGGCGCCAGGTGAGGTTCAGGTACGACATGGCATCGTCATAGCTTGGATTGATCTCGACGGCCTTGTTCAGGTATTCCAGACCCTCAGTCACAAGAGCATTGTTGGCCTCCTGCATCTTCTGGCAGGCGCCCTTGCTCTTCTTCACGTTGCCGTTGCCGTCGTCAGTGAGGCCATCGGCCGCGAGAATCGTACGCGCGTTCTGGTACGACTGCATCCAGTCGACGACACCCACGGTGTAGTAGGCTTCAGCGGCCTTGGGGTCGAGCGCGATGACCTTCTTTTGATACTCTTTCGCCTCGGGCAGCTTCTTGGTATTGAAGTAAATGGAAGCGATCTGCTTCAGAGCACCGACGTCGTTCGGATCTTTGGCAAGAATCTCCTGGAAGCCGTCCATCGCCTTCTTGGCAATCGCCAGGTTCTCGGGAGTATCAAGGTTCGGCACAACCTGGTAGGAGTACGAGGTTGCAAGATACAACTTCGCCGTATCGTAGCTCGGGTCCAGCTCTATCGCGTTCTGGAAGTGGTTGACCGCTTCTTCGTAGCGTGCATTCTTAAAGGCCTGCACACCCTTTGTCAGCTGGTCACGCGCCTTCAGGCGGTTGCACCCGGTTACAGAACCTAGCATCAGCGCCAGTAGTGCGGCCGTAACCGGAATCCGTGCGGTCAATTTCATGGGACGTGATATCTCCTTCAAATAGGGCGCGTATCGTCAGACGGGATGACAAAAAACCACAAATGCAGTTTTGCGCTTGCGGGATGATTGTAATGGTATACCGCCCCCATGACCAGAGGCGACTAACTTATTCAGGTCGATAATTTTCAAATTTCAAAAAAAATCTTTACCTGTTTCGATGCGATGAATAGCTTGGGAGCAGTCCACCCGGGAGCTGCCTTTAGACCGGCAAAGCCATCATGAGTCTAACTAAAATCTTCGGCAAATGAATCGGGCGGCCATGTTCGCGACCGCCCGACGATGAAACCGTCCGAACACCGCCCTACTGGCCAGCCATGACGCGAGGCGTAATCAGACCGATATTGTCGACGCCGGCCTGATGACCATAGTCGATGACCTCGGCAATCTTGCTGAAGTCGAGGTCCTTATCGCCCTTGACAAACATGACCTTCTCCGAGCGGGCAGCAAAGATCTCAGCCAGCTTGGGCTCGAGATCCTGCTTGTTGAAGGCGTCTTCGTTGATCTTGTACGAAGGCGCACCTGCGCCGTTCGACTGCACCTGCACGACGATGGTGCGGTCGTTGACCTGGTCCTTGGTCTTGTCCTTCGGGGGCTGAGGCACGAGCGTATCCAGACCCTTCGGGGTAACCGGCACGATGACCATGAAGATGATCAGCAGTACCAGCAGCACGTCGATCAAAGGTGTCACGTTGATCTCTGAGACCGCTCCACCGTGACTTCCACCACTCATTCCCATAGCAAATTCTCCTGAATACTTCTAGCACCCTTCTCTACACCGGTAGAAAGGGTCTTACTTCTTCGGATTCTCTGGCGCTTCACGCTTCTCGGTCAATAGACCCAGCTGGCTGACGCCTGCTGCGCGGATGCCGTCGACTGCGTCCATCACCTTGCCATAGTTGGCGCGGGCATCGGCGCGCATGAAGACCTGCTTGTCGGTCTTGTTCTCCAGCTTCGATGAGATCTTGGGTCCAAGATCGTCGATCGAGACCTTGTCTCCGCCAAGGAAGATATCGCCGCTGCGTGTGACTGCGACCGTCACCGCGTCTTCCTTATTCGCATTCTCCATCACCGTCGCCGAATCGGTCTTCGGAAGATCGACGTTGACCTTGTTGTTCAGCATGGGAGTGATGACCATGAAGATGATCAGCAGTACCAGCATGACGTCCACCATCGGCGTCACGTTGATATTGGAATTGACCTTCGAGCCTTCATCCCTCTTTGAAATACCCATAACCTACGCTCCGTCCGGTTAGCCGTTCCGCTTCTCCGCGCCTCGCATCGGGCCCTATCCCTTCTGGTGCCAACCGCCTGGTCGACACCAGAAGGATGAATCAAGCCCCTGGATTCTCGCGGAATACCTGCTGCCGTTTTCTATTACCGGTGGCTCTGCTTGATGAAGTAGTCCACCAGCTCGGACGAGCTGTTGTCCATCTCCACGTCGAAGGCCTCAACCTTGTTGGTGAAGTAGTTGAAGGTCATAACGGCCGGGATGGCGACCAGAAGACCGAACGCCGTCGTGACCAGAGCCTCAGAGATACCGCCGGCGACTGCGCCGATACCAGAGGTCTTCTGCGTTGCGATCTGTTGGAAGGCGTTCAAGATACCAACCACGGTGCCGAACAGGCCGATAAACGGCGCCGTCGAACCGATGGTGGCCAGACCGCCCAGGCCGCGCTTCAGCTTGGCGTGAACGATGGCCTCGGAGCGCTCAAGAGCGCGCTTGGAGCTCTCGATCTGAGCGTCGGTGATCGCACCGCCCGAACCGAAGCTGCGGAACTCCTGCAGACCGGCGGTGACAACCTCGGCGAGGTGCGACTTCTTGGAGCGGTCGGCGACCTTGATCGCCTCGTCCAGACGGCCGTCCTTGAGAGCACCGGCGACCTTGGGAGCGAACTCACGCGATTGCTTACGCGCTGCCGAGAAGTACAGTGCGCGATCGATGATCACGGCCAGCGACCAGATCGACATGATGAAGAGAATGATAACGACCGCACGGGCCAAGTTGCCCATGTTGCCCCAGAGCTGGAGAGGGCTGAATCCTACCTGCGCCTCCTGAAAGAAAAGGGCCAGCGAAGTGGGTACATGAACGGTGGATGCGAGATGAGCGAGAATCACAGAATTTCCTCCTGATTGGAACTCTAACCTTCGTATTTCTAAGCCGTAACTCCCCAAAAGGGTGATGCGACGATGGGAAGATTCAGGCGCGAGATCGTTGTTTGTTGCCGGAAGCAGCCGCCCGGAGAAGGCGCGGCAGCCGGGTAGAATTTAGCCGCCGAAGTTGAAGTTGACTGTGACCGTCGTCTCCACCTCGGTGGGTTCGCCGTTCAGAATGTAAGGCTTGTACCTCCAGTTGCGCACAGCCTCCATGGCCGAGTTCCGCAACATCTCCGGGCCGCTGAGAACCTGAAGATCCTTGATCGTGCCTTCCTTGGAGATGATGGCGTGAAGAACCACTGCACCGGAGACGTGGGCCGCGCGGGCGATCGGGGGATAAATCGGCTTCGGCTGCGAGATAAGGTTACCGGCAACTACACCGCTCGATACGCGAACCGGACCCTTTGGCTTCTCAATCTGAACCTTAGGCGCGGGAGCGCTGCCCATGGCACCCATTACACCGCCAGGGACGCCCGAGCCGGAGCCCATGCCGCCCATACCGGCAACGCCAGCCATCTGCGGCGGAGGAGCGGCCTCCTCCTTCAGCATCTTGATGTCCTTGGGGATCTTCGTGGGAGCATGAAGGCCCTGGTCGATCTCGGAAACCATCTTGATCGGCTTGACGATCTGCGCCGGCGGCGGCGGCGGTGGTGGTGGCGGCGGCGGCGGCGGCGCCGTCAACATGGCCGTCATGGCCGTCTTCGGCAGCGCCTCGGGGTACAGCAAGGGGATCAGGATCAAGGTGCCAAGAATTGCAGCGTTGAAAGCGAACGTGCCGATCATCCAGTACTTGGATTTCGTCTTGATCTTGCCGCCAGACTCCATCAATGAATCTTCAAACATATCCAGCCTCGTAAAGATGAGCTATTGGAGTATAGACACCACGACTTTTTTCTTTGTTCCCGTATTAAGCATCTTTCCGAAGAAAAATTTCCACATCCTGTGGATTACGTGCGCGCATTTCTTCCCGCGGGAAGTGTCGCGACCTTTCCGTGCTTCGTCCGCCACTCCTGGTAGGCCACCAGCATGGGCGATGCGACCGCAATCGATGAGTAGGTGCCGATCAGGATGCCTATGACCAGGGCGAAGGAGAAGCCGTGAAGCACTTCGCCACCAAAGAGATACAGCGACAGCACGGTCAGGAAGGTGAGTCCCGAGGTCAGCACGGTCCGGCTCAGCGTCTGGTTGATGGAGCGGTTGACCACATCGCCCAGAGTGTCGCGGCGGCTCGAGGCCAGGTTCTCGCGGATACGGTCGAAGATCACGATCGTATCGTTCATCGAGTAACCGATCAGCGTCAGGATGGCGGCGATCACCGTCAGCGTGATCTCCTTATTTGTCAGCGAGAAGGCTCCGATGGTAATCAGCGTATCGTGGAAGACCGCCACGACAGCCGCCACGCCGTAGATCAGCTCGAACCGGAACCAGAGGTAGATCAGCATCCCGATCAGGGAGTAGAGGGTCGCCAGCATGGCCTGCTTCTGGAGCTGCTTGCCAGCCGTGGGGCCGACGATCTCCACCTGCTCCACCGTCGCCTTGGAGTCCTTGTAGTTGTTCGCCAGCGCCGTCTCCACCGCCATGCGGCCGGCGTCGTGCGCCTGGTCGGTCGCCGACGAGATGGGCAGCGAGATGATGACCTTGTTCGCCGCGTGGCCGCTGGGGTCGCTGACGCGCTGGATCGTGGCATTATGCACGCCGCCCTGGGCCATTGCGGCGCGAATGTGGTTCTCGTCCGGCGCGCTCTCAAAGGACACGCGAATCTGCGTTCCGCCGGTAAAGTCGACGCCCTTGGGGATGCCGTGCCAGAACAACATGCTTAGGACCCCGGCGACGGAGAAGATCAGTGAGAAGCCGAGGAAATACCACTTCTTGCCCAACCAGTCGATATTAGTGCTACGAAAAAGTTCCACGTTTGCAATCCTTTATTCCAAAACTTGTCATTCCGACCGGAGCGCAGCGAAGTGGAGGAATCTGCTTCTCTACCACTGACAGCACCCGGCCCATCAAATCGACAGCGCCGCGCCGCGCTCCTTGCCCTTC
Organism: Acidobacteriota bacterium; assembly: GCA_018268895.1. Classification (NCBI taxonomy): domain Bacteria; kingdom Pseudomonadati; phylum Acidobacteriota; species Acidobacteriota bacterium. The sequence goes on along the minus strand of JAFDVP010000007.1, from coordinate 590,329 downwards.
AGGTGCGAATCGAAGATCACGCGCGAGACAAAGACGGCGGTAAACAGGTTCGCCAGGAGGCCGAAGGCCAGCGTCACCGCAAATCCTCGTACCGGACCGGTGCCGAAGAGGAACAGGATCAGCGCCGAGACGATGGTCGTCACGTGCGTATCGATGATCGTGATCCACGCGTGGGCGAAGCCCTGCTGTACGGCGATCGCCGACGACTTGCCCGCGCGCAGCTCTTCACGAATGCGCTCGAAGATCAGCACGTTGGAGTCGACGCCCATACCGATGGTCAGGATGACGCCCGCGATTCCAGGCAGCGTCAGCGTTGAGCCGGTGAAGCCCATGAAGCCGAGCAGAATCACCAGGTTCAGGACCAGCGCCAGGTCGGCGTTGATGCCCGCGCCGCGGTAGTAGATCAGCATGAAGATCATGACCGCGGCCATACCCGCAATCGCCGCGAAGACGCCCTGGCGGATCGACGCTGCGCCCAGACTCGGCCCGACGGTGCGCGTCTCGAGGAACGAGATCGACGCCGGAAGCGCGCCGGTGCGGAGCATCAGGCTCAGATCGGCCGCCTGCTGCTTGGTGAAGCCGCCGGTGATCTCGCCGCGGTCGCGGATGGCCGACTGGATTCCGGCAACCTCGCGAACCTTGTTGTCGAGCACGATGGCCATTGAGCCGGGGCTCGCCGAGGTGGCCGAGTGCTCGCTGGTGTACTTGTAGAAGCGGTCGCCCGCCTCGGTGGTCAGCGTAAAGGTGATGTTCGGACGGCCATTCTGGTCGGTCGAAGGCTGAGCGTCACGGAAGTCCGTTCCTTCGACCTCACTGACGCGCTTCAGCAGCCATACCTGATCCGGAGAACCGGCCGTCGCCGCGCCCTTCAGCAGGATCGAGTCCGCCGGAATGATGCCGTTGTTGGCCTGCATCGCGTCCTGGTCGCTGGCATAGGGACCACCGGTCACGGCATGAATTTCGAGCTTGGCCGTGGACTGGATGATGTCCTCGACGCGCGCCGGATCGTCAAGGCCGGGAAGCTCCACCAGAATCTGGTTCTCGCCCAGGCCGTACTTCTGGATCACAGGCTCGGCCACGCCCAGCTTGTCGATACGCTCGCGGATGGTCTCAATGGAGGTGTCGACGGTGCGGGTGGCGAGGTCGGTCGCGGCAGACTGCTTCATCGTCAGCGTCTGCGTACCGTCACCGCCGGATGCCACGTCGTAGGCGCTGTAGTTCACGCCGTTGAAGACGCTGCGCGCATCACTGATTTTGTCAGCCGGGATGCCGGAGACGATGATCGTCTGCTGACGCGAGGCATCGGAGCGGGCCGCCGTGGCGCCGGAGATCCCCGCCGTCTGCAGGTCCGTCGACAACCTGGCCGCGTCGCGGTCCACCGCCGAAGCCACAGCCTCGTTCACGTGAACCTCGAGCACGAGGTGGGTGCCGCCCTTGAGGTCGAGACCGAGGTTGATGCGCCGCGTGATCGACTCCTTCAGCCCGCCCTTCGGTATGCCCACAATGCCATAGCAGAAGATCAGCAACACGCCAACAATGAATGCCGTTTTACCGGTCAGATTCTTTCCCATGCGTCTCTCTTTACAGGGGCATCAAACTCCAGCCATGCCCCGAATCCCATCTTGTTAAGGGCACGGTCAAAGCCGTGCCGCAAACTGCCTTGAACTCCATACGGCTTTAGCCGCTGAGGTAGGTTTTACGAAGCCGTGTCTTCGGTCGTCACCGCGGCAATCGCGCTTTTGACAAACTCCAGCTTGACGCCGTCAGGCTGTACACGCAGAACGACGGCATCGTCCTTGACCGTCAGGACGGTGCCCTTAATGCCGCCATTGGTGGTGACGCGGTCACCCGACTTGATCTGCCCCAGCATCTGCTGCCACTTTTTCTGCTTCCGCTGGTTGGGGACGATCATCAAAAAATACAGCACGACGAAGAACAGTACCGGCAGAGCAAGTCCGCCCAGACTTCCCAGGCCACCAGACGCACTCTGCAACCAGATTGCAAACATCCGTTATCCCATCCCCTCGGGTGACAGCACCGGCCGCCGAAAGAGGCGCAAAAAGGCGCGACTTTGCGAACAGGCCAAAATATGTGCCTAGCCTCTTAGCATCGCGGTTCCGCGCCCCTGTGTCAAGAATGCCGGGTATTTGGCAGGGCCTCGGCTTGACGAATGGGGCACCTGTTCGAAGGTTGCGTCCCGAGCAAAAGAACCTGTCACCCCGAGCGAAGCCCGAGCCCCTACAATGTGTCATTCCGAGCGAGCGAAGCGAGTCGAGGAATCTGCTTTCCTGCCGATGCACCTTACTGCGCTGGGACTACTGAAGTTGTGGCTGGCTGAGCCTTGGCTGTAGAGAAGCGGACCTCTCCACTGCGGCCCTTCTGGCCTCCGGTCGAGATGACACGGATGTGGCTGGTTCCCGTAACAATTTGCACCGATCTGGCCTGCATGACACTCCTATACCCAGAGGAATCAGGCAGATGAATCCAGACGCCTTCGCCGCACGGCGGGCCACCTTTCGCAAGCTGCATGAATCCGGCTTCTTCGTCATCCCGAACCCGTGGGACGCTGGCACGGCGCGGTATCTGCGCTCGCTGGGTTTCAAGGCGCTGGCGACGACCAGCTCCGGGCTGGCTTTTTCGCGGGGGCTTCCCGATGCCGACTGGGCCGTACCGCGCGACGTTGCGCTGGAGCATATTCGCTCCATCGTGGCTGCGGTCGATGGCCCAGGCGAGGCCCTGCCCATCAACGCCGACTTTGAATCCGGCTACGCGCACTCCCCCATTGAGGTCGCCGAGAACGTCCGGCTGTGCGTGGCCACTGGAGTTGCGGGTCTCTCTATAGAAGACGCCACCGGCGACCCGCGCAAGCCGCTCTACGATCTCCCGCTCGCCGTCGAACGCATCCGCGCCGCCCGCGAGGCCATCGGCCACTCAGGCGTCCTGCTCACTGCGCGCGCCGAGTGCTTCCTGGTCAACTGCCCCGATACACTCAACGAATCCATCCGCCGCCTGACCGCCTACGCCGAGGCAGGCGCCGACGTGCTCTATGCTCCCGGTGCGGCCACCCGCGCGGAGGTCGAGGCCATCGTCGCCGCCGTTCGTCCGAAGCCGGTGAACGTGCTGCTCGCCTCAAGCCGCGGTCTTTCGCTTAATGACCTTGCCGGGATCGGCGTTCGCCGCGTCAGCGTAGGCTCCGCCCTCGCGCGCGCGGCATGGGGCGGCTTCATCCGCGCCGCAACGATGATGGCGCGCGACAGCTCCATGGAGGGACTCGACAGCGCAGCGCCCTTCGCCGAGCTGAATAACTTCTTTCGCAAAGACCTTGCGGAACGCGCCATCAGGGAGAGCGATTAAGCGTACCTGGGCCTATCGGCCTGGGCTGTTATGTGACGGGCCTCCGGCGATGAAGACTACACCTGCGAGGAAAAGGCTCTAGCCAAGGGATGTGGAGGAGGGGCGATCCAGCAGCCGCTGCCAAAGCTCTTCCATCGCATCTCCCGGGCCTTGTTCGCACAGACCCGTATGCACGGGCGAAACCTGAATGATCGTGCTGCGCGGCGAGACCAGCCAGTGGAAGCGCTCGCGCAGTGCAAGCCTCGCGATCGGCCCTGCGGAGATATCTCCCGCCGCGATCTTCGGAACCGCCTCAAGATGCCGCCGCACCAGTTCGACATCGACCTCGGGCCACAGCGCCTTCAGACGCCGTTCGTCGACGACGACTCGCGCTTCGAGGAACTTGTGTTCGAGGCAGAAGACGATCACGCCCGCATTGATGTACTCCCCGCGCTCGACGCGAGGCACAACGCGCACCACCGCATAATCAAACGAGCTGGGTACGGGCACGGATCGCCTCCTCGGTAAAGATAGCGGAAGCGGCAAGCCGCCGCGAGAAGAAGTCCAGGTAGACGACACGCTTCTCTGCTGCGTTGATACCGTCGTCGTCACGCATGAGCCATTTGTCGGGCACGGCTTCGAGTATCTCGGCGACGCGATCCGGGCGCAGCGTGGTGCGGGCCTGCTCGTCCGCCTCTTTCAGCTTCGTGGCCCACGGCAGAAGCACGTGATGCTTCACCTCGCGGAACGAAGATTCCGCACGCTCGATCATCGTGGCCCAATCATGATGGACATACATCGCTGCACCATGATCGATGAAGTAAAGCTCCTTGTGCCAGCAGAGCAGGTTCGCATTGCGTGGCGTGCGGTCGACGTTCATCACGAAGGCATCGAACCACACCGCCATCGACGCCGTCTTCGCGTCGGCAGCATCGCCCGCCGCAGGATCGAACATCGTCGATCCCGGCAGATAATCGAGCGCAAGGTTCAGCCCCACGCTCGCCTTGAGCAGGTCGCGGATCTCCTGATCGGGCTCGTTGCGTCCCAGCGCAGCATCGACTTCAACGAAGACAAGCTCAGGAACATTCAGCCCCAGATCGCGGCCGATCTCTCCGGCAACAAGCTCCGCCACAAGCGCAAGCGGCCCCTGCCCCGCGCCTCGAAACTTAAGCACGTACAGGCCGAGGTCGTCTGCCGCGACGATGGCGGGCAGACTCCCTCCCTCGCGGAGAGCAGTGACGTACTGCGTGGCTCTTACTGTCCTGAGCTGCATCCTCTCAAGTGTAGCGGTATGAGAGGAGAAGTTCTGGTCGGGGTCGGGTGCCCCATCTTCGCGACGGCTTTATCGTCGCTAAGGTGGGCAATTTTCGCGGCAGCGAAAATCCCGACACTCTCCACACTCTGAAACGACGGATCGTGCTTCGCACGATACCCACCTTAGCCCGCCTTCGGCGGTCGAAGATGGGGCACCCGGGTTTGTGGCTACACAGAAGACTCTACTTGCCGACGGCCTTCTTCGCGCCTTTCGCCTCGAACTCCTCGTTCATCCACGACTTCAGAGCATCGAGACTCTGTTCTCTCCCGAGGAAGTCCTTGACGAGTTGCGTCGCAGGCTTCGCCGCTCCCGGCTCCAGCACCGACCTGCGATAGCGCATCGCCGCCGGGCCCCCTAGGAGGTTGTTCTTGTCGAACTGCGCGAAGAAGTCGACGGCGATCACCTTGTCGAGCATGTACGTGTAGTAGTTCGACGAGTAGCCGGTCAGGTGCGTGAAGTTCGCATAGAACCGGTTGCCGTCGACAAACGTCAGTGGCGAGAAGCGCTCGAAGTCCTCCTTCCACAGCTTGTCGAAGTCGATCCCGTCTGGCGGCTGGTTGTGCACCTGTAGCGCATACGTGGAGTAGAGCAGTTGCGCCTGCACCCAGCGTCCGCGCCCATAGGCGCCAGCGGCGTTCATCTTTTCCACGAGCGCTGCGGGAATTACCGCGCCGGTTTTATAGTCCTTGGCGAATGCGGAGAGGATGCCGCGGTCGCGGAACATCTCCTCGAGCATCTGCGAGGGAGCTTCGACGAAGTCGCCCTCAACATTGAAGCCGCCGGCGTTCGACCACTGCCCCTGGCTACCGAGGATGTGGTGCATCAGGTGGCCGAACTCGTGGAAGAAGATCACCACCTCGGAGTACTCCATCAGTCCGGGATCGCCTCCCGCAATTCCCCCGGAGAAGTTGCAGATCAGCGCGCCCTCAGGTAGCTGCCTGCCCTTGATACCGGGAACGATCGGCGCGGACGAGAACCACTTGTCCTTGCCCTCGCGCGGGTGCATGTCGAGGTAGATGCGCCCTAGCTTTCTGTGATCGGCAGACGCGGCATCGAAGACGTCATAAGTGGAGACAGACGCGTCCCACGTCTTCGCATCGGGAACGGCCTTGAACTCCACATGGAAGAGATGCGCCGCCGTCGTCAGGATTCCCTCCTGCACCTGCGTATAGGGGAAGTAGGGGCGCACGCTCTGCGCGTCGAAGTCGTACTTCGCGCGGCGATACTGCTCAGCCCAGTAGTTTCCGTCCGCGGCGGAGATGTTCTTCAGACCCGGCTGCTGTGTCTGCGCATAGGCGAGCATCATCTGATACTCCTTGTCGCCGATGCCGCGCGAAGTGTCGTCCACCTGCTTCAGGAATGTCTTCAGGTTGCTCGCCGAGCCCATCATCTGGTCGGCCATCGCGAAGTCGGCGAAGGTCTTGTAGCCGAGCGTCGTCGCCAGCTCCTGCCGCGCTTCAAGAATGCTCTTCAGCACAGCTACGTTCTTCGGATAGGCGCGCTGGTTGTACGCCAGGTACATGCGCTTGCGAAGCTCCGCACTCTTAGCAAAGCTGAAGACCGGCGTCGAGTCGGGCGAGTCAGTATTCAGCGTATAGCTGCCGTCGGCGTTGGGTTTGTGGCGGGCGATATAGTCCGCGGGCAGGCCATCCAGCTCGGCCTTCGTCGCCTTGACCTCGAGCTTGCCATCGGCAACGTTGCGACCGAAAACCAGCGACTGCTCCGTGATCTTGTCCTGCAACTTGCGCAGTTTCGCACGCGTGGCATCGTCCTTGTCGACGCCGGCCAACCTGTACTCCAGCAGCGCGCGCTCGACGTAGTGCTTCGTTGCCGCATCGTTTACAGGCAGCGGGACAGCCAACAGCGCCTTGTACACCTTCTGGTTCAAACTCAGGTCCGTCGATACCGACGAGATCTTCGCCACCAGCGCCTGCCCCTTGTCGCGCAGCGGAGCGGCATCGCCCACGGCGTACATCAGGTACGCTTCGTTGCCAGCCAGCGACAACTGGTTCAACGCTTCGTCATACGGACGCACCGTGTTTGCGACCGTGTGCGCTTCCGTCACCGCCGTCACCTTGTCGATGTCGGCCTGCGCCGCGGCAAGACGCGCGTTGACCCACGTCTCAAGGCCCGCCGGATTTGCTCCCTCGGCCCATGCATGCAAGGGGTCCTGCGCCAGCGCCGAAGCGGAGAGTGCGACCAGGCACCCCGCGATCAAAATCGTTTGAGAGAAGTTGCGATTCATGGCCAAGGGAAAGTCCTCCAGAAGTGTTCGCAGATAATTCTATGAATAGTTGCCGCGCAGACGAAGTTGTTCCGTCACATCGTATAGGCTTTTTTAGGAAGAGAGGAACCATCACCCCATGACCGCAACCGCCCACGACGATCTCTCCCGCGTCATCCACCAGGAGGCCGAGCTGCGCCTGCCGCACTTCGACAACAACGGCGCCTGGAAGCTCGGCAACCTCGTGCGCGAGCTCGCCGTCCAGCGCAATCAGTCCATCGTGATCGACATCCGCCGCTTCGGCCAGCCGAACCAGCAGCTCTTCTACTGCGCGCTGGCCGGCACCACGCCCGACAACGCCCGCTGGGTTGAACGCAAGGCGAACGTCGTCGCGCGCTTCCATCGCAGCTCCTATCAGCTCGGCCTCTTCCTCGCGAAGAACAACATCACCTTCGCCGAAAAGTACTCGCTACACGACGCCGACTACGCCTGCCACGGCGGCAGCTTTCCTATCCACGTTGCGGGCACAGGCATCGTCGGCGCGCTCACCGTCTCCGGCCTGCCGCAACGGCAAGACCACAACCTCGTCGTCGAAGCGCTGTCGATTACGCTGGGGCGCGACCCGGAAGAGTTGAAGCTGCCCTGACGGTCTACCGGCGAATAACTCTTTCCCCTAACTGGTGACACTTTATTCTGGAACGATAGATATCGGTTGGTTGCCCGCGCGAGCAACTCGCTAGCCAACCAACTCCGCCCGCACCCGGTCCATCGTCGCCAGATAAAAGTGCAGGTTGTGGATCGAGTTCAGCGTGAGCCCCAACGGCTCGCCCGCAACAAACAAGTGCCGCAGATAAGCCCGCGTGTACCGCGCACAAACCATGCAGCCGCACGTCGCATCGATGGGACCCTGGTCTTCGGCGTACTCCTTGCGCTTGATGTTCATGCGCACCACGCTGCCGTCTTCCGCGCGCGTGAAGAGAAGACCGTGGCGACCCGCGCGTGTGGGCAGCACGCAGTCCATCATATCGACGCCCATCTTCGCGTACTCCTCGATCTCATCCGGGTAGCCCACACCCATCACGTAGCGCGGCTTGTCCTTCGGCAACCACTCGAGCGTGCGCGCGATCATCTCGCGCGTCACCTCGCGCGGCTCACCCACAGCAAGCCCGCCGATGGCATATCCCGGAAGGTCCATCGCAACCAGATGCTCTGCAGATTCCTTGCGCAGGTCCACATACATGCCTCCCTGCACGATGCCAAAGAGATTCTGCGTCTTCTCTTCAAGCTCTGAGAACCACGGCACCTTATGCTTGTTCGCTTCGAAGTGGTCTTTCGAGCGCTGCGCCCACGCATGAGTCAGTCCCATCGACTCCTTCGTGCGCTCCCAACTCGCAGGCGTCTCCACGCACTCGTCGAAGACCATCGCGACGTCCGCTCCGAGCGCGATCTGCACGTCGATCGAGTGCTCCGGCGAGAAGAAGTGCCTCGATCCATCGAGATGCGAACGGAACTCCACGCCGTCCTCAGTCACCTTGCGCAGACTGCTCAGGCTGAAGACCTGGAAGCCGCCCGAGTCCGTCAGCATGGGCCGCTCCCAGCTCATGAACTTGTGCACACCGCCGAGCCGCGCAATCAGCTCGTGTCCGGGCCGCAGGTACAGGTGATACGTGTTCGCAAGAATGATCTCCGCACCGCGCGGAGTACCGTCAGCCTTTGGCGGCCCTATCTTCTCCAGGACGCCCTGCTCCACCGTCTTCACGCTCGCCGCAGTCCCCACCGGCATGAAGACCGGCGTCTGCACGACACCATGCGGCAACGTCAGAGCTGCTCTGCGGCCACCGCCCCCGGCCGTCGCGTGTATCTCAAATGTCAAAGCCATTCTTTTGATTGTAGTTGTCTTAAAGAGAAGAACGCCGATGGCACGAAGCCACCGGCGCGCTCCCGATGCAATTTGTCTTTAGAAGAGCACCTTCGCGCCGAACTGAACGATGCGCGGATCGAACGTGCTGGTGATCGTACCGCCGGTCAGGTTGGCGCCGGAGATTCCGATGCCGCTGCCGGGCTGCGTAAAGTTGGTGTGGTTCAAGGCGTTATACAACTCGCCGCGGAACTCCACCTTCAGACTCTCGACCGGAGTATCGAAGCGCTTGTTGAACGCCAGGTTCAGCGTCGTGAAGATGGGGCTGCGGCCAGGGTCGCGTGCCATGTTGCCGAACGGGCTTACTGGGACGCCGTTGACAGTACTGATTGGATTTGTCGGCAGCGAGATGGCCGCGAGATTGGTGTACTGCAATGCAGTACCCGTCGATTTCGACTTGTCCAGCGAGTTCATTGGCTGACCGGCCACGCGGTTCGGACGATACAGGTTCTGCCCGCGATAGCTCGCCGAGATGCCCGACACCTGGTTGGCCGTCGGGGGCGTATACGTGACCTGGTACGGGAAGCCGCTCATCGCCTGGTTCACCGCCGAGACCTGCCACTGTCCCAGCACCTGGTTCACGATCCCGCCCGTGTTCAGAAAGTGCCGTCCACGGCCGAACGGAAGCTCGTACACCAGCGACGTCGTATTCACGATCGGCTGGTTGTACTCCGACTGTCCGTAGTCCCCCGCAGGGTTGCGATAGTCCTGCATCGAAGGCGTGTTCGCCTCGAGCGAAGCACCCGCGTTGTCCAGCGCGTGCGACCACGAGAACGAGTTCAGCAGCGTTAGACCCGCAACCATGCGCTGCTCGTAGCGCACCTGCAACGCGTTGTAGTTCGAGTACGCCTCGTGCAACGCGATCGTGATGTCGCCGTAGGTCGAAATCGGCCGCGTGAACTTGTTGTTCGTAATCACCTTCGGGTCGGCCTGGTTGTAGTTGCCGAACTGCAACAGCTTCAAGCCATGATTGCCGACGTAGGCCACGTCGAACAGGATGTTCTTCGCGAAGCTGCGCTGGATGTCGAGGTAATAGTTGTGCACGTAGCTGTCGCGATAGCGGCTGCCGTCGATGTACGCTACGTTCGCCGTGATCGGATTGAACCCGAGCGTGTTGCCGGGAAAGCCATTGTCGATCGGGTTGTAGGTCGCCGCGCTTCCGCCCGCGTTCGGAGCGGCCTGCGTCACCGTCACGAAGAGCGCGCTGGGAGGATTGATCGCAAGCACATTGCCCGAGCCCGCGCGATCATAGTGCGAGAAGCTGATGCCGTAACCGCCGCGGAGCGCCGTCTTATCGTCGACCGCGTAGGCAAATCCGATGCGGGGAGCGAAGTCGTTGCGGTCCGGCTCATAGCCGTACCTGTTGTTCGTCGAGGTCACCGGTACCATCGCGCCCAAAGGATTCGATGCCGCGAGCGCGGGGTTGAAGTTCGACTGCCGGTTCTTCTCCTCCCAGTAAGGCGTCGTGTACTCGTAGCGCACGCCGATGTTCACGGTCAGCTTGGGCGAGACTTTCCAGTCGTCCTGCAGATAGGCAAAGTTCGAACGATTGCGAAGCTGCGCCACAAAGTAGCTCGACAACGAGTACGCGCTTGAAGCCCCCCAAAGAAAGTCCGCAAAGGTGTTGTCGCTCGTCGAGGTCTCAAGCGGCGCAACCTTGTAGTTGCGGCTGTAACCTCCAGCGAAGGTGAAGCTGCCGTACAGGGGGTTTGTGTCCTGCACGTCCATCCACATCTGCTGATACTCGTAGCCCGCCTTCAGCGAGTGGTTCCTGATCACCCACGAGTAGTTCACCTTGGGGTTGAACAGCGACGGGTTCTGGAACTGCGGATTCGTCGTCTGCCGTCCCAGCGCCGAGAAGCCCGTGATGCTGATTCCGGGGATGCCGCCCGCGACCGTCGGGTCGGTCGGCAGTCCCGGATACGTAAAGCCGGGGTTGGTGCCGATCGAGAGCGAATACTTGCCGGCGCGCGTGCGCGAGAAGCTGACACGCGCATCCAGAAGCTGATTGGAGCTGATCACGCGCGTATAACCGCCTGCAAGCTGCTGGTCGAGAATGCGCTGCTTGCCGTTCGAGCTGCCGTCCAGCGGAAGCCCGAAGATCGGGAAGTCCGTCGCGTTCGTCTTCAACTGCGAAGCGCGCACGAAGACCGTGTTCTTCGAGTTGATTGTGTAGTCCAGCCGCAGATCGCCCTTGTCCGTATAGTTGTTCGAGCGCTGGAACGTCGTGAAGTTGCTCGTCGATGCGGTGCCGGGATTAAGCTGCGTAATCAGACCGGCGATGGTCCGCGCCGAAGGCGAGATGTGAGGCGCGTTCAGGATCGATGTTCCCGCCGCGTATGCCGTGCCGTCATACGGATCGTAGACTGTCTTCGAGAACTTGCCCGCGAGCTGGTTCGGCGTCGGCAGCGTCGCCGTCGAGATCTGCTTGCGAACCTGGCGGAAGCCCTCGTAGTCGAGGAAGTAGAAGAGGTGGTCCTTGATGATCGGACCGTTGATGTTGCCGCCAAACTGGTTGCGGTTGTAGCTGGGCTTCTTGCCTCCCGGCGGACGGAAGAAGCCCGTCGCGTTCAGGTCGGTATTGCGGATGAACTCGTACACGCGCCCATGCAACTTGTTGCCGCCCTGCGCGAACGCCACGTTGATCACGGCGCCCGACGCGCGGCCGTACTCCGCGGTCTCGTTGTTCGTCACCACCTGGAACTGCGCGATCGAGTCCGGCGCCGGCTGAATGATCTGGTTCGAGAAGCCCTGGTTCGACTCGCCGTAGGCGTTGTTGTCCATGCCGTCCAGCAGGAAGTTGTTGAAGATCGAGCGCTGGCCGTTCACGTTGAACGATCCCTCGCGCGTCAGGCCCGTGTTCGACGTGCTCGAGTAGGACTGCGTCGTCTGCCGCACGCCCGTCGTCAGGCCGATCAGGTCGGAGTAGTTGCGGCTTACCAGCGGCAGCGCCGCCGTCTGGTACTGCGTCACGATCTGGCCGCGCTGGCTGGTGTCCGTCTCCACCTGCAACGACACGCCCGTCACCTCAACCGTCGTGCTTGTCTCACCGACCTGTAGCGTCAGGTCGATTCTCTGCCGCGCCCCTACCGAAACGGAGATATCGTGCGCTCGCGCCAGTGCAAAGCCTGTCTTGCTGATCTCGATGTTGTACTGGCCCACGCGTAGCGCCGGAACCTCGTAGTCGCCACTGTCGTTCGACTGGCGCGTGCTGACCACGCCCGTCGCGATATTGGTAACCTTGATCGTTGCGCCCGGAACGACCGCGCCCGAGGCGTCGTGCACCGAGCCGACAATGCTGCCGTTCTCGTACTGCCCCAGGGCGCGCCCAGGCAACAGAACGAGGCACGCCAGCGCGAGTGCCAGCAAAGAGAAAGTTTTACGCATGGAAGCAAGGCTAATCCCGCCCTGTGTACATGCGATGACGAAGTTGTGACTTGACGATGAATCGACCCGTTGCATTATACAAACCTCCAGGAGATCAAGGGCAGCGTTCGCCCTTAATGGCTGATGACCCGCAACGACTCGGGAACCATGGGGCTCGAGAGCAGTTTGGGACTGGACGTCAGGTAGTACGTTGGAATCTTCGGGAACTGCTCCTCGACCAGAACCAGCGTCCTGTAGTCGAAACTCTGCACCTCTGCGCGCTGCGTCATTCCGTTCTTCACAATAGCTCCGCATAGCGCATCGACGAACGCCTGCGGCCCAACCGTGTGATTGCGGTGCTCCTCATCGGTCGCGATCCCCTCAGGCATGAGCTTCGTCTCGATGTTGAACCGCGCGCGCGCCGCATTGCCGGCCCGCTCCTTCGCGTGCGCGTCGCCCTTACCCGCGCCCGTGCGGTAGTACTCCACGTAGAAGTTCACGAAGCGAAATAACTGCGCCGCATACGTCGGCACATACGGGCTGATCAGCCCTTCCTTCTTCGCAAACGCCACAGCAACCGGCGACAGCGCAAGGTCGTTCTTCTGAGCATCGCCGAAGTGCACCTTGTCGCAGATCAACGTCTTCTGCGCCTCCGTGCTCGAGATGTCCTTGATAAAGATGCGGTTCTCCAGCGTGTACGGCTTGCCGTCGGCGCGGCGGCAACTCTCCGGGTTCAGAAACTGGTCGTGCCAGATCAGCGAAACACCGTCGGTCGTCACGCCCGTGTCCGTCTCCAGCGTCGTCGTCAACTGATCGAGCCCGCTCTCGAATGAAGGGAGCGTGTTCTCCGGCCGCAGACCGCGTCCGCCGCGATGCGCCGTCACATCGAACCGCGCGAGGTATTTCTTCTGCGCCTCTGTCGTCGCCGCCGCGCGCTCCTCCTTCAGCACCTGTTGCAGCAGATCAGGCCTGTCCGTAATTAATCCGTCGACACCCAGGCGGATCTGCGCGCGCATCTTCTCCCGCTCATTCGTCGTCCACGGAACGATCTTGAAGCCCTTGGCCTGCAACTCTTTCACCGGGACCGCGCCGTTCAGCACCGTCGAATCCACCGGCGACAGCACAGGCTGCACCGCCCCATACGCCTTCGCATGGGCACCTGCCTTCTCCATCAGTTGTATGTAGGGATTCACCGAAGCATCCTGTGCTTTCATCGTCACAGCCGCACACGCGCAGAAGATTACGCCGCCTAAAATTCGCTTGTCCATAAGCAGCAAGCATCCTACATGAAAGTTACGTAAGCGTTACGGTGGGAGGCACCAGACCCGGCAACGGGCACCGGGGATCAGTGGAGATGCGCGGCGAGGTTGCTTTTTTTCGTCACAGCCTTTCCGTGGCTTTTCCTCCACGTCACCAGCGTCTCCCAGTCCGCCTCCGTCTGGTCGGCGTAGGCCGTGGCAAAGGCAGCCACCGCGTCGTCGAACCGAGTCGAGCGCCCAAGATAACCCGCGATCTCCATGCAGCCCCCCGACCGCGCGTGTCCGCGCGCCAGCAGCTCTCCGCACACCTCGGCATACTCCATAAGCCCATCCGGCGTCAGATCGTCCAGATTGATCGAAGCCTTGTGGTCGTTCAACTGCCGCACCAGGTACTCGCGGCCATCAAGCGTCGTCCATCCCAGCATCGGGTCGGACTGCAACTGCATCGCGCGCTCCCCATCCACCACGCGCCTACCTTGATGTTCCCCCTTCGGCACGGCACGCAGGCCCGTTACCTTCCCCGCATACGACGCATACCCCGATTCCGCCTCTTCCTTGATCTGCAGAAACAGAGGGTCCTTCGCTCCATTACCTTCCATGTAAACACAGTAGTCGCGCAGCCCCACCGAGCCCGTCCCCACCACCTTGAATGCCACATCCAGCGGCCTGTACTGCGCCAGAAACACTCTCCTCTCCGGTTGCAGCGTCTTCGCATATTGTTCCAGCGAGGCGATCACCTTCTTCGCCATCGCTCCCGTCACCCGCGTCAACACCGGAGGCAGCGCCTTGAAGACTCTCTGCTCATGCTGCGATCGCTTCGCTTTACCCGGCCCCGCTTTGCCGGACTTCGCTTTGCTGGCCACTCCCTGTCTAACCTCGGTCAACTGTTCCAGCGTATGCGCCGGTGTAGCCCGCTGCGCCAATCGCAGAATTCCGTCGACCGTTGTCACCGAACGCAACCGATGCACCTGGTAGCGCGCCATCTCCAGCACCGGCAGTCTCGACAGCGCCAGCATCGTCACCCGGTACTGCCGAAGAAACACCTGCGATGCCTCGCGACAGTCCATCTCCCGCATATGCGAGCCACGCGCGGCCACGATCAGACTCGCCGCCATCCGCTTCACGTCCCACTCAAACGGCCCCGCGATCGTCTCGTCGAAGTCGTTGATGTCGAAGACCAGCCTGCCGTCCGGCCCAGCGTACGCTCCCAGGTTGCGCACATGCGCGTCGCCGCAGAGCTGTGCCGCGATCCCCGGAGTTTTCATCAGCGACAGGTCGTAGGCCATCACCGGCACCGCGCCGCGAAAAAACCCGAACGGCGAGGCCGCCATCCGCTCATACTTCAGCGCCACCAGCTTCGACACACGCCCACGCATCGACGCCTGCATCAGCCGAATCGGATCTTCGCGCCGCAGCGTCGCGTTCCAGGCCGCATGGTCCACACGCGGCATCACTTTGCGCCGCTGCTGCCCCTGCTCCCGCCGTTCCGCCGGAGTATGCGCCATCGCTCTCTCCCTCGCTCGCGCAACAGGATACTCTACGCCCTCTTCCTTGCGTCCACGCGCTCTACTGACCGCTCGCCGCCTGGCCTTCGATCCAGGCACGGGCCGTCTGCACCTGCGGCAGGTCGGCATCCGCATTGGCCCACACCGCAAGCAGGCGCGCATACTCCGCCGTGGCCAACTGACGATGCTTCGCAGCCGCGTCCGCCTGCGCCATCCCGAACAGCGGATACCCTGAGTTCGGACGCTCCTTCAACGCAGACTCGTACGCCGCCTTCGCCTCGTCGTATCGGCTCGCCCGCAGCAGCGCGTCGCCGCGCGTCTCGCCCACGGGACGTATGTACATCGGCGGCTCGCGATAGCCCAGCGCGCGCTCGGCATCCGCCGCCCTGGTAAACATCGCATCCGCTTCGACGCCGCGCCCCTCGGCCAGCAACACACTCGCCGTCAGCTCCATCGACGCGACATCGAGAAAGCTGTGGAGCGGCTTCGCCATCGCGTCCTTCGCCGTGTACGACATCGGCATCCCGGGCATCGCATCCGCGTCGGCCGCGGGCTGCGCCTTCACGTAAGCCTCCAGCGCGTCGGCCGACTGGCGCGCCGCCTTCACGCCGCCATGCTCCAGCGCCAGCATCCCTCGCGTGTAGCCGAGCATCGCCTGCCGCAGACCGGCCAGGTTCTTCAGCCCGGCGTCAGGCGCACTCTGCTCAAGCGCCGCCGTCGCGGCCTTCCATTCGCCCGCGCGCAACAGCACCGGCAGCTCCACGTTGAGCCGCGTCAGCCCGTCGCGCGGCGTCTGCCGGTACAGCGTCCCTCCCGCCGTTCCTCGCGCATTCGTCAGCTTCGCAGAGATCGCTGTCGCCTCCGCGATCCGTCCCGCCTCCATCAAATTCGCGATCAGGTACATCAGGTTGTGCACGTAGTTCCAGTCGTTGGCCACGGTCACCTGCTGTGCCTTCATGTACGCCTCGTCCACATGCATCGAGTCCTCGAACGACACGCGCGCCGTCTCGTAGTCTCCCGTGCGGTAGAAGATGTGCCCCGGCATATGCACCATGTGCCCCGAGGCCGGCGACAGCGCTCCCAGCTTCTTCGCGCTCTCGAGCGCAAGCTCCGGATGGTTCCCCGGCTCCACCGCATGAATCCAGTAGTGGTTCGCCGCCGAGTCGTCGGGATGCTCCTTCAGTATCTCCACCAGCAGTGCCTGCCCCTGCGCCGTACCCGCCTTCGGCCCGCCCTTTTTGTCGAAGCCGTTCATCATCGACTCGGCCAGGTAGATCTTCGCCTGCACATCGTTCGGGTAGTTCCGCACCAGCTCCCGCAGGACCTTCGTCTCCTCCGAGTCCTTATAGGGCTCGTCGCCGCCACCGCCCGTATTCGGGCCATGCTTCGACCGCGCCGCCTTCTCCTTGCTGTCCGCAACAGTGGCCTTGATGTAGAGCCGCTCCGCTTTGCTTGCGTGCCCCGAAAGCGCCTTCGCCTTCTTCAGCGCATCGTCTCCCCAGGCCACGCCGCCGCCGCGAAAACTCGCGGCCTGGTAAAGCCCCCAATAGCACATCGCGCACTTCGGGTCCGACCGCACCGCCTGCTCAAACGCTCGCGCCGCCTCGTAGTCCCAGAAGTCGTGCAGCAGGTTCAGTCCCTGCGTGAACCACATCTTCGCCTCATCGTTGGCCGCCGTGATCGCAAGCGAGCTGTTGCCCAGCCCCTCCATCTTTACCGGCGCGGGAAGAGTCTCGGCTGATTTGATCTCGCCCGTCATCTCTCCGCCGTGACACATCATCGCCGGCTGTTGAGCGAAGGCCGCTCCGCCAGACAACACACAACAAAACAAAACAGCCAGCTTGCGACGACAATCCATCAGACTCGCTCCTTGCAACAGACATTCAGCATATTTGGCCCATCACCTATCGCGCCAAGTTCACCGGGGAGACCTGTCCAACACCCGACCTCAAGTTCGCTAGCTGCGCCAGTGCAACGTCACCGGGGCCGTCAGGGGATGTTCACCCGTTCCTTTGAGCCGCGCCTGCTTCAGAGCGAAGTACCACTTCGCCGGCTTGTCCGCATCGTCGATCAGCATCAGCCCTGGGTGATACCTCAGCCCCTGGGCCTGCTCGACCATCGTCTGCTGGTCCTGCCCGACGAACCTCCCGCCAAAGTATGTAGCGATTGAAGTTACAAATGGAACATGGTAGAAGACGTTCCACGCGGCAAGCACATCGATCCTGCACGTGGAGGCCGTTACCGGCGTGACAGTAGTCAGGCTGGAGAACCACTTTGCGCCCGCGCGAATCGTCTCATAGCGGCGGTTGGGCAGTACGAAGTCGATCGTCGTCGTAATCAGCTCGCCATAAACTCCCAGCAACTTATAAGGAGCCGAGTTCGCGCTGGGAGCATGCGAAGACATCCTGAAGCCCTGGGCAATCGGCTCGAAGTGCTTCGTCTTCTTGTGAATGCTCGAGCGGCTGCGCCACCACCACGCCTGGTGCACAAACGGACCGTGCGCCGGGTCCATCAGGCCGATGATGCCGTGGTCGACGTTGCAGGGCAGGTCGGCCACAAGATGCGCCGAACGATACTTCGCCGAAAACTTCGGCAGCTCCGGCACCGGAGGCAGTTCGCCGAGTGACCTTCCTGTACCTGCTTCCGGCATATACACCCACGCATAACCGTCGCGCTCCTCGCACGGATACGCGCCGGCATAGATCTTTCCCGGCTCGAGCCCGTCGTGCGACGTCAGCGAAGGGATCTCCTGGCACTGCCCTGAGCACGGCTCGAACTTCCAGCCGTGGTACTTGCACTGCACATTCGCTCCGTCGAACCACCCCGCCGACAACGGAATGCCGCGATGCGGACAGAGATCGCGCATCGCGAACAGCCGCCCGTCGCGCTTCCGCCCCAACACCAGCGGAACGCCGAGCAGAAGCGCTGTCGTCATCTTCCCCGCGCGCAGCTCACGCGAGCGCAGCGCCGGGTACCAGTCGCCGAAGATCAGCTCCGCCGGCGGCCCCGGAGCCTGTGAGTTGAGTTGAACGAGATCGCGCATCGGCAGTAAGCCTGAGTCTACACAAACTGGACCGCGGTTTGGCGCAGAGGCCCGCGGGCAAAGTCCTAAGTCCGCATGGTTACCTCGACTGGGGTCGCTCGAAGGCGACGGAGCTACAGCTTTTTATCCGCGAATCTCCGTACATATCCGCTGCCGCCCATACACTTGTGATGTGCCTCTCGAGTACACGCCAACACGACGCAATCGCCTGATTGTCGTCGCACTGTGGTTCTTCCTGTATTCCACATTCGCCCTGCTGGCGCCGCCGCTGCTCGACGACGCCGACTCCGTCCATGCCGAGGTCTCGCGCGAGATGCTGCTGCGCCACGACTGGGTCACGCTCTACGCTAATGGCATCCGCTACCTCGAAAAGGCGCCTCTGCTCTACTGGTCGATGGCCGCCAGCATGAAGGCCTTTGGCGTGAATACCTCTGCCGCGCGCTTCCCGCTGGCCCTTACCGTGCTCGCACTGGCGCTGGCGCTGGAATGCTTCGCTCGCCGCGCCTTCCAGTCCACACGCGCGGGCTTCTACGCTGCGATCATCCTGCTCTCGAGCTTCGGTATCTTCATCTTCACCCGCATCACCATCCCCGACGCGATGGTCTGCCTCTGGCTCGCGCTGGCGATCCTCTGCTTCTGGATCACCGAGCAACAGCAACAACCCGATCGCCTGCCCTGCTTCGGATTCGCCGCCTGCTGCGCTCTCGGCGTTCTCACCAAGGGCCTCATCGGTGTCGTCTTCCCTGTCGGGATTGTCGCCGTACACCTCGTCGTCACACGCGGATGGCGCGGGGCCTTCGCCCGCATCCTGCGCTGCCACCCATTCACCAGCGCGGCGATCTTCCTGCTGATCGCGGCGCCGTGGCACATCCTGATCGGCCTTGCGAACCCGTCGCAGGGAGACCCCGGCAGCATCACCTTCACGCATGGACACTGGATCGTGCCGCAACCAGGCGATGGCAACGTCCACGGCTGGACGTGGTTCTACTTCGTCAACGAACACCTTCTCCGCTACCTCAACCTGCGAGTGCCGCGCGACTACGACACCGTTCCGCTGGCACTCTTCTGGGGGCTCCTCCTCATCTGGCTGATGCCGTGGAGCGCCTTCCTCTTCCACGCCGTCTCGCAGATTGAAGTACGCGCGGCGGTTGCTGCTTCACCTTTATTCGCGCGATGGAGATGGTTGCAGACAAGGATCAATCCTGAGCGCCACGTGGTGTCACTCACGCCGGAAGAAAACACCGTGTTGCTGCTTGGCATCTGGGCTGCGGTACCGCTGCTCTTCTTTTCGCTCTCCACGCGGCAGGAGTATTACGTGCTCCCCTCGCTGCCTGCGCTGATATTGCTGATTGCCGCGTGGCTGATGCGCGAGGCGAACGAGGCTGAGTCCTTCAGCATTCCCGACACTCTCGTCGTATCCGGCCAGCGCATCGCCACCGTACTGCTGGCCTTTGGATCGCTCGCCGCACTGGCGGCGCTCTTCTTCGTCTTCCACGCGCAACCACCGGGGCCGAACATCGATCTTGCAACGCTGCTACAGCAGAACCCCGGCGAGTACGCTCTCTCCTTCGGCCACTTCCTCGACCTCAACGCGCAGGCGATGGGAGCCTTCCGCAAGCCGCTCATTATTGCAGCAGTCGCTCTCTTCGGCGGAACACTGATCGCATGGCTGCTGCGAAAGAGCTACAGGCCGCACCTTGCGAACTTGTGGCTGGCTGCGGGGGCGTTCGGCTTTCTGATAGCTGCGCATCTCGGTCTGCAGATCTTTTCCCCTGTACTGACATCGAAGCAGTTGGCCGATGCCATCGCAGCCGGCCTCAAGCCGGACGACATCATCGTTATCCACGGCGAGTACGAAGCCGGCAGCTCGCTCGGCTTTTATTTGAACCGAAGCGACATTCACATCTTTGAGGGACGCAGCTCGAACCTCTGGTACGGCAGCTTCTTCTCCGATGCTCCGCCAATCTTCGATGACTCAAACACGCTGCGACTGAAGTGGAGCGACATTCACCGCGTCTTCCTCTGGCAGGATGTGAGCGAGCCGCTGCCTAAGCTCCCCGGGAAGACCTACCTGCTGATGCAAAGCGGCGGCAAGGAGATCCTCAGCAACCAGCCCAACCCTTATTAAGCCAGAGTACGCCCTGCTCGTGCGGCGGCCACTTCGTGACTTCTATACCGGCTTTGCCCTGGGCCTCTCGCTGGCGTGAGAATTCTTCCAGCGACCAACGGGAGCAGCAACCCGAAGAGGATATACACGTCACAAAGCGACCAAAAAAGATGCGGCCCGAGGGCCGCATTATCGTTTGAAACAAAAACTCTCTTACCAGAGTCCCCATGCGCGCGTGATGTAGTCGCTCAGCGTCATGGTGATCAGGATCAGGAAGGTCAGGAAGCCCGATGCGACGGTGAGCTTGATGAGCTTCGACTGATAATAGACGTGCATGAAGAACAGGATGACGATCACTGCCTTGGTGCATGCAATGGCCAGCGCCACGATCGGGTTGAAGATCCCCAGTTCGATCTTGGCTGCAACCACCGTAAGGATGGTCCCCACCAGAAGCGCGACAAACACATAGGTGTACTGGAGCGGCGAGACGATGTGATGGTCCGCGTGCTCCGGGTTGGTGATGTTTGCGGGATCGTGAATATGTTCAGACACTTGTTCTCTTCTCCTCCGCAGCCGTCGAGCGGCTGCGCGCTTCTCTGGCTAAACGGGATGGCGGTTGATGAGATATAGCAGCGGGAACAGGAACAGCCACACAATATCGACAAAGTGCCAGTACAACCCGAAGTTTTCTATCGGCGCCACATACCCCGAGCTGAAGTCTCCTCGCTGCGCCCTGGCCAGAAGCCAGAACAGCAGCCCGATACCGATGATCATGTGCAGCGCGTGCATGCCGGTCATCGCGAAGTAGAGCGAGAAGAAGATCTGCGTCTTCTGCGCCATATCCGGAGGCAGCGGCTTCTCATTCAGACCATACGCATGGGGATTGACGAACTCTTTGATGTCGAAGCTCGCGCCGGGGACGTGATGCTTCTCCCACTTCTCGTGGTACTCGACATATTTAATGCCAAGGAAGACCGCGCCGAAGGCGATCGTGAGAACCAGGAAGAGCACCAGCAGGCCCTTCTTGCGCACCTCGGCCGCCCACACGCCGAGCGCCATGAAGAAGCCCGACGTAATCAGCACCGCGGTATTGGTGCCTCCCAGCGGAATGCTGAGCTGGTTCGAGGCCACGACGAAGGCATCGTAGTACCAGTTGCGGTACAGCAGATAGGCGAAAAACATTCCGCCGAAGAACATGATTTCCGTCAGCAGGAACAGCCACATGCCGAACGTCCCGGCCTCGCGCTGCTGCTCCTCCGTCTCGAAGTGGTGACGGAGTTGCGGCAGAGCGGCGTGGTGATGCTCCTCTGCGTGAGTATCGGATGCTACTGCGATCGCGTTATCCAACGGTCGTCACCTCTTGTTCCGTCTTGTGGGCAAGCCACTCGTAGTCGTAAGCCTCGTAGTCGATCACGGGCGTTTCAACAAAGTTCTCGGTCAGCGGCGGCGACTGAATCTGCCACTCGAGGCCCGTCGCCTGCCAGGGATTGTTGCCCGCGATCGCGCCATACTTCAGCGACCAGGCCAGGTAGATCATCGGGAGCATGTAGCCAATGCCAAGCACCGTCGCTCCTGCGGTCGAGAGTACGTTCAGCACCTGGAACTCCGGCGGATACGAGTGATACCGGCGCGGCATGCCGAGGTAGCCCAGGATGAACTGCGGCAGGAAGGTCAGGTTGAAGCCGATGAAGGTCGTCACCGCAGCCAGCTTCGACAGCGACTCCGGATACATGCGGCCCGTCATCTTCGGCCACCAGAAGTGGACGCCTGCGAGGAACGCCATCAGCATGCCTCCCACCATCACGAAGTGGAAGTGCGCCACGATGAAGTAGGTCTCGGTCAGATGGATGTCCATGCCCAGAGCGCCGAGGAAGACGCCCGTCATGCCGCCGATGGTGAACAGGCCGAGGAAGCCGAAGGCATACATCATCGGGGTCTCGAAGGTGATCGAGCCCTTCTGCATGGTGAACGACCAGTTGAAGACCTTGATCGCAGAAGGAACCGCAACGAGCATGGTCAGCAGCGAGAAGACCAGCGCCGAGTAGTTCGACACGCCCATGATGAACATGTGGTGCGCCCAGACGAAGAAGCCGAAGATCGCAATCGCCACCGAGGAGAACGCAACCGCCGAGTAGCCGAAGACGCGCTTGCGGCTGAAGGTCGAGATGATCTCCGAGATGACGCCCATGCCGGGAAGAATCATGATGTACACGGCAGGGTGCGAGTAGAACCAGAAGAGATGCTGGAAGAGTAGAGGGTCGCCGCCCAGCGTCGGGTCGAAGACGCCGATGTGGATCGTGCGCTCAAGCACCACGAGCACCAGCGTGATCGCCAGAACCGGGGTTCCCAGCACCATCAGGATCGAGGCCGCATAGTTCGACCAGACGAACAGCGGCAAGCGGAACCAGGTCATGCCCGGAGCGCGCATGCGGTGGATCGTGACGATGAAGTTCAGGCCGGTAAAGATCGACGAGAACCCGATGATGAAGACTCCCAGACCCGCCGTGACCACATGCGTGTTCAGGTAGTGGGTCGAGAGCGGCGTGGTGAAGGTCCATCCGGTATCGACTCCGCCAAGCACCAGCGCAGCCATCGTGAACAGGCCGCCGATCATGTACAGGTACCAGCTCAGCAAATTGACCTTCGGGAACGCAAGGTCCTTGGCGCCGATCATGATCGGGATCACGAAGTTTCCGATGGTCGCCGGCACCGAGGGCACCAGGAACAGGAAGACCATGATGATGCCGTGCATGGAGAAGAGCTTGTTGTACGTGTCCGAAGCCACCAGATCGGGCTGCGGCGTCAGCAACTCCAGTCGGATCAGGCCGGCGAACGCGCCGCCGATAAAGAAGAAGAACGTGATCGAGACCAGGTACAGCATCGCGATACGCTTGTGATCGCCCGTGAGCAGCCAGCTCAGCAGACCGTCTTCCGCATTGATATAGTTCTTCTTCGGAAGCGTGGCCGTCTTCTGGTCAGGGAGATTGACGATGGTTGAACTGGTTGCGCTCATGGTTTCACCACCTCTGGTGTTGCGGGAGCCGCCTGGTTATTCGACTCCGACGTGGTCAGCGTCTGCTGGACACGATAGTTGGTTTTCAGGGACTTCAGATACTCCACCAGATCGATCAGACCCTCTTCGCTGATCTGCCCCTGGTAGGTGGGCATGATGGGGGCATAGCCCGCCGTAACGTGCTGCGAAGGATTCAGAATCGCATCGCGGAGATAGGCCTCGTTGACGAGAACCTCAGACCCGTTCGCCAGCTTCAGCTTCGATCCATAGACGCCAGCAAGACTCGGTCCGCGAGCAGCCGCGTTGCCGGAGTGGCAGGCATTGCAGCCCATGCTGGCAAAGAGTCGTTCGCCGTTCTGAGCCAGCGACATGCCGCTGGTCGAGCCCTCCGTCCACTTCTTGTAGTCCTCGGGCGTCAGCACCGTGACCTCGCCGATCATCGCCGAGTGGTTCGTGCCGCAGTACTGCGTGCAGAAGATGTGGTACGTTCCCGGCGTCGTCGCCTCAAACCACACCGTTGAGTAGCGGCCCGGGATGACCTCGCGCTTCACGCGGAAGTCCGGGATCGAGAAGCTGTGGAAGACGTCCTGCGAGATCATCGTCAACTGAACGGGCTGCCCCGTAGGAACGTGCAGCGCGTTGATCTCATGCTGTCCGCCTGGATGCTCGGCCTTCCACATCCACTGCTTGCCGACGACATAGATGTTCATCGCATTGGGCGGCGGGTTGTAGATGCGGAAGTACAGCAGAGCGCCCCACACGAAGACGATGAGGAACAGTGCCAACGGAATGATCGTCCACGTCGCCTCAAGCAGGGTCGAGCCTTCCACCTGCGTTGCAACGGGGTTGCGGTCCTTGCGATACCGCAGTGCAAAGCCGAAGACAAGCGTACCCACCAGCGCGAGGCCGACAACCGTAATCAACAGGAGAAAGAAGTAGAGCGCGTCGGCATACGGCGCGATCGTAGACGCCTCGCGCGGAAACAGCGCGGAGTTCGTCAGCCACTTCATCAGGAATTGCCACAGTACGGGACTGATATGCATCGTTACCCTTTATCCATTCTCTTTCTTCGTCAAATCGTGGTCTCGTCCGAGCTTCGCGTCCTTGCGGAACATCAGGAAGATAAAGCCTCCCAGACCCGCCATCGTGACCATACCGCCCAGTTGCACAACGCGGGCGATCCGCAGCGAGTGTTTATTGGCGTGCGGGTCGTAGTGATAGCAATAGGTCAGGATGTTCGCTACCGGAGATCCAATCTTGTTGTCCGAGGCCTCAATCAGCCCCAGCAGAATGTCCTTCGGCGAGTACTCCACGCCGAGGTAGTACTGCGCCAGCTTGCCGTCGGTCGTCGCAATCTCAATCGAGCTGGCGTGGGCGAACTGCGTCAGCTTGCCGTCCGGCCCCGGAACGCGCACATAGCCAAAGCCAACCGCTTCCGTTACCTGGTCGATCGAAGGACGCTGCCCGGTCAGGTAGTGCCACCCGGCCGCCGTCTCCGGCCGCCCATAGCGCTTCAGGTAGAACTCCTTCTTCTTAGCGGCGGCCTCGGGCGTATCACTCGGGTCGATCGAGACGACGATGACGTCGAAGTCCTTGCCCGGCGTCAGCTTCACCATCTCCAGTGCGCTGGCAAGACCGTCCATCTCCTCCGAGCACAGCATCGGACAGTTGAAGTAGACCAGCGTCACGATCGCGGGACGCTTTCCAAAGTAGTCTCCCAGCCTGACCGTCTTGCCCGTCTCATCCAGAAACTCGGCATCAAGAGGAAGCGGCTGATTCAGCTTCTGCGTTACGCCGACGCGCTGCAGCACCTGCGGTAGCTGGTCGCCGGAGTTCTCGCCCGTCTGCTTGTCACCGTAACCTGCGACCTGCGCAAACAGAGGAGCACACAAGACAGCGCAGGCCAGGGCAGCTTTCGCCGCTCTTCCTGCCATTCTCCGAATTGTGATCGAATCGCTCATCTTCAACCCTTGCCGCATTTATTTCTTACTTCACAGGAACCAATGCAGCGTGTTCCGATTCCTGGGCCTTGCCGAAGTCCATCTTCTGCTTGCGGGCTTCGATCACCTGCTGCTCGTATCCCGTTCTTGCGAA
Organism: Acidobacteriota bacterium; assembly: GCA_018268895.1. Classification (NCBI taxonomy): domain Bacteria; kingdom Pseudomonadati; phylum Acidobacteriota; species Acidobacteriota bacterium. The sequence goes on along the minus strand of JAFDVP010000007.1, from coordinate 565,152 downwards.
TCCGTCGGTCAGAGGGGCCTGCACCACAGGCTCTTCTTCTCCCGCCATCAGCGTGCCGCTGCCGGCAGGCTCGGCGTGAACCGGAAGGCCGCGCTGGGCAATCAGCTCCATCGCGCGGCTGATCGGGATGCGGATCGCGTCCTGGCCCGGTGTCGACGAGTAGTAATCGAGCATCAGGTCTTCGCGGGAGTGGAGGTCGGCCGTCGCCTGATTGCCGTCGTCCATGTCGAGACGGGGCTCCGGGAAGGTCTTCGACACCTGCTGCAGGACCCTCTGCTCCATATCGGGATTGGTGGTCAGATTCTCGCGCTCGCGCGTCGTCTTCACGCCTGCAAGCTGGTGCCACTTGTCCACCGGGCCGTCGGACTTGATCAGCGTTCCGTTGATCAGCTTGCCCAGCACAAAGCAGACGACGAAGAAGACCGCCAGAAAGCCGAATAGACCGGTGACAAAGACGATGACCCCGTTGACGTTGACGTCCGATACCTCGTAGCCAGGTTCTTCCGGCGTATGGGCGTGGGGGTCGTGTTTCAGATCGTGATCGTTAGTGGGCATGTTCGGGCTCCAGCATCTCTTCCAGGTGCGGGTCGTTCACGTTCATCAGCGGACGCTTCATCAACTCGGTCAGGTAGAAAGCACCCCATACCGAAAGGACAGCCACAGGAACGGTAATGTAGGCAAGGATTCCAATGTTGTTCGTAATGTGCAGATTGCCAGCCGCATCCGAGAAGTTCGGCTCGATCAGCCAGAACATGTCCAGGCAGCGGGCGAAGATCATCCAGCAGGTCAGCCAGATCATCTTGGTCTTGTTCCGCTTCAGGTCGCGCGACAGCAGCAGCACAAACGGAATCAGCCAATGGCAGATGAAGTCCAGCGAGCAGATGACCCACCATCCGCCCTGAATGCGCGCCATGTACCAGGGAATCTCGTCCGGCACGTTGCCCGACCAGATGATCAGGAACTCCGCGAAGCAGAGATAGATGTTCAGCATGACGAAGGCAAAGAGGAACTTGCCCAGGTCGTGCTGCTCGGTCACGCGCAAGAGCGTCTTCATCGGCTGGAAGCGCGAGAGCAGGACGACCGACAGGATGCCAAGCGCCAGCACCTGGTAGCCCTGACCGACCAGGAACTGAAGGCCGTAGATGGACGAGTACCAGGTGACGTCCAGCGACTTGATCCAGAGGATCGCGCCGTCGGTCAGCAGAATCACGTAGATCAGAATGCCGATGCCCGAGAGGTTCTCAAACTTGATGCGCCAGCGATCGAAGCTCTCCTGCGTGCCCGCCAGGGGGTCCGCATCGCGTTGCAGCGACCACTTGTTGAGCAGGTACGCCATGAAACCGAGTACGCCGAAGATCACGATCGTCTGCCCGATCGCGGAGGCCGGGCTGAGCATCGCGTGCTTGGCGTTTGCCGTCAGCATCTGCTCCAGGGTCATCAGGCCCTTGGCGTGCGCCTCGGCCGTTGCTGCCGCGTTCGGGAAAGCAGCCCACTGGTAGAGATGCTTCATCAGTACCAGCACAGGAATCACCAGCACCGCGACCAGCTTGAGCGTGCGCGACATCGCCTCCAGCGGGCGACGCAGCAGAAGGCCCCACTTGCCGCCAGAGACGTATTGCAGCATCAGCATTGCCAGACCGCCGCCGGCAAAGCCGAAGGAGATCATGAACCCCAGGAGGTAGCCGCGCAGCAGATGGTTGCGGCCCTCGTGGGTCCACGAGAACGCTAGCAAAGAGACGATGGCGGCGAGCGCACCGACGATCAGCAGGCGCATCCGCCAGGCCTTGATGGCCTCCTCGGGCGCGGCGAGCGATGCAGGAAGAACCTTCGGCCCGTGGCCGTGTTCCTCTCCGTGATGTTCGTGTCCGTGTGACATTCGTTTCAGGCCTTCATTCGGAAGCTTCCGAGACTACTGCTTTGTTGCTCCGGTGGTGGTTGGCTTGGCCGGCGGCTTCGTTGCTGCCGGTGCTGCTTGTGTCGAGGTCGATGATGCGCCGGGCAACGGAAGAACGAACGGCTGGCCGTCCGGTGTTCCCGAATCTACCGTTCCCGGCAGATTCCACGCTTCGGCGAACGAGGCGGGCATGCCCGCGCTCTCGGCGATACTCTTGAGCGGCTCAACGTGCGCGCCTGCGGGAACATCCGCCTGCTGCGCGTTCTGGCTCAGTTGCAGTGCGCGGATGTAGGCGACGATCGCCCAGCGGTCGGCCGGGGTCACCTGGGAGGCGTAGTCCGGCATCGCGCCGTAGCCGTTCGTAATCACATGAAAGAAGTGCCCCAGCGGGGCCGTGCGCAGACGCGCCGTATGAAAGTCTCCGGCCTTGGCGTAGCCGCGCTGCACAATCATGCCCTCGCCGTTGCCTACGCGCGAGTGGCAGGGCGTGCAATAAACATTGAACCGCTCCTGGCCGCGTTCAAGCACCTGCGCGGTCACCGCGAAGGGGAGTCCATCGCCTTCCTTGCCGTCGACCAGACCGGTCGCGAAGTAGGAGTCGGGATGCGCCTGACTGCGCGCAACCGTATTGGCCACCTGCGGACGGACGGAGCGGCCGTCGGTATAGAACGTCGTCCCTCGCTGCGGGAAGAACTTCGGCTGGTCGTGCATGTCCTGCCGGCAGCCGGCCAGAACCAATGTAGCCGCCGTAGCACCGAATGCCGCGATTTGTTTGAACTTCTGCATGCCTGGTCCCTGCATTAGTGGTCCACCTCGACTACGGAGACCGCGTGAAACTGCTCAAGAAACGCCCTCGTGCCGGTAGGCGAAAACTGCGGATCGGCCGCTTCGAGACACAGGAAAAACTTGTCCGTTGTCGCTCCGTTGCGGAAGTTCGGAGCGTTGAACAGCGGATGATAGAGCTGTGGAAGGCCATTCAACGCGATCATGCCGAACCCCGCGGCGAGACCGGAGAACAGAATCGTCCACTCATATGCCGGGATGATGAACGCCGGCCACGAGAACAGGGGACGCCCCGCGATGTTCAGCGGATAGGCCCAGACCGCGATCCAGGTTTGCATCAGGAAGGCGGTCGTCACGCCCATCAGTCCGCCGAGCAGGCAGACCAGCGGGACACGGTTCTTGTGGAAGTGGAGCGCCGTGGCAGCCTCTTCCACCGGGTACGGCGTATAGCACTCCATACGGCGATACCCTGCGGCGCGCGCCTCTTCGGTCGCATACACCAACTCGCTCGGAGTGTTGAACTCCGCCAGCAGGCCGTAGATTCCTTCTTTGCGCGGCATTAGGTGGTCTCCTCAATGACCGTCTCGGCGTCGGGTCCGCGGCGGGTGATCTTGGTCTGCGGCAACATCATCCTGATCTCCGACATCGGGATCATCGGGAGGAAGCGCACAAACAGCAGGAACAGGGTGGTAAACAGGCCCCACGTTCCGATGAAGAGCATGTAGTCCCACTTCGTCGCAACATACGTTCCCCAGCTTGAGGGGAGATAGTCGCGGTAGAGCGAGGTCACGACGATGACGAAGCGCTCAAACCACATACCGATATTGACGATGAAGCTCAGCACGAACAGGTAGCCGACGTTGACGCGCAGCTTGCGGCTCCACAGTGTCGTCAGCGGGATCGCGATGTTCGTCAGGATCAGCATCCAGTAGCCCCACCACATTGGGCCGAACATGCGGTTCCACATCATGAAGAACTCCCAATGGCTGGCCGAGTACCAGCTCATGAAGACCTCCATGCCGTAGCCGTACGCCACGATCGAACCGGTCGCGAGCATGACCTTCGCCATGTTGTCCAGGTGACGCAGCGTCACCAGGTCTTCCATGTGGTAGAACTTCCGGATCGGAATCGCCAGCGTGAGCACCATGGCAAAGCCGGAGTAGACGGCGCCGGCGACGAAGTACGGCGGGAAGATGGTCGTATGCCATCCCGCCAGGGCCGCCACGGCGAAGTCGAAGCTGATGACCGTGTGTACCGAGAGCACCAGCGGCGTCGAGAGACCAGCCAGAAGCAGCGAGGCCGTCTCATAGCGGATCCAGTGCCGCGTCGAACCACGCCAGCCCAGTGAGAGGATGCCGTAAAAGTACTTGGCCAGCGGAAGCTGTGCGCGGTCGCGCAGCGTGCCGAAGTCCGGGATCATGCCGATGTACCAGAAGACCACCGAGATCGTCGCGTAGGTCGAGACCGCGAAGACGTCCCAGGCCAGAGGCGAACGCCACTGCGGCCAGACGTTCATCGTGTTCGGGTACGGGAAGAGCCAGTATCCCAGCCACGGACGGCCGACGTGGATCAGCGGGAACATGCCGGCGCAGACCACGGCGAAGATCGTCATCGCCTCGGCGAAACGGTTGATCGAGTTACGCCACGTCTGCTTGAAGAGCAGCAGAATCGCCGAGATCAGCGTACCGGCGTGGCCGATACCGATCCACCAGACGAAGTTGATAATGGCGAAGCCCCAGGCCCCGGGCATGGTGACGCCCCAGATGCCGACGCCCTTCAGGAAGAGCCAGGTCACCGCGATGACCACCAGCGTCGCTACGCCGCCCGCCACCATGAGGCCGAAGAACCAGCCCAGCGGGGTGTTCGACGTCAGCACCAGTCCCGCGATCTTCTGCGTGACCGACTTGAAGTTGTGGCCCGGCGCGATGACCGCGTACTCGCCGGTCCGCGGGTCGATCATGGGGTCGTTGATGGGTACTTTCGTCGCCATTTATGCCAGCTCCGGATTCGGGTTGATAACGCCAGCCGTATAGGTGGTGCGTGGACGGTAGTTCAGGTCGCCCAGCACCTGGTAGTCGCGCTCCTCGGCCTTGGCCTTCGCAACCTTGCTCGCCTTGTCGTTGATATTGCCGAAGACGATGGCGTCGGTCGGGCAGGCCTGCTGGCAGGCCGTCACGATCTCGCCGTCGCGGATCTCGCGGTTTTCCTTGTCTGCCTTGATCTTGACCGCCTCGATGCGCTGCACGCAGTAGGTGCACTTCTCCATCACGCCGCGCGAACGTACCGAGACGTCCGGGTTGCGCATGAACTTCAGGCTCTCCGTCTCGTAGTCCGAGTACAGAAGGAAGTTGAACCGGCGAACCTTGTACGGGCAGTTGTTCGAGCAGTACCTCGTGCCCACACAACGGTTGTAGACCATCACGTTCAGACCCTCCGGCGTGTGCACCGTCGCTCCCACCGGGCAGACCTGTTCGCAGCCCGCGTTCTCGCAGTGCTGGCAGGCCATCGGCTGGAAGTGCGCCTTCGGTGCGTGCAGGTCGCCCTCGAAGTAGGTATCGATGCGCAGCCACTGCATGTTGCGGCCCACCTTGACCTGCTCGCGGCCCACGACGGGGATGTTGTTCTCCGCGTAGCAGCTTACGATGCAGGCGTTGCAGCCGATGCAGGAGTTCAGGTCGATCGCCATGCCCCAGGCGTTCTGGATCTTCAGCGTCGAGGGGTCGGTCTTCTTGTAGTTCCACTCGCCGGGGAACATACTGAGGTCGACTTCCTTCTGCGACTTCCAGCCGGGATCGCCATGCGCCGGGTTCTCGCCCTGCGGGCCGTAGCCAACCTTGTTGACCACCGTGCCGCTGGCGCCCTCTTCGGCGAACTTCGGGTTCTTCTCCGCCTCTTCCACCGTGGCGTAGCGAATGATCGACCGCTCCATCGCCTCGTGACCGGCCAGCGAGAAGGTTCCCTCGGTGTCGTACTTTGGACGCTCGAGATCGTGCTGCGCGAAGCTGCCGCGGTGCTCGACGTTGTGCACCTTGGTGACGCAGAGATCGTAGAAGCTGCCGTCGATCTTCTTCGCCGTAGCTCCCACGCCGGTCAACGGAGCATCCGACGTGCGCAGCTTATAAGCATTGAAGCCGACACCCGCACCCACGCGGCCCGCCTCGGCGCTACGTCCCAGGCCGAGGTGCACCGTGATCACACCGTCGGGGTGGCCCGGGGTCATCAGGACCGGAGCCGTCACCTTGCGGCCGTTGAGTTCGAGCTCGATCAGCTCGGTCTCCTCGACCTTCAGCGCGTCCATGGTCGCCATACTGATCAGCGCGGCGTTGTCCCAGCTCAGGTTCGTCACCTGCTTGGGCAGCTCCTGCATCCAGCCGACGTTGCCATAGCGGCCGTCATAGAGCGAAGGATCGGGGCGGAACGCAAGCTCGTAGCCCGACGACGATCCCTTCGGCGCCGCAAAGCTCGTCACCCGTGCCGGTACACCAGCCTTGGGAGTGAATGCGGTATCCGCGACCCAGCCGTCGTGCAGCGCCTTGCGCCAGCCCGTGGCGAAGTCGCCCTTGATGTACGTCTTTGCGTTGGCGATAACCGCGTCGTAGGCGGAAGCCTGCGGATCGGCGAGCAATGTCTGGAAGATGTCGTGCGCACTCTTGCCGCCGTACATCGGGTCGATCATCGGCTGGATGATCGAAATCGTGCCATCATACGCGCGCGCATCCGACCAGCTCTCGAGGTAGTGCGCTTTGTTAATGTGCCAGGTCGAGATCGAGCCCGTCTCATCGAGATGCGTCCCCAGATGGACCGTGTTCGGCACCTTGCCGAACGCATCCGCGAAGTCCAGGTCGGCAGGGGCGGAGTAGATGGGGTTGACACCAAGCATCACCAGCCACTGCACCTTGCCTGCGTTCATGTCGGCGACCAGCGCCTTGAAGTCGGCGACCTGTTCACTCGGAAGCGGATTCACCGTCTCGGTGTAGACCACCGTCTTGCCCACAGCGCCGATCAGCGTATTGATCGCATACGCGGCAGCGTGAACCGAGGCCGGGGCCTGTTCGCCGGGGATAACGACCGCCTTGCCGCTCGACTTCTTCAGGTCGGCCAGCAGGACGTTGAAGAACTTCGCCTGCTCGGCGTTCAGTCCCGCAGGCGCAGTGCCGAAGACCAGCGCATCGGCAAAGGCCGCAACCTGGCTGGGCTTGAGGCCCAGGCGATGCTCCGCCTTGAAGCCGGTCACCGTGGGCATCGACTCGACGACGTACAGACGGTTCGTCTTCTTGCCCTCTTCCCAGCGATGGCGCTCGGCATAGGCAGCCGCCAGCGGAAGGAAGCCGGGGTGCGCGATGCCACCGAGAAAGTCGGCGTCGAGCGAGAGGATGGCGTCGGCGTCTTCCAGCTTGTACTGCGCATCGGCATAGCTGCCGAAGGCGGCCTTCGAGGCCGCGCGCGAGGAGTCCTGGTTCACCGGCTCCCACTGCACTAATTTTGCGGAGGGATACGCCGCCTGTACCGACTTCCACTGCGCTGCAAGGGTCGGCGAGGTGATCGTCTCGCTCAGGAAGTAGAAGCCCTGTCCACCGGAGGTCTTCTTCGCTGCGTCGATAAACGCCTTCTGAAAGTCTCCGTAGCCGGCGATCTGACCGCGCAGACGCACATGCTGCGAGCGGTCGGGATCGTACATGTCCAGCAGTGTTCCCTGGGTCATGGCGTCCGACTTGCCCTTCGACATCGGATGCTCAGGGTTGCCGTCTACTTTAATAGGGCGGAACGAGTCCGACTTGATCAGCACCGGGATCGCGCCCGTCGGGAACGGATGCGCCGTCGCGAAGTACATCGGCTTGCCCAGGACGAGGTCCTCGGGTTGCTTCACGTAGGGGAAGATCGGCTCATCGGGCTGCTTGGTGCAACCGGCCAGTCCAGCCAGCGCAAACGATGCCCCCATGACCTTCATAAAGCCGCGCCGCGAAACCGCGTCGACCCACTCGCCTGCTCCAGCCTGACGAGGGAACTCCTCCTGCATCAGCTGCTGGAACGCCGGGCTGTCGGAAAGCTCGTCGAGGTTCTTCCAGAAACGCTTGCCAGTCTTCCCGTCGAGCTTTGCCCGAACCTCGGCCAGCGTCATCTTCGCAGGGGCTATCTGCGTTACGACCCGGGCCTTCTCTTCCGTTAGTGACTTTGTGTCAGCCATCGTCTCTTCTGTTCCTATCCCAATCGTTGTGGTCCGAGCCGTCTTCATCGGTGGCACGTCTCGCAGCTCGAGAGTTCATCCGGGGTACGAATGTGGTACTGCGCCGTGAGGTACTTGCCCAGCTCCATCTGGCTGGTGAACTTCGTGTATCCGGAGGGGACCGCAGCCTCTTCCGTCGTCACCTCGCAGCTCACGTTCTGCGCCGTGGGAACTCCCTCCGCTCCCTTGTTCGTGCTGCCGCAGACAACCGGCTTCGAGGTCGAGGGGCCTTCCCAGGCCATGTTGTAGATCTCCGCCGTCGGGCGCAGGTTCACGGCAGGATTGCGGTGGCAGTTCAGGCACCACTCCATCTGCAGCGTGTTCTGCTGGTACATCAGCGGCATCTCGTCCACGCGGCCATGGCAGCTTGCGCAGCCGATGCCCTTGTTCACGTGAATTTCATGGTTGAAGTAGACGAAGTCCGGAAGGTCATGAACGCGGATCCACTGGATCGACGCGCCCGTCGCCCAGCTCTGGCGGACCGGCTCGAGATACTCGGCGTTGGTCCAGATCTGCGCGTGGCAGTTGATGCAGGTCTTGGTCGGAGGAATCCCCGCATAAGCAGCCTTCTCCACCTGAACGTGACAGTACTGGCATTGCAGGCCCAGGCCTTCGACGTGGTGCTTGTGGCTGAAGGGGATCGGCTGGTCGGGCCGTTGACCCTGCCTGGTGACCCACGGGGATCGCTGCAGTGAATTCAAGGCAACGCCCAGCGCGACAACAATCAAGCCGGTAATAACCAGACTCGCGCGAGCCAGAGCGTTCGAACTGCGGTCAAAAACTTGCGCCATGAGTGCTTTCCTGCTTCCTCTCTGGTTCGCCTGGCGTCTGACTGATCAGGGCGAGAAGGGTTCAAGGTTTGTGGTGGTCCTGCCTGTCCATCACCGGCCACAAATGAACACGACCGGCGCTCAGGCGTCCGGTTTCACTCGTCTGCCTGAAAATGTTTCCTCTGGAACTCCGAGTATAGCAGTGCAAAAAGGCATTATTTAAGCACTGGGCGATACTCGCAACTGATTTTTCACCTGCAACATCCGATTATCGAAGCACTGGGAGACACCCGAAAAAACCGCCTGCACAACATCTCGTGCATCGATGCGCTTCGGGCTAAACGCACCACAACATCTACCCTGCCCGAAAGGTATCGCCCTTGTAAATCCACACCAAAACAGTCCGTATTCCTGCCTGCCATTCTTACCGCCGCTTACAACATCACAAGAACCTAAACGACAAATCGAACCCTCACCTATGACTTCCGTCACAGACTGAGCCCGGCATTTTGTGCTTTCCGCCTTTCATCGTTGCGGTGGTGGCGGCCTTAAGGTGTAGCCCAGGGTATCTCGAAGAGAAGCGGGTCAGGTTCTGTCGTCTGGATACTCGTCAGCTTGTTGTCGCTTCGCATCTGATGGCTCTCATCGAAGCTCGCGGTCTCAGCGTTAAGCGACTCTCCCAAAATGGACCATGTCTCCCAGACCTTTCCTTCAACCCGCTTGAACACAGACAGGGCCAATCGAAACCAGGGACATACCAAGCAAAAACACTTGTGGCTTCATAGCGGCAAAAATTCTAAGCCTCAACTGCCTCCCCTGCATCTTAGGAATGCGATACCGTCAAACTTATGCCTCGTCCCAGTGCCACTACTCGCGCCCCGCGCTACGACTCTGCCGCCGCTATCGCACAGCTCTCCGCAGCCGACCCAAAACTCGGCAAGCTGATCGAGCGCGCCGGGCCGTTTGCGCTGCGCGTGTCGAGCGGCCTCTCGCCCTTTGAGGCGCTGGTCGAGTCGATCATCTATCAGCAGCTCCACGGCAAAGCCGCGGCCACGATCCACAGGCGCATGTTGGAGAGCTTTCACGATGTCTCGGGCATCGGCGTGCATCCCTCGGCGCAGCATCTACTCGACTGCCCCAACGAGCAGCTTCGCGCAGCAGGCCTGTCGCACAACAAGATGCTCGCGCTGCGCGACCTCGCCGCCAAGACCATCGACGGCACCGTTCCCACGCTCGCAGTGATCCGCAAGATGTCCGACGACGAGATCATCGACCACCTGACGCAGGTACGCGGCATCGGCCGCTGGACCGTCGAGATGCTGCTGATCTTCCGTCTCGGCCGCCCCGACGTCTTCCCTGTCTCCGACTACGGCGTGCGCAAAGGCTTCGCGCTCACCTTCCAGGGGCTCAAGCCCACGAAGAAAGTCGAGCCCTCCGACCTGCCGAACGCCGAGACCATGCACAGGCGCAGCAAGAAGTGGGAGCCGTGGCGCTCCATCGCAAGCTGGTATATGTGGCGCGCCTGCGACCTGGCGAACGGCAAGGCGATGGCTCTCCCCGACACGAAGTGAAAACCTTAACCCGTCATTCTGAGGCGTAGTCGAAGAATCCCCGTATTTTTGGGGGATGTCGCACAACTTTATAGAGATTTCATATGGGCGTAGTGAATCTCGAACACAAAGATCGGAGCAGGCGCGAGCAAACTACAGGGATTCTTCGGCTACGCCTCAGAATGACGACGTTTTTACGAATCGCCACAATGGGGGAAGTAGCTTCAGGAAGTACGATCTCGCCGGTTTTCCCTGATCTCCCCCCGAACCGGTGACTCCACCAACCTCTCCGTCCGCGATACCCTCTAAGGGAGAACATGGCCAAGTCAAAACAAGCCACCAAGCCCGTCTCCTCCACTCCCCCCACCGCCGAGCCTGAGCGCTACGTCTGCATTCACGGCCACTTTTATCAGCCGCCGCGTGAGAACCCGTGGCTCGAGACGGTCGAGCTGCAGGACTCCGCCGCGCCCTATCACGACTGGAACGACCGCATCACCGCCGAGTGCTACGCGCCCAACGGCGCCTCGCGCATCACCGACCGCGAGAACAAGATCATCCGCATCATGAACAACTACTCGCGGATGAGCTTCAACTTCGGCCCTACACTGCTGAGCTGGCTTTGCGACTTCGCGCCGCGCTGCTATCGCATGATCCTCGACGCCGACCGCGCCAGCGCCGAGCGCCACGGCGGACACGGCTCAGCCATCGCACAGGTCTACAACCACATCATCATGCCGCTGGCGAACGAGCGCGACGCGCGCACGCAGATCCGCTGGGGCATCGCAGACTTCGCGCGCCGCTTCGGCCGCAGGCCCGAGGGCATGTGGCTGGCCGAGACCGCCGTCAGCCACAAAGTGCTCGACCTGATGGCCCAGGAAGGCATCCGTTTCACGATCCTCGCGCCGCACCAGTGCGCCCGCGTGCGGCGCATCGCCAATGACGGCAACCCAGCCGAGTGGACCGCGACTGCAAATGCGACAGTGGATACACGGCATCCTTATCGTATTCAGCTCGACGAGGGCAGGAGCATCGTCGTCTTCTTCTACGACGGCCCTACCTCGCGCGCCATCGCCTTTGAAGGTCTTTTGAACAGCGGCGAAGACTTCGGCAAGCGTCTGCTGGCATCCTTCGATGCCACGGACTGCGACCACACCGACGAAGCCTCGCTCTCGCACGTCGCCACCGACGGTGAAAGCTACGGCCATCACCACAGGCATGGCGAGATGGCTCTCTCCTACGCCATGCACTGGCTTGAAGACAACGAGCACGCGAAGCTCACCAACTACAGCGAGTTCCTGGCGAAGTTTCCCCCGCACTGGGAGGCAGAAGTAGCCGACGATACCTCCTGGAGCTGCGCGCATGGGGTGGAGCGCTGGCGCTCCAACTGCGGCTGCAACAGCGGAAGAGCAGGCTGGAACCAGAAGTGGCGCGCCCCGCTGCGCCAGGCGCTCGACTTCCTCCGCGATGCCGCCGCTCCGCTCTCGGAGAAGCTCTCCGCGTCGCTCTTCAAGGACCTGTGGGCCGCACGTGACGCCTACATCGAGGTCATCCTCGACCGGCACGGCAAGACCGGCGCCTTCTTCGCCGCGCAACAGTCGCACCCGCTCACACAGGAGGAGCGGGTGATGGCACTGGAACTGATGGAACTCCAGCGCCACACGCAGTTGATGTATACCTCCTGCGGCTGGTTCTTCGATGAGATCTCGGGCATCGAAACCGTTCAGGTGATTGCCTACGCCGGACGAGTTCTGCAACTGGCGGCCAAACTCTTCGGCGAACCGGGAGTTGCGCTGGAGAAGCAGTTCCTCTCCATCCTTGCCGGTGCGGCCAGCAATATCCCCGAGGTTGGCACCGGGGCCGAGGTCTACCGCCGCTACGTCACCAGCATGAAGATCGGTCTCGAGCAGGTGGGCGCCCACTACGCCATCAGCTCCATCTTCAGGCCCTACCCCGAGGACGGCGAGATCTTCTGCTACGACGTGCACCGCTCCAGCCATGAGGTTTACACCTCTGGCCGAGGCCGCGTGGCGCTGGGCGGAGCGCAGATCCACTCGCGCATCACCGAGGACACTGAAGAGATCTGCTTTGCCGTGCTGCACCTCGGCGACCAGAACATCTCCGCCGCCGTGCGCCGCTACGACCCCGACAACCCTGAGCAGGCGCAGGCGTTCAAGGCATTCTCCAAAAATGTCGGGCTGGCGATGCGCCGCGCCAATCTCCCCGAGGTCATCCGGCTGATCGACCAGAACTTTCGCGAGACCAACGGCGCGCACGATTCGGAGTCGGCCCCTGCACCGGCAGCCTACTCGCTGCTCTCGCTCTTTGCCGACGAGCAGCACCGCATCCTGCAGACCATCCTGACGCAGACGCTGAATGAGATGGAGGATTCGCTGCGCAAGATCTACGACGACCACGCCTCGCTGCTCGACTTCCTGACCGACACCGGAATCTCGCCGCCGCCGGCCCTCGAAGTCGCCGCCAACTACGCGATCAACGCCTCGCTCAAGAAGGCCCTCGAAGCCGAGCCGTTCGACCCCGAATACGTCCTCTCGCTGGTGGAGAAGGCCACGGCGGAGCACATTACGCTGAACCACCAGCAACTGACCTTTATCGCGGGCCAGAGGATGAAACGGGCGATGGTGCGGCTTGAGGCCGCGGCCGCCGGTGATCCCACCGCCAACGGTGCGCTGACGCATGCCCTGGCCATGGCGGAGACCTTCCGCAAGGTGCCGTTCGAGGTCAACTTGTGGGGCGCGCAGAACATCTGGAACGACCTGCTGCGACGCAGCGACAAGACCTACTGGACCGAGGAGTGGCGCGAGGACTACCGCAAACTCGGCGAGGCGATGAATATCAAGGTCGATCAATTGGTCACCGAAGAGGGCGTCAGCGCTTTCTGAAGGGATAAGCCGCAATACAATGGCCCCCATGAACAAGGCGCTATGGATCGTCGCTTTCACTGCCGCTGCATTCTGCGGGGCAGGCGCACAAGCACCATTGCAGGTGACAACGGGGTTGGCAGATATGACCGATGCCTACCTCACGACCCTTGCGCAGCAGGACCTGGCAAAGCGGCACGACGAAATCGCTGCCATCCGCGACAAAGCTGCAATCGCTGATCGACAGACCTACATACGAAAGACGTGGCTGCGCGAGCTGGGCGGCGCATGGCCTGAAAAGACCCCGCTCCATGCCCAGATTACCGGCGTCGTGCGGCACGACGACTACATGGTCCAGAAGCTGGTCTATCAGAGCCTCCCGCACTTTTACGTCACCGCCGATGTCTATGTCCCTCTGCATGCACCCAAACCGTATCCCGCGGTTTTAGGGACGGCGGGGCACGACACCGGAGGCAAGTCCTATTCGAACTACCAGACCGTATGGGTGTCGCTGGCAAAGCGCGGGTTCCTCGTCATCGCCATCGATCCCGCCGGTCAGGGCGAGCGGCTGCAGCACCTCGATCCGGTCACGCACAAATCGCTGCTGTCTGCGAGCGGTACCGCCGAACACATGGCGGACGGGTTGCAGACCCTGCTCACCGGCAACGCGATCGCCCGCTACTTCATCTGGGACGGCATTCGCGCGATCGACTACCTCGAATCCCGTGACGACGTCGACAAGTCTCGCATCGGTGTTGCCGGCAACTCCGGCGGAGGCACACAGTCCGCCTATATCGCCAACTTCGATCCCCGCATCGCGGCCGCCGTCATCTCCTGCTACATAACTTCGTGGAACGCCATGTGGCTCAACCCCGGCCCGCAGGATTCAGAGCAGGTGATGGATCATTTTCTTGCGGATCACCTCGATTTTCCCGACTTCCTCATCGGCTTCGCCCCGAAGCCAGTCGAGATGGAAGTGGCCACGCGCGACTTCTTCCCCATCGCCGGTGCCCATGCGACTTTCGCTGAGGCAAAGGGCATCTTTCATCTGCTGGGGGCCGACGACAAGGTTTCCTTGTTCGAAGCAGACGATACACATGGATGGTCGAAACCAAGACGCCTCGCAACCTATAGATGGTTCATGCAATCGCTCCAGAAGCGGACGGACGACGGCGTAGAAGCGGAGTTCAAGCTGGACACGCCCGCCGAGTTGAGCGCCACAGCCTCCGGGCAGGTGGTCACCAGTTATCTTGACGCTGAAACCATACAGTCGTTGAACGCAAAGCTGGCGCGGAGCCTCAGGGAACATCCAGCGTCAAGAAACATCCAGCAGCTCGCACCGTTGCTCAGAAGCCGCCTTGCCATACCCGGTACGCCACTCCATCCCTCTGTCGAAGAGGCAGGTTCCTCTTCGCAGAATGGCATCCGCATCGAAAAGATTAAAATCCAGCCGGAACCCGGCATTACCGTGCCTGGACTTGTCTTTCAGCCCTCCAAAGGCCCGGCCCGCAAACGTGCCGTGCTCTATCTCAACCCTGCTGGAATGGCGGCCGATGCCGGCGCGAATGGCCCCATCGAAAAGCTCGTGGATGAGGGCAATCTCGTTCTTGCCATCGACCCGCGCGGCTGGGGAGAGAGCGCTCCGCCGAAGAAGACGACCGCCGGCTATCGCAGCGACTATCAGATGGCCATGCGCGCCATCCTCGTGGGCAAATCGATGCCCGGGATGCAGACCTATGACGTTCTCAACGCGCTCCACTATCTGGCGTCGCGGCCCGATGTCGATCCGCGTGAGATTTCAGTGCAAACCGTAGGCACAGCCGGAAACATCGGCATATTTGCCGCCACGCTCGAGCCTAAGGTCAAAAGGATTCAATGCGATAGGTCGCCCACCTCGTTCCTGGCCATCACGGAGCTGAAGTTGAACGATGTCTCTCCCAGCGTGATCGTTCCCGGTATTCTGCGAGACCTCGATCTCCCGGATCTGACGCGGGCGCTGGGGCAACGCTTTCAGGTCAAGGGTGAATCCGCGCCGAGATAGTTCTTATGCCCTACCCCGGGCCTTTCGCGTCCGGCATAAAATATAGATATGTCCATTAATCCGAACGCCACGCTCGCCGCCGCAGACCCTGAGGTCTACGCCCAGGTTGAAAACGAGATCCTTCGCCAGCACGAAGGTCTTGAGATGATTGCGTCTGAGAACTTCGTCTCCCGCGCCGTGCTCGAGGCCGCCGGAACCGTCTTCACGAACAAGTACGCCGAGGGCTACCCCGGCAAGCGGTACTACGGCGGCTGCGAGTTCGCCGATGTAGTGGAAAACCTCGCCCGCGACCGCGCCAAAAAGCTCTTCAACGCCGAGCACGTCAACGTGCAACCGTCTTCGGGCTCGCAGGCCAACGCCGCCGCCTACATGGCCATCATCAATCCCGGCGACACCCTCCTCGGCCTCGACCTCGCGCACGGTGGACACCTGACCCACGGCCACAAGCTCAACTTCTCCGGCAAGCTCTACCGCATCGTCGGCTACCAGGTGCGCAAGGACACCGAGACCATCGACTACGACGAACTCGAGGCCAAGGCCATCGCCGAGAAGCCGAAGGTCATCGTGGGCGGAGGCTCCGCCTATCCGCGCTTCTGGGACTTCGCCCGCATGAGGGCCATCGCCGATAAGGTCGGCGCCTACCTCTTTATTGATATGGCGCACTTCGCCGGACTGGTCGCAGGAGGAGCGCACCCCTCGCCGGTGCCGCACGCGCACATCACCTCGACCACCACGCACAAGACGCTGCGCGGCCCCCGCGCCGGACTCCTGCTCTGCACACAGGACCTCGCCGCAGCCGTCGACCGCGCCGTCTTCCCCGGCCACCAGGGAGGCCCGCTGATGCACATCGTCGCGGCCAAGGCCGTCGCCTTCAAGGAAGCGCTCGATCCTGCCTTCTCCACCTACGCGCACCAGGTCGTCGCCAACGCAAAGGTGCTCGCCGAGGCGCTCGCCGCCGAGGGCTTCCGCATCGTCTCCGGCGGAACCGACAACCATCTGATGCTGGTCGACGTCTTCCAGAAGGGCATGTTCGGCTCCGAGGCCGAGAACGCGCTGGGCGAGGCCGGGATCACCGTCAACAAGAACGCTATCCCCTATGACACCAACCCGCCCATGAAGCCTTCGGGAATCCGCGTCGGAACTCCGGCGCTGACCACGCGCGGTATGAAGGAGGGCGAGATGAAGCAGGTCGCCGTCTGGATCGCCCGCGCGCTGGAGAACCGCAACGACCCCGCCGCCCTGCGCAGGATTCGCGGCGAGGTCACGGAGCTGGCAGACCGCTTCCCGCTCTACGACTTCCTCCGTCACCCGGAGCCGGTCGCGTAAGGCCTCCTACCCTTTCCAGAAGAGTTGTCATCCTGAGCGGAGGCGAAGCCGTAGTCGGAGGACCTGCATTTTGCTTCCTGTGGATTGTTGCTGAAGGAAAAGAATGCAGGTCCTTCGACTGCGCTCCCGCAGGCCGCTCCGCCTAAAATGACAACTTCCCTCTGAACATTGCCAACACGCATAGCTCGGCCAACTCAACTATCCCGCGAAAGAAGCGCCCTGTTCCACCCTGCTTTGGGAACAGGGAGAGTGGAACTTCCCCCTGGCCTGCACGTCCATCTCTGTGGAGCCACCTTACCGCTTCGCGCTTGCACGCAGGAGGTGTAAGGTGTTCCACGGAGGGGAGACTCCCCGATGACCCTTGAGGTGCTGACCTGGCTCATTGCGATTCCGCTGCTGGGGTTTATCACCGGCATGAGGACCATGACGCCCATGGCCGCGCTCTGCTGGTTCGCGTACCTCGGCTACCTTCCCGTGCAGGACTCATGGGCGTGGTGGTGCGCGACGCTGCCGGTCGCCATCGTGCTGACGCTGCTCGCTCTCCTCGAGTATGCGGCCGACAAGCTCTCGCTGAGCCCACGGCCGACGCGCCCCGCCGTGCTGATGATCCGCTTCTTTGTCGGTGGACTGGTGGGGGCGATTCTCGCCTCGGGTCTCAATGCCTCGGGAGCTGAGGGGGTCATCCTCAGCGTGCTGGGCGCGCTGGTGGGGGCCTTCGCCGCCTATCAACTGCGGCACCAGCTCACGCACCGCATCGGCTGCAAGATGTGGCAGGTCACGCTTACCGAAGACCTCTTCGCCATCGCCTGCACCATCATCTGCCTGGGGATCGTCACAGGTTGAAGCAGGCACTTGTTTTGTTAAGGGCACGGCTTCAGGACTTCCTCTATTACCAGCACCCCTCCCCACCCCGCTTCTACCCAGCTACAATAGTCGAGGCACTTTGGAAGGGCACACCGGGAATGAGCTGGTTCAAACGCGAAGACAACGAGATCGTCAACGACGCAGAGCGCACGGTGCGGACCGAAGGTCTCTGGGTTCGCTGCCCCGGCTGCAACCAGGTCATCTTCAAGGCCGACCTTGAGGCGAACCTGAACGTCTGCCCCAAGTGTGAACATCACTTCCGCATCGGGGCGCGCGAGCGCATCGAAAGCCTGCTGGAACCCGGCTACGAACTGGTCGACCTCGACCTCCGCTCCACCGATCCGCTGGAGTTCACCGACCTGAAGCCTTATAAGAAGCGGTTGCGCGATGCCCAGAAGAAGACCGGCCTGAACGACGCCATCGTCAACGCCATCGGCCACATTCAGGCACAGCCCATTGTGCTCTCCGTGATGGAGTACAGCTTTATCGGCGGATCGATGGGTTCGGTGGTCGGCGAGACGATCGCCCGCGCCGTGGACCGCTCGCTCGAAACCAGGAACCCGCTCATCATCATCTCGGCCTCGGGCGGAGCGCGCATGATGGAGGGCATCGCCTCGCTGATGCAGTTGGCCAAAGTCTCCACGGGCCTGGCGCGCCTGGACAGCGAGGGCATCCCCTACATCTCGGTGATGACCGACCCCACCACGGGAGGCGTCACCGCCAGCTTCGCCATGCTGGGCGACCTGAACATCGCCGAACCCGGCGCCCTGATCGGCTTCGCCGGCCCGCGCGTGATCGAACAGACCATCCGCCAGAAGCTGCCCGAAGGCTTCCAGCGCTCGGAGTTCCTGCTCGAACACGGCTTCCTCGACGCCATCGTCAGCCGCAAGGACATGAAGCAGTACCTGCACCAGTCGCTGGCCTGGATGACGGGGCTGAAGGAACAGCAGTCGGCTTAGGTCTGTTCCCCTTTATGGCTGTTTCCCTGCCAATGTGACCGGCAAAAAATGTCGTCATTCTGAGCCGAAGAGCCTGCCCTGAGCGAGGTCGAATGGGCGAAGAATCCCTGTATTTTGCTCGTGGTCGCACGGGGCTTGGTTGTCAAGAAGCACTACACCAAATACGAAACCGCTAGGTGCCATCGCCTTCAGGGAGTCGCCGTTTCAGGGCCGAAGGCCCGTTCCATATCAGCCCAGGCCGAAGGCCTGGGTTCCGGCGAGGCACCCTCTAAGGGCTGAAAGCCCGCTCCAACGGAAACAGCTATCCCATGAAGAAAGCCCGCACAACGCTTTCCTGGGAGCCAAGCGCATTTTTTCTCCGGCTTGTCCAAACAAGCACTCTCCGCACGTCATCCCAGTAGCAGGAGATAATTTCCTGACTACGGACTGAGGAGTTCCTTCATGGACTATTTACTGTTGCTCTACTCGAACGAAGACGGCTGGAGAAACATGACCCCGGAACAGCAGCAGCAGGGCTTCGCTGCCTACATGGCCTACACCGAGGCGCTGAAGAAGGCCGGGGCCTACAAGGCGAGCCAGCGGCTGCAACCCGTGGCTGCCACGACCACCGTCCGCGTTACCGACGGCAAGTCACAGGTGCTCGACGGGCCATACATCGAAACCAAAGAGCAGTTGGGAGGCTTCTTCCTGATTGAGGCCCCCGATCTGGACTCCGCCCTGGCGTGGGCGGCCCGCTGCCCCGGCGCGAGCCACGGCACCATCGAGGTCCGCCCCATCTGGTCGATGGATCCGAATACGGACCAGACCTACCGCGCCCTCCAGGCCAAATAGGAGAAGAACCGATGCGACGACTTCTCGCATTCCTCCACGTCTCCGCCGACGGCTACTTTGCCGGTCCCGGCGGAGACCTGAGCTGGGCGAAACATGAACAGGACCCCGAGTACAAAGAGTTCGCCGATGGCAACGCGCGGCGCGAGGGCGTGATGCTCTTCGGCCGTGTGACGTACCAGATGATGGCCGGCTTCTGGCCTTCGCCGATGGCGCTCGAACGTGAACCGGTAATGGCGCCGCGCATGAACGAGAGGCCGAAGATCGTATTCTCGCGCTCACTCAGCGACGCATCGTGGAACAACACGACGCTGCTGAAGGGCGACGTCGTCGTCGAGGTGCGGGCGTTGAAACAGCAGAGCGGCGCCGATCTCGTCATCCTCGGCAGCGGCACCATCGTCAAAACTCTGGCGCAGGCGGGGTTGGTGGACGAGTTCCAGCTCCTGATTACGCCCGTGGTCCTCGGCTCCGGCAGAACGTTGTTTGAGGGCATTCCTCAACAACTCGCCCTGGACCTGGTTGCAACGCGTGCGTTCAAAAACGGAAAGGTGCTGCTTACTTACGCTCCAAAGCCATGACCGAGACACCCACCATCGAGCAGGCACTGCTGACGGCCGAGGAGGTCGCGCGGCGGAGCTACGGCAAGCTCGTGGCCTTTCTCGCCGCGCGTACCCGCGATGTCGCCGCCGCCGAAGACGCGCTCTCGGACGCCTTCGCCGCGGCGCTCGCCGACTGGCCCCGCAACGGCTGTCCGGAGAACCCCGAAGCGTGGCTGATGACCGCCGCGCGCCGCAAGCTGATCGACACCTCACGCCGTCGGCAGACCAGCGATGCGGCTGTCCCTCAACTGCAACTGATCGCCGAAGAGGTGGAAGCTGCATCCACGCAAAGCGAGCTGCCCGACCGCCGCCTCGGGCTGATGTTTGCCTGCGCCCATCCCGCAATCGACGCCGAGGTGCGCGCCCCGCTGATGCTGCAGACGGTCGTAGGACTCGATGCGAAGACGATTGCGTCGGCCTTCCTCGTCTCGCCCGCCGCGATGAGCAAGCGGCTGGTCCGCGCGAAGACGAAGATTCAGCAGGCGGGAATTCCTTTCCGCATTCCAGAGCGCGAGGAGCTTCCCACGCGTCTCGATGCCGTGCTCGACGCCATATACGCCGCGTTCGCCGAAGGATGGACGGACCCCGGCGGTGCCGATGTTGCCCGGCGCAATCTCACCGACGAGGCGTTCTTCCTCTCCCGGCTCATCGTCGAGCTCCTGCCGGATGAGGCTGAGCCTCTCGGCCTGCTTGCATTGATGCTCTACGCCGAGGCAAGGCGCAATGCGCGCCGTAATCGAGGCGGCGAATATATTCCGCTCGCCGAGCAGGACGTCGCGCTCTGGAACGCCGAGATGATCGAAGAGGCGGAATCGCTTCTCGCGCATGCAGGAACTCTTGGAGCGATCGGCCGCTATCAGCTTGAGGCCGCGCTGCAGTCCGCGCACACCACACGTCATCAAACCGGCGTCGATAACTGGACGGCGGTGGTAGCGCTCTACGATGCGCTGGCCACACTGGCTCCATCGCCGGTGATCGACATCAATCGTGCGCTGGCCATCGCAGAGATCGAAGGGCCGCGGGCCGCGCTCGATGTTATGCCGAAGCCCGCGTGCGATGCGCGCCTGAACCAGTACCAGCCTTACTGGGCCGCGCGCGCCGAGCTGCTGGCACGTACCGGCGCAAGAAAACTCGCCGCCGAGGCCTACGAGATGGCTATCGGCCTTGAACGCGATCCGGCAGTGCGCGGCTTTCTGCAACGACGGCAGACGCTGCTCACCGCTTGATTTCTCACGCAAAATCTGGCCTTGTCATTCCGTAGCTTTGTCTTTGTCATTCCGAACGAAGTGCGGAATCTGTTGTTTTCCGCGAAGCCGCAACTCTTTCCTGCGAACGGCAACGCAACGTTAAACTGAATCATGCACGAAGCCCGTCCATCACGCACCGCTTTGCGAGTCGCCATGCGGCGCGCAGCGCACCAGATTTACGACGCAAAGCCCCTCGTCCTCGATGACCCGATAGCTCTACCGCTGCTCGGCCCCACATATCTCCCTGAAGTGGAAAAGACGCAGACTAAGCTTCACAAGCCGTTCTCCATCGCGCTGCGGGCCTTTCTCGTCGCGCGCAGCCGCTACGCCGAAGACCTGCTGGCGCAAGCCGTCGCCCGCGGCGTCACGCAGTACGTCCTGCTTGGCGCGGGACTCGACACCTTTGCCTATCGCAACCCTTACCCTCAGGTCAGGGTCTTTGAAGTCGATCATCCGGCAACGCAGCAGTGGAAGCATGAGTTGATCGACGCCAGCAACATCGCGCGGCCTTCGACGCTCACCTACGTTCCGGTGGACTTCGAGCATCAGCAACTCAGCGCTCAGCTTGCAGAGACAGGACACGATTCTTCGCTGCCCACGTTCTTCGCCTGGCTCGGCGTCGTTCCTTATCTCACCGAAGGAGCGTTTCGTTCCACTCTCTCGCTCATCGCCGCATCTCCCGCAGGCAGCGGCGTGGTGATGGACTACGGGCAGCCGCGCTCGGCCCTGCCGTTTCTTGAAAAACTTGCGCACGACTCACTCGCCTCGCGTGTGCAACTGGCAGGCGAACCCTTCCAGCTCTTCTTCACGCCGCAGGAGATGGCAACCGAGCTGCGCGCATTCCGCATGATCGAAGATGTCGGAACGGCCGAACTGAACGCACGCTACTTCTCAGGACGCGAAGATATCCTGAAGCTGCACGGAAGCGCAGCACGCATCGTCTGCGCGTGGGCATAACAACCACCCGGCATTGCCGTCACTGCTCGGACCTCAACCCTTAATCAGTGAGAGAATCCTGTCCCGCGTCGTGGTGTCGTCGTCGAAGCCGCCATGCGTCGTGCTCTTCGACGCGGGCCCCGGCGATTTGTACACCGTCGCATTCTTCAGGCCCAGCGGCGCAATCTCACTATTGAAGTACCGCTCCATACCGAGGATCGGCGTCACCTCGCCCTTTTCAAACGACTGCGACACCAGGTAGAGCAGCGAGCGGCTGTAGCCGAGAATGGGCTTGCACGTCGGGTCCTTCTGCTCCATCTCGTCGGTCAGCTCAAACTGGTTATACTGCTTCACCTTTCCGCTGTTGATCGCCGGAACCACGTTGGCCTTGAAGACGTCCGCACGCACGGCGGGGGCCATGAAGTTCACCGTCTCGAAGTTCCACTTCAGCCGGTTCACGATGTAGCTGTGCACGATGGCTCCCGCAGAATGTCCAATCAAATGCAGCCTCACCTTCGACTGATCCTTGAAGTAGGGCGACTGTCTGCTGGCCTCGTAAAGTTTGAGGCCGCCGCAGTCGGGCGCGCTTGAGATCGCATCCGCATTCTGCTTCATCTCGCCCCACACGCCTGAGCCAGGAACAGTCAACAGCTTCTCGAGCCTCTCGTTCCACCAGTTCTTGATCGCGTCCAGCGGGCCGCCGGTGGTGCGCGGCTGCTTGCTTTGAATGTCCGCCCATATGTCCTTCAGCGTCGACCACAGGTCCGTCTCCCACATCAGGAAGATGGGAAAGATCTGCTTGTCGTACATCGCTGGAATCCAGTTCGCCGCCGTCGTTGCTGCATCGTTCTCCGACGTCAGGCCGCCGTGCGCGTAGATGGCGACGTCCACGGGTTGCGAATCGCGCAGACCCCACTTCGCCCGCGCCTCGCCAAGCTGGCCGTTCAACAGCGCGGCTACGTCTGAGTCCTGCGTGCGGAAGTCTCCCGTGTTGCTGAGCTTCCCGTTGTTCTCCATGTCGATGATGAACGGCGCGATCTCGCGATTGCGCAGCGTGTTATCGCTGGCCAACTGCACGCGGCCCGCCTTTACGCGCAGACTGGTCGAGCTTGCAATCTCCATGTGCAGGTCGGTGGTGACGCCCAACTGCGCAACCCAGCAGTCCATCGCATTCTGCGTCCAGTCCTGGTAGGTGAGCACAGCGCGGCCGCCTGTTCCCCATCTCGCCCCCCACGAATTGTGAACGATGAAGCCCTCCGGCGTGTAGCCGACAATCGCAAACGCATGCGCGCCATCGCTGGGCGTGGGCTTCTTCTGCGGAATGATCCGGTAGCCGGTCTTCGTGCGAAGATCTTCTCCCGAGACCCACCCGGAGTGGCACACCGCGCTCGCATACAGCACGCCGATCTCGTTCAGCGCCACCTGCATGTCCGTCACGCTGCGCGGGTCCACGCGGTAGTACGCGCCCAGAGGACGACGCACCGCATCGAGCCACCAGTCGTCGGCGGGGTTCGCCGCAGGCGCAGGCATCTTCTCCGACTTCCACAGCTTCGCCGAGCACGCGCCGTACTTGTACCAGCCCTTCATCGCGCCGCGCAGGCTCGAGCCCGTGTCCTTCGAGGCATCGCCGGGAAACTCGTCGTAGCGCCGCGCCATGGAGTACAGCATGTAGGGCGACACCGGGAGCTGCACTTTCTCGCGCTTCGCCTTGTGCTGCAAATGGAAGATCACACTGGCGAGCGCAAAGCCCGTGCAGGCGCTCGTCTGTCCCTGGTCGAGCACAGGAATATCAATTGCCGGCGCCAGCACCTCGGCAGGTATCAGCATCACCGACGGCATGTAGGGACGGTCGCGCAGGTCGATGCCATCGGGGACCACGTTCATCTTCGGAAGAAACGCGCGCGGCTTCGTTGCCTTCGTAGCCTTCTTCGGAGCGGACTTCTTCACCGCCGCCTGCTTCTTTGCAGCCTTCTTCGTAGCCATAAACCACTCCTCGGAAAAAAAGTGAAACAGCGGACCCGTGCTTTCAAAACTTCGCTCTACGATAACCCAGTACGCGGGTCGGCGCCCCGCAAAAAGCAGAGGGGATATGAAAGGATCAAGGACTGAGCACAAGCAACACACATCCAAAACGGCGACAGCGCCAACGCCACCGCAGCACACACGACTGCCGTCAACTGCTCCCTCATCGTCAGGTTCTCCTCGTCGTTTCCAAACGCGCGCCTACATCCGGGCGCAGATAAACAAGCCACCCGAGATCGCCAGCAGGTCTTCGACGACTGCCACCACAAAGTCCGGCAGCTTCGTCTGCGTCACCAGCCCGTGGCGGATGTGGTAGCCCGTGAAAGCGCCTGCCACGCCTCCTGTCGCTCCCAGCACTGCGCCAATGGCCAGGCCCTTGCCTCCGCTTAGAGACAACGCCGCACCTGAGAGCGCGCCTGTAACGATGCGCGCGATCAGTCCCACGGGGGCCGTTCTCGCCGGCGTCTGCGGCAGCTTGTCCGCAACCAGCTCGCCGATGGCAAACAGAGTGAATAGGCAGAGCGCAACCATCGTATTCATCCAGCTGAGCGGCGTGCCGTCGAGATGAATCCAGTGCAGGTACGCCGCCGCGCAGACAATCGCCGGGGCCATCATCGAACGCAAACCCGCCACACAGCCAATCAGGAAACAGAGCAGAAGCACGGTAAAGACCATCTCGCACATCCTTTCCTGCAAACAGCCAACGCAGGCATTGTGCTCTCGCAGCCGATTAAACGCAAAAGGCGATCGCGGATTTACAGGTAATCGCGGATCGAGTGCACCTGGTCTCTGTGTTCTCAACCCGCGGCAATCAGTGCAATCCCGCGGTCGCTCCTACTGATCGAGCCTGCCGGGCCGGGTGCCCCATCCTTCGCGGCAGCGAAGGGTGGGATGAAGGAGTGCTAGGCTGAAGGCAGACGTTCCAATGCCTGCCTCGCTCCAAACTTCTGCACGGTCCCGCATCATCGCAGCCGCAGCCGTGCTCGTGCCCCTGCTTACCTCGTGTGCCAGTCCCGGCCCTCCGCGCCCGCCTTCGCTCCATCTGCCCGGCGTTGTTACCGATCTCACCGCACAGCGCACGGGCAACCAGGTCGTGCTGCATTGGACGACGCCCGCCCGCACCACCGACAACCTCAAAGTTCCTGAGCCGCTCACGGCCGAGATATGCCGCGACCCCGGCCTTGCACCGGCATCGGCCACCGGCAATCCGCCATGCACCGTCGTCCTGCACATCGCCGTGAAACCCGGGCCTTCCGTGGCCGCCGACACACTGCCTGCGACGCTCACCGCCGACCCTGTCTTCCCCCTCGCGTACCGCGTGCGCATCCTCAATCCCGAAGGCCGCTTCGCCGATGCCTCGATGCCTGCCGTAGCTGCTGCCGGATCCGCACCGCCGCCGCTCGCCGCACTTCGTGTCACCGGCACCCGCAACGGCGCGCTGATCGAGTGGACCGCGCTGGCGTCCCCATCCGTGGTCGAGCTTCAGCGCAGCCTCACCATCACGGGCACACCAAAGCCTCGCCCAAAGAAGTCAGATCTTCAGCTCTCGCCTGAAGAACCCGCAAACGTCCTGCTCCGCTCCTCCGACGGCGCCAGCTCCGCCGTGGACGCCGGGGGCTCACTCGACCGCACGGCCAAGCGCGGCCAGCTCTACACCTACCGTGCACAACGCATCCGCACAGCGACCGTCAACGGCAAGACGCTCGAGCTGCGCGGCGAACTCTCGCCACCCGTGGCGCTCAACTTCGTCGACACCTTCCCTCCCGCAACCCCCACCGGACTCGCCAGCGTTCCTTCAGGCAGCAATGGCAAGGCAGCCATTGATCTCTCGTGGCAGCCTGTTGCCGAGAGCGACCTCGCGGGCTACAACGTCTATCGCCGCGCTGCGCCAGGCAACAGCGCGGCATCGGGGGCCTTCGAGCGCCTCAACACCGCGCTCATCCTCGGCCCGGCCTTTTCCGACTCGGCCGTTACCCCGGGCATCGGCTATACCTATCGCGTGACCGCTGTGACCGCCGCGGGCAACGAAAGCTCGCCCTCCGCCGTGGTCACAGAGACCGCGCAGACACCGAACCCCTGAACGCTTCCTTCCTCATAAGGAGACCGTCACGATGAAATACTGCAAGTTTCTCTCATCCTCCGGCACCCCGCGCTACGCCAACCTCGAAGACCGCAACGGCGAGCTCTGGGCCGCGGCCCTGATGGAGCCTCCGGTCGAAGACCTGGCCACGCAGCTCGCCATCCTCGACTCGCCCGAGCCCTTCACCGCCGCGCCGCTCTCCTCGCTCAAACTGCTCCCGCCCGTCACTCCGTCCAAGATCGTCTGCGTCGGCCGCAACTATAAAGAGCACGCCGCCGAGTTAGGCAACGAGGTCCCGAAGGAACCTCTGCTCTTCCTCAAGCCGCCATCGTCGCTGCTCGCGCCGGGCGGCACCGTGAAGATGCCCGCGCTCTCCAAACGCATCGACTACGAGGGAGAGCTGGCCATCGTCATCGGCCAGCGCTGCTCGCGCCTCTCCCCCGCTGAAGACCCGCTTGCCTATATTCGCGGCTACACCATCGTCAACGACGTCACCGCGCGCGACATCCAGAAGTCCGACGGTCAGTGGACGCGCGGCAAGGGCTGGGACACCTTCTGCCCCGTCGGCCCTATCGTCTCCGACGAGATCGACCCGCTCGACGGCGACCCCGTCACTGTCACCACCCGTCTCAACGGCCAGGTGAAGCAGCAGGGCTCGACCGCCGACCTCATCTTCCCGCTCGACTTCCTGCTGCGCTACATCTCCGCCTCCATCACGCTCGAACCCGGCGACCTCATCCCCACGGGAACGCCCGCGGGAGTCGGCCCCGTCAACACAGGCGATGTCGTCGAGGTTGAAGTGGCCGGGCTGGGCATTCTGAGAAACACCTTCGCGACAGAGTAGACCTTTACCGCGCCTCGACGTATCGAACCGTTTAATCGCGCAGACGTGTCATTTCGACCGTAGCGATGGATGGCTTCTTCGTCCATCGCGGAGTGGAGAAATCCGCTTCTCCACCGAGGCGCCGGCTCTATCTGTTGCAGCCGGGTGCCCCGTCTTCGCCGCAAAGCGGCTAAGGTGGGCTCCTCTCTGCCGAAGGCAAATCCATCACCAACCCCGCCGCAAATCCCAACTCGCGCCGCGCCACACACCCCCAAGACCGTCATTCTGTCCCTGAACGAAGTCGAAGAGGAAGAATCCCACAGTTCTCCCGAGCCGCCGCCCAGTGAACATTAGTCGAAATTGGCCGTATGGAACTCCAACACATCCTCACGTACTTCGGAGAGCCCATGCGACAACATCTCCTCAAGGCAGTCCTTCTCCTCCTCGCAGTGACTCCGCTCCACGCCCAAAGCAACAACACCACGACGCATGGCGACAAGGGCGCTCTCTATCAGACCGTGCTCGCCCTCGATCGCCAACTCTTCGACGCAGCTAACCACTGCGACTATGCCAAGCTGACGGAGATGGTCGACGAGAACCTCGAGTTCTACCACGACAAGGCCGGCCTTATGGTCGGCCGCAAGACCTTCCTCGAATCCATCAGGAACAACACCTGCGGCAAGATGGTCCGCGAGCTGGTTCCGGGCTCGATGGAGGTCTACCCCATCAAGGACTACGGCGCCATGCAGTTCGCCACGCATCGCTTCCACCATCCCGGCCACGAGAAGGAGTTCCCCGGTGCACGCGAGCTTGGCATGACCCGCTTCCTCGACCCCGGCGCAGCGGAGTGGCCCGTCGGCGAGGCCCGCTTCCTCCACATCTGGCAGCTCAAAGACGGCTCCTGGAAGCTGACCCGAGTCGTCAGCTACGACCACTAGCCGCGAACGCATTTCCCCACGCTTTATCGAGGCGCTGGCTCTATCTGTTGCAGCACGGCAACCTGCACCCTTCGCAAAAATAGTACTTGCAAAGCGGTGAAATCGGCATAGACTTCCCCCCGGTTCCTTTTCCTCTTTGCATTACGGCGCCACCGATCGAGTGCCTCCCCACGCCTCGCGCGGGCTCGGCCGTGCCGTCGAAGTTCCCTGGATTGAACCCGCTTCACCCAAGGAGGCTCCACTTATGAAGAACCAGAAGACACTCGCGTTCGCAGCCAGTCTCATGCTTGCGGCCGCGTTCACTCCGCTCCTCGCGCAGCAGACCACGCCGCCGCCCAAGGTCCTCGTCATCTCGCGCGAGTTCCTCAAACCCGGCAAGTCCCCCAGCCAGCACCAGCGCACCGAGAGCGCCTACGTCTCCGCAATGACGGCGGCCAAGTGGCCCACCCACTACTTCGCCATGGACGCCATGACCGGCGCTCCGCGGACCCTCTTCTTCACCCCCTACGACTCCTTCGAGGCCTGGGACAAGGACGCCGGCGCCACCGACAGGAACCACACCCTGACCGCCGCCCTCGACCGCGCCTACTCGGCCGACGGAGAACTCCTCAGCGGCTACGATTCCGCTGCCTTCACCTTCCGCGACGACCTCAGCCTCCGCGCCCCCGTCGACATCCCCCACATGCGCTACTTCGAGATCTCCCACTTCGTCGTCCGCCCCGGACACGTCAAGGACTTCATGGACCTCGCGAAGATCTACATCGCCACCTACGAGAAGGTCTCCACCGAGGCCCACTGGGCCGTCTTCGAAAGCCAGTACGGCGCCAACAACGGAGGCGTCTTTCTCGTCATGATCCCCATGAAGTCGCTGGCCGAGACCGACCGCGGCCTCACCCAATCGAAGGATTTCGTCAGCGCGCTCGGCGAGGACGGCATGAAGAAGCTCTCAGAGCTCACCGCCGCCTCCGTCGAATCCGTGCAGACCAACCTCTTCCGCATCAACCCGCACATCAGCTACCCGCCTGAGCCGTGGGTCCAGGCCGACCCATCGTTCTGGAAGCCAAAGCCCTCCGCCGCTCCAAAACCAGCCACCAAACCCGCGGACTAACCAGGACCACCCCAAATCCGGGTGCCGAATGCCCCATACATGACGCAGCTTCATCGCGGCATGTAGGGGGCATTCGAGCGTAGCTCGAACCCGTTTCCTTCGAGTTCAATGTAAGCGGCGTTGGCGCTCCGCATCTCTACGCAGGAAAGCTCTCTGACGACGGAGACACGATATCCACCGCTTCATTCCCCGTTGTCTGGACGAGATTGGGGGACTCCTGCATTGACTCTGCTAAGGCGAGCTCCAGTGCCAGTCACTGAAGTTGGTGCAGCATCTCCCGCACCGTCTTCCCCAGCACGGGATGCACCCACTCCCCCGCGATCTCGGCCAACGGCTCCAGCACGAACCGCCGCTCCTGCATCTCCGGATGCGGCAAGGTCAGCTCTGCCGTATTCATCACCCTGCTCCCAAACAGCAGCAGATCGAGGTCGATCACCCGCGGCCCCTTCGCAATCACACGTTCGCGCCCCATCGCGCGCTCGATCTCCAGCAGCCCGCGCATCAGCCCCAGCGGATCGAGCGCCGTCTCCAGCACCACCGCGCCGTTGAGAAACCTCGGCTGGTCGCGATACCCCACCGGCTCGGTGTCGTGAAACGACGAGACCGCCCTCACCTCTCCCAGCGCACCCAGCCGCGCGACCGCCTCGTGCAGGTTCGCCTCGCGGCCGCCATACTGCGACTCAAGGTTCGATCCCAACGCAATCGCCGCCAGCCCTTTCACCTGTCCCTATCCCTCGTGGAGATGTGCCCTGAAGAAATGCACTTCCGGCAGCCACCACTGTCATCGCGGTAACAAAAGAGGCGCCATCTGCCTCATCCGGCAATTTTATTATTGTCATCCCTGTATCTCTTTGTAGCGACAGCGAGGCAGCGAAATGGAGCTTTTCGCCTCCGCCCGGTTGACACATACTTCGAGACGCGGACGTAAGATGGATGCACCTCACTTTGTATCGATGACGGAGGTGGAGAATGGTGGGAGCTGAAGCGGTGAAACCGGGGTCCCCGGCGAACTCGCCCGCAGGGGTGGTGCGGCGTGGGCTGGGATTGAGCGCGCTGGCTCCACGGGCGGTGCAGTCGGAGATTCGCGCGATGTCGGTCGAGAGCGACCGCGTGGGTGGCGTGAACCTGGCGCAGGGCGTGTGCGACACCGAGGTTCCCGCCGTGGTGGCCGAGGCCGCGATTGCGGCGATCCATGAGGGCCACAACATCTACACGCGGCAGGATGGCATTGCGCGGCTGCGTCGCGCGATCGCCGAGAAGACGGAGCGGATGCAGGGGCTGGTGGTCGATCCCGAGCGCGAGGTGCTGGTGACGAGCGGCGCGACGGGGGCGTTTCACGCGGTGGCGATGGCGCTGTTCGATCCCGGCGATGAGGTACTGTTGTTCGAGCCGTTCTACGGCTATCACGTGGGGACGCTGCGCTCGATGCGCGTGGTTCCCGTGGCGGTGGAGCTGGAGATGGGAACGTGGGCGCTCGACCTCGGGCGCGTGCGTGCGGCGATCACGCCGAAGACGCGGGCGATTGTGGTGAATACGCCGTCGAACCCGGCGGGCAAGGTGTTTACGCGCGCCGAGCTTGAGGGGCTGGCCGCGATTGCGAAGGAGCACGACCTCTTCATCCTGACCGATGAGATCTACGAGCACTTCATCTATGGCGATGCGAAGCACATCTCGCCGGCGGCGCTCGAGGGGATGCGCGAGCGGACGATCATCATGTCCGGCTACTCGAAGACGTTCTCGGTGACGGGGTGGCGCATCGGCTACGTGATCGCCGATGCGAAGTGGACGGGCGCGATCGGCTACTTCAGCGACCTGCTGTATGTATGCGCTCCGGCGCCGTTTCAGCATGGCGTTGCGGCGGGGATCGAGACGCTGGGCAAGACGTTCTATGCTGGCCTCGCGATGGACCACGAGGTGAAGCGCGAGATGCTGGTGAGCGCTCTGCGCGATGCGGGATTCGTTCCGCATGTGCCGGATGGGGCGTACTACATTCTTGCTTCGATGGTCGGGTTGGGCGATGTGCTGCAAGGCGAGAACGCGGCGCAAAAGGCGCGTTCGCTGCTGAAGAAGACAGGCGTGGCGGCCGTGGCGGGATCGGCGTTTTTCCGTGCGGGCAAAGGCGAGGACCTGCTGCGGTTCTGCTTTGCGAAGAAGGACGAAGACCTGGAGGACGCCTGCCGCAGGCTGCGCGGGCTGAGGTAAGCCCCTGCTGGAGATGCAGTCGTCGTCAGCAGCAGAGGCAGCCTCAATGTTGTCAGCCGGCGATAAAGGGTCGCAGATACTTTGAGCACAGCGCCAGGGCCTGCTTGCGGTGTGCCTCGTCTTCTTCATAACGGCGGTCTTCCGCTTCGACGGTGGCATAGCCGTCATAGCCCGTCTCACGGAGGCCATTGAAGAACAGGGTCCAGTCGATCTGGCCCATGCCCGGCAGCACCGGCGTGTGGTACTCGTGAGGATAGGCGAGGATACCGACACGGTTGAGCCTCGCCTTGTCGACGACGACGTCCTTCACATGGATGCGGAATATCTTCTCGGCGTAATCCTTCAGGGGCGACATGTAGTCCATGCCCATCCACACCGGGTGCGAAGGATCGTAGTTGAGTCCGAAGCTGCGGCTGGGGATCGCATCGAACATCCTGTCCCAGATGGCCGGGCAGTAGGCGAGGTTCTTGCCGCCGGGCCACTCATCGGCGCCGAACAGCATCGCGCAGTTCTCAATCGCGATCCTGATTCCGTGGTCCTCGGCAAATTTGATCAGGTCGGGCCAGATGGAGAGGAATACAGGCCAGTTCTCATCGACGGTGAGCTTCCAGTTGCGGCCGATGAAAGTGCTCACGGTGTCGAGGCCGATCATGCTGGCCGCGACGATCACCTTCTTCAGGTGGCCTGCCGAGACCTCGCGCTCTTCCGCCGACGGGGCCAGTATGTTGGGGTAGTAGCCCAGGCCGCTGATGGCGACCTTCTTCTCCCGCATCAGGGACCTGATCTGCTCCGCGCGCTCTTCGGTAAACTCGCGCACGTCGATATGGGTGACTCCGGCGTAGCGGCGCTCCGCCTTGCCCGGAGGCCAGCACATCACCTCCACGCTGTCGTAGCCGTTGTCACGCGCCGTGTCGAAGACCTGCTCCAAGGACAGGTCCGGCAGAATCGCACTCACAAATCCAAGCTGCACAACGATGTCTCCTTTTGTAGAACTGCACCAGATCCAAGATAGATGACTCGCACGCAATGCACGCGACAAATCCTCACGTGGCCCGTCTGGTTATTGGGCCGTCATTCCGAGCTGCGACTGAGATCTGAAAAATTTCCCCCTGATCCGTTACCGGCAAATCTCTTATAGTGAAGATGCCTATCGGATCAGCGAGGACATGCACATGTCGCAGGAAAGCCGCTTCTTCAACATCGCCGCGCTCGCTGCCACGTTGCCCGACGTCAGCGAGACGATGGTCACCGACATCCGCCTTACGGAAGAACCGGCTGCAAGCTGCCGCGTCCTTCGCGTTCATCGTCCCGCGCCGGCGCACTATCACACCAGTTGCGACGAGTATCTCTACGTCCTCACCGGCCGCGCCGAGATCCACATCGACGGCCAGCCGCCGCGCGAGATCGGCCCCGGCGAGCTTGTCTTCTTCAGGAAGAACACCATCCACGCCATGCCGCGCATCCTCGAAGAGCCCTACACCGTGCTTGCGGTCGACACCCCGCGCCGCCCTCCCGAGGACGTCCACTTTGTGAACCCCGCCGACGGCACCCCGGCCAGCTTCATCAAAACGCAGTACTGAAACGCGCACCCTCATGCCAACGGTCAAGTAACGGTAAAGACTCGTCCCGCGCAATCTTTACCCTCTCGCCGAACTCATTCTGCGATGATGGGAGAAGAGGACTCGGACACCGTACATGCAAACTCAGCCGGAGACTTCCCCACTCCAAAGCTGGCTGCGCCGCCTTTGGCCCGCTTACTGCCTGCTCGTTGCGCTGGCAGTCTTCGGTTATGCGCGGTACGACGCTTACCAGATCGACGGCGACGCGGTTGCCTACATGGACATCGGCGACCTCATCCGCTCGCACCAGTGGGCCGGCATTGTCAACGGCTACTGGCATCCTCTTTACCCGGCGGCGCTCGCTTTGGGGCATAGCATCTTTCACTCCACGCGCTTCAACGAACTGCACGCCTATTACATGGTGAACTTCGGCATCTTCCTGCTGGAGATGCTTGCCGTCATCGCCTTCACCGATGCTGTGATACGCCTGCGCGACACGCGCGCCGCCATGACGGAAGGCGGCCGGAAGAGGACGTTCCTGCTCACGCGCTATCCTCTGCGCTATATCGGGCTGGCGCTGCTGGTCATCTCCTCGCAGCGAGAGCTTTCGCTTGGCAAGGTGCGGCCCGATGCTTTGTTGCAGGCACTGCTGCTCTTCGGCTTCAGCGCTCTCATGACCTGCCTGGCGACCGATCGCGTTCGTTACGCCGCGCTGGCGGGAGTCTCGTTTGGCCTGGCCTTTCTCACCAAGTCGTTCGCGTTTCCCGTCACCCTGCTCTCCATCGGCCTGCTGGCTGGCTTCGCGTGGTTGTGGCAACGCCGCAGCCCCGCGCGGATCGCCCTCACAGCGGCAACCGTAGCGGTCTGCTTCGGCGCCGTCGCCGGGCCCTACATCGCTGCGCTCTCCAAACAAAAAGGCCGTCTGGACTTCGGAGACTCCGGCAACCTGAACTACGCCTGGTTCGTCGGCGGCACAGAGAAGATGCACCTGCAGAACGGCACGCCCGCGATCTACGGCACCTCCGAAGTACACCTGCTGCACCCGGAGAAGATCCTGCTTGCCTCTCCGGTCGTCGCCAGCTACAAGGAGTTTCCCTACGGCACCTATCCGCCGTGGTTCGATGCGACGTACTGGAACGAGCGCATCAAAACACACTTCAATCCGCGCGGCGAGGTCCACACGCTCCTGCGCGATACCGTGTTGGTCGTGCGCTACCTGCTCAATCATCCGGAAGGATGGCTGCTGCTGGTTGTTCTCATCCTGGCGGGAGCGCGGCCCGACCTCTGCCGCCGACTGGCGGGCAACGGGTTCTGGATCGTTCCGCTCCTGCTGGGTATCGCGATCTTTGCAATCTACGGCCTGGTGAACATCGAGGAGCGCTACATCACCGTCGGCTGGATGGCCATTGTGCTCACCCTCTTCGCCTCGTTGCGGCCTCCACGCGAGACACGGCACAGCGCAGGTGTCGATGCCATATCTTCGGCACTGATCCTTCTGCTGGCGCTGCTGGCAGCCGGAGAGTCAGTCCGTCGCGTCGCCGAGATGCGACGCAACCTGCTTGTCATGCAGCACTCCGCCGGATGGCAGAACACTGAGGTCTTCAACGCG
Source organism: Acidobacteriota bacterium (assembly GCA_018268895.1). NCBI lineage: Bacteria > Pseudomonadati > Acidobacteriota > Acidobacteriota bacterium. The sequence goes on along the minus strand of JAFDVP010000007.1, from coordinate 530,911 downwards.
GCCCGTGCCATCAACCAGCTTGGCGTAGGCCATGGCGACTCCATCGCCTGCATCGGGACCAACGCCTGCCTGTATGACATCTACTGGGCGCGTGTGGCCGACGTGCGCATCCTAACCGAGATCTACGTGCCGAAGCCGTTTCCCTACACCTCGCTTGCCTCGACGCCAAACCTTGCTACCGCGCTCGAAACCGCGCGCAACAATGGAGCGCGGCTGATCGTCGGTTACTTCGACCCTACGGTCATGCGGGGCAACGATCCTACAACCGCTGGCTGGGTCTCGCTCGGGAATACGAACTACTACGCGCTTGCGCTCAATCCTTCTCCCGAAAACGCCCCGGCGGCATTACCCTGAGAGCTATCACCTTCAGCACCCCTCCTGGAGCAGCCTGCGCATGAGCGAGTTGACCGTCACCATCCTGATGCCCTGCCTGAACGAGGCCGAGACGCTGGCCTTCTGCGTCCGGCAGGCCGTCGCCGCACTGCGCGACAACAACGTCGCGGGCGAGGTGCTGATCGCCGATAACGGCAGCACGGATGGCTCGCAAAAGATCGCCGTCGACGAGGGAGCGCGCGTCGTCGACGTTCCCGTTCGCGGCTACGGCGCCGCGCTGATGCACGGCATCGAGTCCGCGCACGGTAAGTATGTGCTGATGGCCGACGCCGACGCCAGCTACGACTTCGGCCACCTGCCGCGCTTTCTCGCCAAGCTGAACGAGGGCTACGACCTGGTGATGGGCAACCGCTTCAAGGGCGAGATCAAACCGGGGGCCATGCCCCCGCTGCACAAGTACCTCGGCAATCCCGTGCTCAGCTTCATCGGGCAGCTCTTCTTCAACATCCCCGTCAGCGACTTCCATTGCGGCATTCGCGCGATGCGCCGCGACGCGGTCCTCGGACTCAACCTGCAGACCACCGGCATGGAATATGCCAGCGAGATGGTCGTGCGCTCCTCGCTCGCAGGTCTCAGGATCGCCGAGGTGCCGACAACGCTCTCGCCCGACGGCCGCACGCGCGCGCCCCATCTGCGCACATGGCGCGATGGCTGGCGCCACCTGCGCTTCCTTCTGCTCTACAGCCCGCGCTGGCTGTTTCTGTATCCCGGCATCGCCGCCTTCGTCGTGGGCCTCGTCCTCTCGCTCTGGCTCATTCGCGGGCCGCAGACGGTTGGCCAGTGGACCTTCGATGTGGATACGCTCACCTACGCGCTCTTCCTCGTCATCATCGGAGCGCACATCTCCGTCTTCGCCGTCAGCGCCAGGGTCTTCGGCAGCATGGAAGGCTTCCTGCCGATCTCGGAGCGCTATGAGCGCGCCTTTCAATACATCACGCTGGAGACGGGGCTGATCTTTGGCTGCTCGCTGTTTGCAGTCGGCGCGGGGCTGCTCGGATATGCCATCCACCTGTGGCACGCAACCGGGTTCGGCGATCTGTCGGCGCAACGGATGCTGCGACTCACGCTGCCCTCGGCGACCTGCCTGATGCTTGGGGTCGAAGCCGTCTTCGGCAGCTTCTTCCTCAGCCTGCTGGGAATGAAGCGACGCTGATGCCGGCTGAGACTATCAACAAACCTGCAAACCTGTCCTTTCGACCGGAGCATCTCACAGCTTTATCGTGAGGTGCGGAGTGGAGAAACCTGCTGCTCTACAGCGATCTTCTCTCCGTCGCAGACAATAAAAGAAAGCACCGCTGTTTAAGCCTGTGCCGCCGGAGTAAATCCGTCGCAGCCGCTGATCGGCGTCACCTTCAGGTGAAGCGCCGCATGTTTCGGATGACCGCACTCATCCAGAACATTCAGCTCGGCCTTTTTCGTCGTCATGATCGAAACCAGCACCTTGTTGTTGTGATGGCTCTCGCCGAAGTGAGTACAGAGTCCGCACTGTCCTGCATGGATCGCCTGCATGGGAAACCTCCTGAACTTCTTCAGAGTCGCCGGCGCGTTCTGCGCGTTGCCTCGAACGCGCGGAGTGGTAGAGGGAACTCTACGCAGAGGGAAGGCAACCTGTAAATGGCGACTGAAACCGTCGCCGTCGCCTGAGGAGCAGCGCGGCGGACGCCTCGTTCTCCGCAATTGGCTAAAGCACAGATGCCAGCGGAGTTGCGACAATGGAACTCTTCTTCGCCCCCTCGCGTATCTGCTTCCGGCTGCTCAAAGATCACTTTGACGGCGCCGGCCAGAGGAGCCAGAAAGTCCATGACCTTTACCGACTCTATCTACACCACAGGCATGACCCCACATCAACGCGACTGGTTCTTCGCCGAGCTCGAGCAGGCCCGGCGCGACGAGGTCGTCGGCGTTCTGCTGGCGCTGTTTCTCGGCACGTTTGGTCTCCACCAGTTTTACCTTCGCCGCAACGGACTGGGGATACTCTATCTCCTTCTGTTCTGGACCGGCATCCCCGCTATCCTCGGCTTCGTCGAAGCCTTCCTGATGCCGGGTCGCGTACGCCGCTACAACGCGCAACAGGCAGCCTATATTGCCACCCAGATACTTGCCGGCCCGACGCCGCTCTACACCGCGGCCATGCCCGGTATTCCCTGCCCGGCCTGCGGAGGCCTCTTTACACCTGGCGCAGTCTTCTGCCCGCACTGCGGCGCCGCGTTGGCCGCCAGGACCTAGGTTGTAGCGACATATTGCCAAATCGTATTGGTGCCGCACCTCCATCTGCGATGGGAAGATGTCAACACGACCTGGCGCGGTCGCGTTTAAACGCTGCTACTGCCACGCCACCGTACTCTCCTTCGCATAGTCGAACTCGATGAACGATTCGCCATCCTCACTCGTCGACAGCTTCGCCGGCGCTCCGTTGACAGTAGCGTTGTGCGGATGCGTGGACCGCCAGCGCACGATCGCGCGCGCTGGTTCGCCGCCTTCGATCTTCAGCGATCCCGCGCCGCGCTCAAGCCTCCTGCCCTCGAAATCCGTCAGCGACGACGCTCCTCCGCCGTCGATCAACTCATACACGCGGCGGTCGTCCATCGACTTCACCGCCGTATTGCCGCTCTCTGACGGTGGAACCAGCGTCATCACATCCTCGGGAATCTTCGGGATCACCGCACCAGCGCGCGCATACACAGGAATCTGCCCGATTGCTGCATCCACTTCGATCGTCCTGCCGCCCGTGATGTGCGTCCCCGTCCAGTAATCGACCCACTCGCCCTGCGGCAGGTACACTACGCGATGCGTGCCCTCATTCACCACAGGCGCGACCAGAAGATCGGGACCGAAGAGATACTCATCCTTCACGCGGCGCGCGCGCTCATCGTTCTGATAGACCAGCGCCAGCGCGCGCATGATCGGCATCCCGGTCTTCGCCGCCTCCTGCACCACGGCGTAGCGATACGGAAAAAGGCTCATGTTCAGCACGGCGTACTTCTTAAATGTCGCCAGCGCCTGATCGCCGTAACTCCACGGGCCGACATTCTTCGACGAGATGACCTCCATCGTCGGCGAGAACGCCGCGTACTCCGTCCAGCGTTGAAACAGCACCGGGTCGGGGGTCGACGGCGTCGCCTCGTAACCGCCAAGGTCGGCGGTCCACAGCGGCATACCGCTCATGCCCGCGCCGAGGCCCGCCGTCACAACAGTCGGCAGGCCATTCTCGGTCGAGAAGCTTGCCTCGTTGTCGCCTCCCCACAACAGACCCAGACCGTTCGCGCCCTGCGTCACGCTGCGGCAGAAGAGCACGCCATTGCCCTTCAGATCCTTCTGCACCAACTCCTCCATCGCGTTGTTGTAGAGCACCGCATACTTGTTGCGCATCGTGCGCGGGTCGCTGCCGTCTGCGAACTTCACCGGGCCTGCCACGAAGCTGCCCTCGGCGTCGTCGTCCTTGAAGCCGTCCGCGCCAGCTGCAATCGCCTGCCGCACCTGGTCCTGCCACCAGCGCTTCGCCGAAGGATTGGTGAAGTCGATCAGCGATCCTTCGCCCTTCCACCAACGCCCGACGTAGGGGCTGCCGTCGAGGTTCTTCACGAAGAAGCCGTTGCCCGCAGCCTCGTCGTAGTTCTCCGACTTCGCGGCGATCTTGCCCTCGAACCCCTTCTCATGCGGAGGATCGGACTTCGAGTTGATCCACGGCGTGTGCCACAGCACCAGTTTGTAGCCGTTCGAGTGGATGTACTTCACCAGCCCCGGGGCATCCGCAAACTGCTTCGGGTTGAATTTGTAACTGTTATAGGCTGTCGCCCACGGCGAGTCGATCATGATGACGCTCGCCGGAATCCCCTCGGCGCGCGTCCTGTCCACGTCTTCCTTCACCTGCGCGTCGTTCTGGTGGTAGTCGCGGCTGATCCACGGAGCGAACGCCCAGTACGGCGGAAGCACCGGCCGCCCCGCAAGCGTGGTAAAACGGTCGAGGATCTTCGGAAACTCCGGCCCGGTGAACAGCACGATGCGCAGCTTCTCCGCCGGCTCGTCGACGATCACCTCACGCTCATCCGACGCATTCATGTCGAAGGTCGCATCCGAAGTCGTATCCACCCACAGCCCGTAGCCTGTCGTGCTCATGTAGAAGGGCATCGCCTTGTACGTCGAGCCGCCCTTCGCGCCTCCGTTGTCGGTGGAGACGTTGCGCACGATCGTGTGCGAGTGGTTCAGCTCGTTGAAGCGCTCGCCCAAGCCGTAGTAGCTTGCGTTATCGCGAACACGAAAACGCCAGTAGCCCACCGTGTAGGCAACACTCGTCACCTCGAAGACGCCGGGCGAGAGCTGCTTGAGGTGCACCTTGCCGGTAGGCACCGAGGCGCCCTCGAACTCGAAGTCGCCAAGCTCCAGCGTCCCGCCGCCGGGCAATGTAAGCGCGAGCGTGTTCACATCCCTGCGAACCAGCCCCTCCACCGCGGCCTCGGACGCTCGGCCTGCCGGCGCCGGAACCGCCGCGCCCGGTGCGACATCCTGCGCCATCGCCATCACCGAAGCTGCCGCCACCAGCAGCGCGCCCATTGCCCTGTGCCACCCAAACGTCATTCCCGCGACTCCCCGATCCTTGCCAGAAGCAAAGAAAAAGGTCCCTTATCAAGGGACCCTCTTCTATCTCATCCTTTGTATCAGAACGGCTCCACCCGATGACTCTTCCAGGCCGAGGCTGAGCGTTGTTCCATTACATATTCGTGTGGCCGGCGCGCATCTCTTCGTTGAACGAGGGCTTAATGAACTTGAGCGCCGCGTCCAGCTCCTGGAGATACCCGTCGCGATGGCCCATCAGCGCCTCCGTCGGCGTAGCAAACTCCGTATCCTGGGCCAGGCGGATGATGCCCTCGTGCGCGACCGTCGCCGCAACCTTCTTCAAATCCTCAACCGTCGTATTCAGGTACTGCGCGTCGCGCGGATCGGCCAGCCATACCGGCTCGCCGCCGCCCAGCACACCCGACAGCCAGAAGGCCTTGGCCGCAAGGAACTGCTGCCGCTGCGCGTCCGTCGTGTCGTTGAAGATGAAGCGCTTCTGCTTGGAGCTGTAGTAGCGCGTCGTCACCGGCACCGGCTGGCGGTTGCCGCTCTTCACCAGCTCCAACTGCCCCTGGTCCGTCGTCTTGCGCACGGCGTTGTAGATGAAGCTCTCGGCAAACGGCTGCTCCAGCGCGGCCACGACCTCGGCGAACGTAACCGTCATCGAAGCCGCGACCTTGGCGTGCAGCACACTCTCGTTGCCGTCCTCAAGACGCGCCTCGCCGTGGACGATGTAGGTGTCCGCGCCCGAGGTGGAGGCGTGGAACGGCCACTCATACTTTCCGAAGCTCAGCGGCAGGCCGTGCAGCGTGATGTAACAGTCCGGACGCGGGTTCTTCAGGCGGGTGGCCGACTCCTTCAGGTAGCTCTCAACCACGCCCTTCAGCGGCCCCTGCGAGAAGTCGAAGGACGCGCTCAGCTCCAGCGTCTGCTTCCGGGCAGGGTTCGAGGCCAGCCCCAGCGTAAACCGCGTCGTCGGCCCGCCCGAAAAGTCCTTGCCCTCCTCCACCGCAACCACTACCAGCCCGGCCGCCTTCGCCGCCGCTTCAACCTGTCCCGCCAATACCGTCTGCGCACCTGTGCTCATCTGCCCTGCCGTCCTGAATCAAATTTTCCGCAACCCTGTTATTTTACCGTCAAACTCAGACTTTCCCTGCCAGGGCCGTCGAATGAAAGGGGACAGAGGGCAGCATCGAAGGCCAAAGACCCGTACATACCAGCCTAGGCAACCCCAGGCTTGAGTCCAACACCACGATTTGAGGGCTGAGGCGGGTGCCGAAAAAGCTCGGCTTTTCTTAAGGGCACGGCTTCAGCCGTGCCGTAACTGCCGCACGATCAGTGGGCTTTAACCCTGAGGTGCAGCTTTCGCTCCTTGAGGCACTTTTTAGCACCCTCTGAAGGCCCGCTCTACGGCTTTTGCGGAACTGCTTAAGTTCGCAGGCACAGTTACTTTTTCACCGGAATCGCCGCCACCAGCGCATCCACCGCCGAACTCTGCGTTCCCGCATCCGGAGCAGTCACTGGCCCGGACCACACCGTCCCAAACGTATTCTGCGGCGTGCGGTTCCTCGTCCAGATCGAATCCGCATTGACCGCAAAGGATTTGCTATAGCGGGCCTCGGGCGAAACCGCATTCAACGCACTGAGATTCCTCATAAAAATGCCTTTGAACTGGATGCCGTCGGCGCCGCACTTCGGCTCGCAGACGTCGTGCAGGACGCCGTCCCCGTCCGTGAGGTGAGTCAGCGCGGCGTCCGCGATCTTCTTCGCGTCGTCCACGACTGCGGCGTGACCCGGCGACTTCGACCACTCCGCCAGCCCTCCCAGCACAACGCCCTGGTTGTACGTCCACACCGTCTTTTTGTTGTTGCTGCAGACACCCGCCGCGGCATCGATGGTGAGCCCATCGTTGATCAGGTGATCGCCGTTGATCATCCCCGAGCCGCGAAACCACTGCCACTCCCTCCCGGCCCATGTGGCATACTTCTCCCGCTCGGCTGGCCGCCCGCGCATGGCAAGGTGTGCGGCCACCGAAAGAAACAGCTCATTGGCGATGGCGTTCTTGTACTTGCGGTCCTTGCTCCACCAGATGCCGCCGCCGCAGGTCTCGTCCCAGCCACCGGCCATATCGTCGAAGATCGACTGCGCCATCGCCAGATACCGCGCGTCGCGGGTCAGGTCGTAGGCATCGATCCACGCCAGCGCCCACCAGCCCTCATCGTCGTAATACTTGTTGAGGAAGCCGGGAAAGCCGGTCATCTCCCTCTTCGCGTCGGTGCGCCGCTCTTTCGGAACATCAACCTGCGCCTGCTTGTACGTATTCGCAAGCATGCTGACGTACCTCTTCGATCCGCTCACCCGCATGGAGTCGGTAATCGCAGTAATCGCGTTCGCCGAGTTCCACCAGCCCGTCGTGTTGTAGAGCCCGGTCGCCTGGTTGTACCACTGCTGCAACGCACTGACGCCAAGCTCCGCCCGATGGCGAGCTTCTTTCGGCGAGGTCTGCGCTATGCAGGCAGCGGTTGTCGCAAACCAGATGACGACAGCTGTTCTCACAAAGGTGTAGACGAGAGCCCTTGAGGGCCGAAGGCCCATCCAATACCGGCCTGGGGCGCGGCCCCAGGTTTCAGTCCAGCATGGTCGAACAGGGCTGAAGGCCCGCTCTATCGTGTTTCGAATACAGCGTAACGAGTTCAGGCGGCGCAGAATCATCCATCCGTTTTACCAATAAGTTCGTGCGGCCGTAACTCGCAGTCCGTCAATCGCTCAAAAACCTGCGGCGTTGCTTATAGCTCTCCGCGCAATCCACACTGCTTCCACAACGGCGCGCGCATAAAATCGCTCTCATCGTGATGCTCACCCGCCGTTCCGCCATCGCCTCTATCGCCGCCGCCGCTGTCAATGCCCGCGCGCTCCTCGCCGAGGAGTCCATCGAACTCGCGGCTCTCGAACAGAAGAGCAGGGGCCGCCTCGGCGTGGCCATTCTGCTGCCGTCAGGCCGCTACATCACGCAGCGCGCCAACGAGCGCTTCCCCATGTGCAGCACCTTCAAGTTTCTCGCGGCCGCCATCGTCCTCCGACGCGTCGACCAGGGCAGGGAGCACCTCGACCGCGCGATCAGCTATGCCAAGAGCGATCTCGTAGCGTACTCGCCCGAGACGGAGAAACACGCCGGCGGCAGCATGACCGTAGCCGAGTTGACCGCCGCCATGCTCACCCTCAGCGACAACACCGCCGCCAACCTGCTGCTCGCCAGCTTCGGAGGCCCGCCCGCCGTCACTGCCTTCGCCCGCTCCATCGGCGACACCATGACGCGGCTCGACCGCAACGAGACCTCGCTCAACGAGAGCACCCCCGGCGACCCGCGCGACACGACCACGCCTCTTGCCATGCTCGGCAACCTCCAGAAGGTCCTCTTCGGCAACGTCCTCAAACCGGCGTCGCGCCAGCAACTCACCGGCTGGATGCTCGCCAACACCACCGGCAAGGCGAAGTTCGTTGCCGGACTCCCCGCGGGCTGGAAGGTCGCCGACAAGACCGGCGCAGGCGACCACGGCTCGAACAACGACATCGGCGTGCTCTATCCGCCGAACAACGCCAGACCCATCCTCATCGCCTCGTACCTCACTGAAACCCCGCTTACCACGGATGAGCGCAACGCCATCCACGCGGGAGTTGCGCGCCTCGCCGCCGTCGCCAATTAGCAGAGCCATGGATTAAGTGATGCTAAAATGAATCACATGAAGACAGCCTCCATTCGCGAGCTTCGTTACGACTTCGGCAAGATTGAGCGACTGCTCCAGCAAGGTCAGGAGATCGAGATCACGAAGCGGCGTCGCGTTATTGCACGCCTGTCGCCTGAGACGACCGGCACGGCTGCGATGCCGGACTTCCTGAAGCGGCTCCGCGCCAACTATGGCGGCAAAAAACTGCCTCTCAGCGGCGCCGAACTCGTTGCTGAAGACCGGGGACGCTATTGAAGCTGAATATCTATGTGGATACCAGTCTCCTGGTTTCGCTCTACAGCCTCGATGGAAACTCCGCGAAAGCTGCGCAGGCAATGTCCACCAAAAACGCCGGGTTTTATCTTTCGACCCTGTGCGAGCTGGAGCTGTTCAATGCGCTTGAGCTCCGCGTTTTTCGCAAAGAGATTACGGCGGCGCAGGCGCGCTCTTCGCGCAATGACTTCGAAGGCGACCTGCGAGACGGTATCTTTCGCCTGTCCCCTCTTGCAGACACTGCGTTTGCACGTGCGCGGCAGCTCTCTCTGCAGACAACCGCCCGCCTTGGGACGAGAACAGCCGACTTGCTCCATATCGCCGCAGCGCTCGAATTTGGAGCCGGCTCTTTCTACAGCTTCGACCGCCAGCAAAGAAAGCTGGCGCAAACCGTCGGCCTGAAGATCAACCCTGACTAAGCATTTGCGTTCACTGCGAATGAGGGAGCACATCGATGAAAGCCGCCGTCCTCCGCGCCTCCGCCATCGCACTCGCCATCGAAGACGTCCCTCGTCCCGCCGTTCTTCCCGGGCACACCCTGCTCCGCGTGCTCGCTTGCGGAGTCTGCCGCACCGACCTGCACATCTTCGAGCACGATCTATCGACGCTGCGCGACCCGCTCATCCCCGGCCACCAGATCGTCGGCGAGGTCGTAGACGGCGCGACGGAAGGACTGCCTATCGGCTCACGCGCCGGAGTCTCCTGGATCGGCGGCGCCGACGGCACCTGCCCCTTCTGCAAACGCGGCGAAGAGAACCTCTGCGACAACATCGCCTTCACCGGCTACTCGGTCGACGGTGGCTATGCCGAATACGCGCTCGTCCGCAGCGACTTCGCCTTCCCGCTGCCAGAAGACGCTGAACCGAAGCATCTCGCCCCGCTGCTCTGCGCCGGAATCATCGGCTTCCGCAGCCTTCGTGTCGCGGGCACACAGCCCGGCGAGCGCGTCGGCCTCTTCGGCTTTGGAGCATCGGCCTCGCTTGCGATCGAAGTTCTTCAACACTGGAGGTGCGAGGTCTACGTCTCCACGCGCGGCGAGCAGCACCGCGCACAGGCCGCTGCGCTCGGCGCAACCTGGGTCGGCGCAGAGAACGACCGCCCGCCCGTCGCGCTCGACCGCGCCATCACCTTCGCGCCGTCCGGCGCCGTCGTCGTCGCCGCGCTGTCGAGCCTGCGCAAGGGGGGCGTCGTCGCCATCAACGCCATCCACCTCGACCAGATGCCCGCCTTCGACTACGACAACTTGCTCTGGGGCGAGCGGCAGATACGCTCCATCGCCAACATGACCCGCGCCGACGCACGAGACTTCCTTGCTCTCGCGCACCAGATCGGCATTCGCCCCCGCGTGCGCACCTTCGCGCTCGACCAGGCAAACGAGGCATTGCAAGCGGTCAAGCACGAGACCGCCGACGGCCCATGCGTCATCCTTCCCTGACCGGGTCATCGAGAGGGCAGGCAGCGTTGCTCAGCCAACTTATTGCTTCGGGTGCAGGACGAGCTTCTGTACGCGCCAGTTCAGCAACTCCGCAACAAAGAGCACGTTCTCCGACGGACATGCCATCTCGTGAATCCAGCCAAACTGCTTGAGCTGCTTGCCCGACTCTCCGAGCACTCCCAGCACCTTGCCATCCAGACTCAGCTTGTAGATACGGCCCGGAAATGCGTCCGCGGCATACAACACCTGATTCGGGCCCGGCGTAATGCACACCGCCCACGGAGAGCCCGCCGCCATCGTACCCTTTGCATCGCGGGGCGGCTTGTTGCCGATCGCCGGTGTCGCGCTGGCATAGTCGAACGGCACGTCGATCGCGATCTGCCGCAGGAACCGGCCATCGCCGTCAAACACCTGGATGCGCCGGTTGCCGCGGTCCGCCACGTAGATATGTCCCTCGGCGTCGGCAGCGATGCTGTGCGGCACACTGAACTGCCCCGGCTGGTCGCCCGGCTCGCCGAACGACTTCAACCACCGGCCATTCTTGTCTACCTTGGCCACCCGCGAGTTGATATAGCCATCGCTGATGTACGCATTGCCCGCCGGGTCCCACGCGATGTCCGTCACCTGGCGAAACTCTCCATCCACGGGCGGCAGCGGAGGCCGCACATGCTTCAGCGGCCCCGTCCCCTCGTCGGAGGCCTCCTGCTTCCGCCCGAAGACCATCGCCACACGGCCCTCGGGGTTGAACTTGATCACCATGTCCGACCCCTTGTCCGCGACCCAGATGTTGTCTTCCTTGTCCACGCGCACCGCATGAGCGTAGGACCACGCATACAGGTTGTGCCCAATCTCGCGCAGATACCGGCCGGCCGCATCAAACTCCAGAAGCTGCGCCGCGCTCGCTCCATAAGCCGGGCCGGTCGAGTTGCCGCGCGTGAACACAAACACATGCCCCTTCGAGTTCACGGCCACGCCCGCCGTCTCGCCCAGGTACATGTCCGGAGGAAGCTTCAGAAAATCGGGGACCGAATCGAAGGGAATCTCCGGCACATCCTGTCCCTGCGCCACAAGGGTAGCCGGCGCCGAGAGCAACAGGGCCGGAAAGAACAATGCTAAGGCAAGCGCAATTTGTCGCAAAACAGCCTCCTTCAAGGGACCAGTGCGATGACAGAATAGTAACTCTCTGTGCCATCTGGACATTTACAATCTGGCTCGGCACGACCCACCCCGGACAAGTTCCTCATATCGTCGAAACTTGCTCCACGGACTGGGGTTTCAACAAAGGCCCGAGGAAACCATGAAACCTGCCAGCATCGCCGCGCTCCTCCTTGCTGTCTTTTCTGTTGCCGTCTATGCGCAACAGCCTGCCTCTGTCACGCCGCCATCGAACGACCAGCCTGCGTCCAACGGCGATGGAACCTATACCATCACGCGCAATGCGCGGCTTGTCATCCTCGACATGGTCGTAACCGATAAGAAAGGCAACGTCGTCACCGACCTCACGAAGGACGACTTTCACGTCACCGAGATGAACGAGCCGCAGCGGGTGCTCAACTTCACGCCCGCCGGCACCCACGTCGCTCCGCCCAATGCCACCATCGGCTCCACGGCAGAGCTTGACGCTGTCGCGCCGCAGGCCCCGGTCGACATCATCCTGCTCGACGAGTTCAACACGCGCTTTGAGGACATGGCCTTTGCCCGCTACTCGCTCAAGAAGTTCCTCAACCGGCAGCCGGGCAAGCTGGAGACGCCGACGATGCTCATCGCCGTCAGCTTGCAGAAGTTCGAGGTCCTGCACGACTATACGCAGAACAAAGCCGAACTGATCTCCTCGCTCAACCACCACTTCGCGGCCTATCCGTGGCAGGCGCACCAGGGCGGTTGGGTCGCCGAGCGCTACGCCACGGCCTTCATCACGCTGCGGCGCGTGGCCCAGGCCGTCATCGGACATCCCGGCCACAAGAACATGATCTGGATCGGCCGCGGCTTTCCCAATCTCAATATGGCGAACATGCCTATCGATGTCGAGGACCAGGTCGACAGCGCCGTGCAGGATTGCGTGAATACGCTTCGCGACGCGCGCATCACCCTTTACACCATCGACCCCGCCGGCCTTCAGATCGACCAGCAGAAGTACGGCGCCGACGCCGAGTTCACCGACCCTTTCGGCGGCAACTACCAGTTCGCCAAGCTGGCCACCGCCACCGGCGGCGGCGCCATGTACGGCCGCAACGACGTCGACGCGCAGATCGGCACCGCCATCCGCGACGGCGCCAGCTTCTACACCCTCACCTATCGCCCCTCCAGCGACTCCGAGGACATGCAGAAGTTTCGCAGGATCAAGGTCACCGTCTCGCGCCCCGGGTTGACCGTCACCACCCGCGAGGGCTACTACCTGCAACGCGCCCCGGTCGAGGTCGATCCGAAAAGGCCCGCGCAGCTGCTGATTGCCGACCTGGTCTCGGCGAGCACCAGCACCATGGTCTACGACGGCGTGCCCCTCACCCTGCTCCGCACGCCAGGCGACCCCAACACCTTCACCATCCACGTGGGTGCGCGCAGCCTCTCGTGGACGAACGCCACCGGCACCGAGGCGCGGCACGCCGAGGTCGTCATTATGTCGGCCACCTTCGACAAGAAGAACAAGGAGCTGAAGCGCGATGCCAAGGCGATCACGGTCAACGCCACCGGCGACAACGTTCCGCCAAGCGGCCATCTCGAGCGCGGCATCGAATTCAAGTACAAGCTGGCTCCCGATCCCAAAGCGGCCCGCGTCCGCTTCGTGATTCGGGTAACGACAACCGGGCGCATCGGCACGGCCGACGTCGACCTCACCAAGCCGCCACCGCCTGTCACAGCCTCGACGGCCGTAAACCCGGCAACAGAGACTGCGCACTGACACAACCGCCGCCGCACGCAGTAAGATGTCACCACGTTTCTTCGGGCTACCATCTCCCATCTGAACGAGGTCATCCGCTTGCGACCGACTACATGGCTGCGCGCCGCGTCCCTCCTTACGCTGCTTCACGCCATCCTGCACACCATCGGCGGAGTCTACGGCAAGACCGATCCCGGCCCAATGCAGATCGCAGTTGACGCCATGCGCTCCAATACCTTTCCCGCCATGGGATACACGCGCAGCATGTGGGACTTCTACCATGGCATGGGACTCTGCGTGACCATCCTGCTCACCGTCGAGGCCATCGCCTTCTGGCTGTTCGGCAATATCATCCGCGACTCTGACGCCGACCTGCGTGACGTCCTTGTCGTCTTTCTCCTCGGCTACCTTGCGCTGGCCGTCAACTCGCTGCGCTACTTCTTCACGCCACCGGTCATCGTCGAGCTTCTGATTGCTGGGTGCCTGGGCATGGCCATCGTCTCCATCAAACGGCGCGTCTGACTATGATGGTGTAGTGATGAACGACCTCAACCTAGCCACCCTCACCACCGAAGCTCGCAATCCGCGCACCACGAACATCGACCAGATCTCCACGCTCGAGATGGTCACTGTGATCAACCAGGAAGACCAGTCCGTCTCCCTCGCCGTTGAAAAAGAGCTACCGCAGATAGCCCACGCCATCGACGAGATCGCCGCGCGCTTCGAGAAGGGTGGCCGCCTCTTCTACATCGGAGCCGGGACCAGCGGCCGCCTGGGCGTGCTCGACGCCTCGGAGTGCCCGCCGACCTTCTCAGTGCCGCCGACGCTGGTGCAGGGACTCATCGCGGGCGGCGACTCCGCGCTGCGCAAGTCCAGCGAAAAGTCCGAGGACTCCCGCGAGCAGGGCGCAGCCGACCTGATGGCCGCGGGCTTCGGGCAGGGCGGAGCCCCCGACACACTGGTCGGCATCGCCGCCTCTGGCCGCACGCCGTACGTCATCGGAGCAATGGAGCAGGCAAAGAAGCTCGGCCTGCTCGTCGTCTCGCTCACCTGCGTCGCAGGCTCCGAGATGGCGCGCGTCGCCGACATCGCCATCGCGCCGGTCACCGGCCCCGAGGTCGTCACCGGCTCCACGCGGCTCAAGGCAGGCACCGCGACCAAGCTGGTGCTGAACATGCTCTCCACCGGGGTGATGATCCGCACCGGGGCCGTCTACGGCAACCTCATGGTCAACGTGCAGGCAAGCAACGAAAAGCTCGTCGACCGCGCCCACCGCATCATCGCCGAGGCGACCGGAGTCGACCGCGCTGCTGCCGCAAAACTTCTCGCCGAAGCTGGCAGCGTGAAGGTGGCGATTGCGATGCAGAAGCTCGGGCTGGATCGCGCATCAGCGAAAGCTAAACTTGACGAAGCCAATGGCAAGCTAAGCGCTGTTATCAGATGAGATTCGCGATTGCGACGGCACTAATTTGCTTTTGCTGCATGACCTCATTCGGTCAGACCAAATCTGCCGAGCAAACTCATTTCAGTATGGAGGACGAGACTGTTGCTTCCCCAGCGCAAATCCCGCCCGATGCTTGGAAGATTCTGCAACAGGATTCTTCGATCAAGAATGTACTCGACTCCGAGGGTATGACCGCTGAACAACTTCCTCGGAATTGGTTTCAGGCATCGACAGTCCATCTCAATAGCCCGTCTGAGAAGGATCTCCTTGTCATAGCCAGTGGAAAGCTCCTGGGAGCTAACGTCACGACCTTCTGGCTATTTATGCAAACACCGCAAGGCACGAGGCTTGTCTTGAATGCACCGGCGCATGATCTTTTTATCCGGTCATCACGAACAAATGGTCATCGCGATGTAGAACTGGTTGCACTAACGGCAATCCGCATCATGACCAGCAAATATCGCTTTGACGGAACTCAATATCGGCTGGTCAAATCGACAGACGAGCCAATCAAGTGAGCTAAAACAAACTCAGCTTGCGCGGCATCTCGATCCCAAGATGCTCATACGCCAGCCGCGTAGCTACGCGCCCGCGCGGGGTCCGGTCGAGGAAGCCGATCTGGATCAGGAACGGCTCGTAGACCTCTTCGAGTGCATCCTGCTCCTCAGCCAGCGCCGCTGCCAGCGTATTCAGGCCCACCGGGCCGCCGTCATACTTCTCGATGATGGTGCGCAGCAGCCGCCGATCGAGCTCGTCGAAGCCGTGCGCGTCCACTTCGAGAAGCTCCAAGGCCTTGCACGCCGTCGGGCGGTCGATCTTTCCCGCCGCACGCACCTGCGCGTAGTCGCGCACGCGCCGCAGCAGGCGGTTCGCGATACGCGGCGTCCCGCGCGAACGCATCGCAATCTCGGCCGCGCCGTCACGGTCGATGGGCACGCCAAGCACATCGGCCGAGCGCTCCACGACGAACCGCAGCTCGTCGTCGGTGTAGAACTCCAGCCGCAGCAGAATCCCGAAGCGCGACCGCAGCGGCGAGCTCAGCAGCCCCGGTCGCGTCGTCGCCGCCACGAACGTGAACGGCTTGATGTCCATCACGTGCGTGCGCGCCGCTGGGCCCTGTCCGATCATGATGTCCAGCTTGTAGTCCTCGAGGGCCGTGTACAGCTTCTCCTCGAGCACGGGCTGCAGGCGGTGAATCTCATCGAGGAACAGCACCTGCCTGTCGCGGATGTTGGTCAGGATCGCCGTCAGGTCGCCCTGGATCTGCAACGCCGGCCCCGACGTCTGCTGAAACCCCACGCTCAGCTCGTTCGCGATGATGGTCGCGAGCGTCGTCTTGCCCAGCCCGGGAGGCCCGAAGAGCAGCACATGGTCCAACGCCTCGCCACGCGACTTCGCCGCTTCGAGCGCAATCGCAAGCTGCTCCTTCGCCTTCGTCTGGCCGATGAACTCGCTGAGCTTCGTAGGCCGCAGCTTCAGCTCAAACGCCGCATCGTCATCCACGCGGCCCGCCGAAACAAGGCGCTCGGCCTCCGCGCCCTTCGGGCCGTTGAGGTTAATCTTCTTCGCTGGCGGCTTGTTCGGTGAGTAGTCCACTAGGGCGATAGTAAGGCGAAGGCGCGGACGAAGCAACCGGCATTGCTTGAATTTAGAGATAGCTCCTCAAAGAAAACTCAACACGGCTAATATCGAGGCGTGAGAACATTTGCCACGATTCGTGAAGCCAAAGAATTCGTTATCAGCAGGATCGTAATGCAATCGCAGATGGAGGGAGCTAGCCTTTCCGATATTGAGAGAAAGATGCTGTACTTCTCCGAAACCGGCTGGACTCTTCCAGACATGAATGAGGTTAGCAACGCCTTTGATCGTGACTACGACGAAGCGTCATACGAGCAGAAAATCGGAACGCTTGCGCACAACTTTCTCGCTAATTCTCACAGGGACAATCGTGATGAATTCGAGGCATGGAAGGAAGCAATCCGTACAATCCGACAAGAGGATCACTACCTTCTTGTACTGATTGATCCTCGACTATCCATACAACCCGACACACAGTCCCCATATCGCTTCCTGAAGCTATTGGCATTAGGGTTCTTGATGGCTTGTGTATTACTTGTGATCGGCTACTTTTACCTCAAAAGATGACTGACGTTCGCTCTTCGTCATTCATCCGCTAATCATGTACCGTATCCAAATGGATCGACGTCAGCTCATCACAGGTGCCGCAGCAATGTCAGCTCTTCTCTCCACCTCGGCCAGCGCCGCCGCAGACTCGCCGCGCAGCTTCCTCGAGATCGCCACTTGGCGCTTGCATAACAGCGATGAGGAGCAGTCTAAACGTGTCGCCGAATTTCTCCGGAGCGGACTCTTCCCGGCGGTCACACGCGCAGGTGCAAAGCCCGGCGCCGCGCTCTCGAACCTGATCGGTCCCGACGGCCCCAGCCTCTTCTCGATCGTCGAGTACCCCTCGCTCACCGCGATGCAGAACACGCTCGCCGCACTCGCCGCCGACCAGGAGTACGACAAGGCCTCGCAGGCGCTGGCCTCCGGCGCGGGCATGCCCTTCGTCACCATGGAGTCGAGCCTGCTCCAGTGCCTCAGCGTCCTTCCGCAGGCGGCCATCCCCACCGACGCCGCCACGCGCAAGCCACGCATCTTCGAGCTGCGAACGTATCAGTCGCAGTCGATGGCAGCGCGCGTGAAGAAGATCGGCATGTTCAACAACGGCGAGATCGCCACCTTCCAACGATTGGGAATGCGCCCTGCCTTCATCGGCGAATCCATCGTCGGCCCGCGCCAGCCCAACATCACCTACATGCTTTCGTTCGACTCGCTCGCCGAGCGCGAGAAGCTGTGGAGCGCCTTCGGCTCCGACCCCGAGTGGAAGAAGCTCAGCGCGCCGCCTGAGCTCAAGGACGCGCAGATCGTCGCCAACATCTCGAACATCATGCTGCGCCCGCTGCCCTTCTCGCCGCTCAAGTAAAAGCGCGCGCTTTTCAGCGGCAGGCAGCGGCGAGAGCACCAGCCCTCGCCGCTTCTTTCACTCGCCCATAAACGCTACTTCTCAGCGTTGGGATAGATCCCCTCGATCGGCGCCGACTTCTGCCTGTCCAGCTCCGGATGCGGGAACGGCTTGCGCGGCATCATCTGCTCGCGCTCACTCGTGTTGTAGAGGAAGATCGCCTCGATCACCGCCGCCTGTTGCAGATCAGCCGCGTGCAGCCGATCGAACGTGTCCATGTCCGAGTGATGCGTCCGCGTCTCGTAGTCCATCGGGTCCTGAATGTACTGGAATCCCGGCAGCCCAACAGCGTCGAACGAAAGATGGTCCGTTCCGCCCGTGTTGCGATAGCTGATCGTCGTCGCACCCAGGTCGGCCAGCGGAGCCAGCCACTGCCGGAAGATCGGAGCGATCGCATAGTTCTCCTGCGTATACACGCCGCGAATCTTGCCCGTGCCGTTGTCGAGGTTGTAGTAGGCGTCCAGCGTCTCCCACTCCTTCGTCGTCGTCAGCTTGCCGCGCTGCCGCATGAAGCCCGGCACACTCGCCGGATCAGCATGCTCCGGCTCCGCAAATGTCCCGAAGTGTTGCTTCACATAACCCTGCGAGCCATACAACCCCTGCTCCTCGCCTGACCACAGCGCGATCCTGATCGTGCGCTTCGGCTTGATGCCCAGCGCCTTCAGAATGCGCACCGCCTCCATCGCAACGACTGAGCCCGCGGCGTTGTCGGTCGCGCCCGTGCCCGAGATCCAGCTATCGAGATGCCCACCGACCATCACCACCTGGTCCTTCAGCTTCGGGTCGGTGCCGGGAATCTCGGCAACCGTATCGAAGCCGTGCTCGTGGTCGCCGGTAAACTTCGTCTCGATGTTTACCTCAAGCGTCACTGGCACCTTGTGGTCCAGCAGTCGCGCGATGCGGTTGTAGTGCTCGATCATCATCACGGCGTTCGGAATCGCGACCGCAGCCTCCTTCACCTGAGCGCCGCGGACCAGGTTCGCCCCGTTGTCGTCGAAGATGATTCCCGTTCCGCCGCCCTTCGAGCCGTCGCGCGTAGGAGTGATGATCGCAGCCACGCCCTCCTCCGTCATCATCTTCAACGCCGCCGTGCGCACAGCAGTCAACCGCGCGCGCTCCGCCAGAAGCTGCTGAATATTCGGAGTGGCAGCGCGTCCTTCACCAGTCGGATAGCTCTCCATCTCCTTCAACTCTTCATCCGTGTAGCGATGAAACAGAGGGTCAGTCAGATCGGGCGTCGAGCGGATCGCGCCAAACAGAACGATCTTGCCCTTCAGCTTGCCCTTGTACTTGTCCAGGTCTTTTACGTCGCTGATCGCGATATGCACCGCCTCGCCCGTCACCGGCCCGCTCGTCGCAGGAGACCACGGCGCCGCCTGCAACCAGACAGGCTCCGCATCCGGCGAGATGATCCTCCCCCACGTATTCACCTGCTGCCATCCCATGCCGAACTCGCCCCAGTCCTCCAGGTGCGCGTTCTCGAGACCAATCTTCGTCAACGTATCGCGCGTCCACTCATTCGCCTTCTTCATGTTGGGCGAACCCGTCAGCCGCGGCCCGATGCCGTTCGTCAGAGCGTCGGCGAACTCCATCACGTGCGAGTGCTTGAACCCCTCATCGCGAATCCGCGCATACATCGTCAGGTCAATGTTCTCTTTCGCAGGCTGAGCGCCGTAGTAGGAAGGCGTCTCCGCGACAGACTCTTTTGCGGACTTTTTGTCAGCGGCGACAGAGGGAATGGCAAGCGTCGCCGCCGCAGCCGTAAAACAGCTCCAGCGCACGACCGTGCGTACAAATGACATAGATGAACCTCCGCAAGCGGTAATGGTGTTTCGGATAACGAAGAATAGCAGAACGGCTGGAAGACGAGCGGAAAGGCCAAAAAATTGAGGGTAGCGCATAAAAGTCACATCGGAATCCATCTCAACCGACTGACTGTGAACGCTATCGAATCTTCATCTCTTCGGCATCGCGAGTAGTTCAGGATGCCGCCGAAGACTTGGCGAGATGAGTTGTCGATCAAGCTCTGCAAAAACGCTTCCGATCGCTAATCGGATCTTATGAAGTTCATCTAGTGCCGGGTGCCCCATCCATGACGCAACTTCATCGCGACATGATTGGGTCATTCGCGCGAAGGCGCGAACCGCTCCTGCCCATTTCTCAAGCCCACACTGAACCCGATTAGCCCTCATCACCGGGTGCCCCATCTTCGACCGCGAAGCGGGCTAAGGTGGGATCATTCGAGCTTTAGCTCGAACCGCCTCGATTAACGGCATGGCTGGCAGCCCAAGGCCTTAACCTTGGGTCTCTCCATGCCTAAGAACTTGCTTCTAGGTAGCCCGAGGCTTCAGCCTCGGGTCTCTCATCCAACCGCCGCACCAGCGGCCTTCCGCTCTGCCGAAGGCATGAGCGTAGCCCGAAGGGGCGAAGCGAACACTGCCCGCTGAGCCATTCAAGCTCAGGCTCTAAACCCGCGTCCGCACCACAATCTCATTGCCCTCAGACAACTGGCTGCTGATGACATCAATCTTCTGGTCAGGCACCCCAAGCCGCTTCAACACCCGCTTCGCCCGGGGCCAGCTCTCGCAGATCACCGGCTCCTTCTCGCCCTCAGACGTCAACTCGAACCCCCGCTCCGTCAGCCTCAGCACAACCGAGCTGTGACGCTGAAGCATCGAATTTGCCGCTACGCTGCGTATCCGTGTCTGTTCCCCGCTCTGCATAAACATGGTCCAAAATTCCCCTTTGCGAGGTTCAACAATAACGCCGAACGCGCCGCCAGCCCATCCCCCAATCGAGCCAGATCGCACACGGCCTCCCAACCAACCAGGTCGAATGTATAAGTCGCCCGTCCAAGGCAAAAAAAGATACCCGGCTGCGTGCCGGGTATCTTGCTGAAGCGCTGTTGCTAAATCGGTTGCTACGCCTTCTTCGCTGAGGAGAAGATCTCCGCCAGACGGTCGGCGATGTACTTGTCCTCGCCGTCCTTAAGCTGCCACATGGCGAACCCGAACACCGTCGGATCCTGCTGGAAGCGGCGCTGCCGCGGTGGGCGCGCCGGTGCATCCGGGTTGCGTCCGCGCATGCCCATCGAGTCGGCGTTCATGCTGCCGATGCCCACGGGCTTCGTCTCCGCGAGCGCCTTCATCACATCCTGCGCCGTGAGGCTCGTCTTCGTCTGGTCGATCTTCCAGCTATAGTGCGGCGTTACGTTGCCCAGCGCGTTCGGGTTGAACTGACGCGGCTGCGCCGTCACGCCGAACTTCTCCACCGCCTTGGAGATCACGGCGGCGCGATCGTCGTAGCTCTTCACCACGGCGTCGTAGTCCTGGTCGACGAACATCTCCAGCGCCTTCAGCAGAGCGAAGATCTGTTCCTTGCCCACCTTGCAGGCGCGGCCGATGCGGTCTTCCTGCGGGCTCATGTTCATCTGTGCCCAGCGGATCAGCTGCTCCTTGCCGATCAGCACGCCCGTCGACTGCGGGCCGCAGATGTCCTTGCCGCCCGAGAACGCGACAAAGTCCCAGCCCTGCGCCGGGTACTCCCACAGCCGCTCCTTCGGCGGAACGTCGGCCGAAGCGTCGTTGAAGGTGTAGATGCCCGCCTTCTTCGCAATCTCGATCATCTCGGGCCCGCTCACCTTGCCCATGTTCGACTGGATGTTGATGTAGTGCATCGCCAGCGTCTTCGGGTTGATGGCGTTGATCATCTGGTCCTTTGTCTCCACCTCGACCAGAGACACGCCCGTCTGGCGGACCTGATGGTCGAAGGGATTCCGGTGCGCCTTCTGGATGATGACCTCGTTTTTGGGGAAGCCCGTCAGGTCGGGGACCTTGCTCAGCCTCGGCTCCAGGTCTTCCGTCAACATTCCGGCGTAGGCCACGACGATGGCGGCAGCTACGCCGCCCGTCACCAGGCCCGTGTAGCCCGCAGGGGTCTTACACAGCTTCTCGATGTAACGCCCCGCAGCGACCTCGAGGTCGTTGATCATCACAAAGTGCTGGTTGCCCTGGCGCATCAGCTCCATCACTTCGGGCTTCATGACCGAGCCGCCGATGACGGTCACGGTGCCAACAATGTTGACCAGCGGTTTGACGCCCAGCTCGGCGTAAACATCGCCCGTCGAGCCAAGGCCCTTGGTGATCGGCACAATCGCGTGGCCGTCCACGCCGTGCTTCTCGTCCTTCTGCTTCTTCTCGGCCTGCGCCCCCTTGGGCGCAAAGATGCTGCCCGTAGCAGCTCCCATGGTGCCCAGAAACGACCGGCGGTTCCAACGTGATTTCAGACTCATACCAATAACCCTTTCCTTCTCTCTTAGACGAAGTTCTAAAAAAATTAGAGGCCAGCGGGCGGCTTAGGCGCAGCCGCAGGAGCAGCAGGCACAGCCGACGGATCGACCAACAGCGCGCTGCCCACCAGCTCGACCAGCGAGTCGCCGGGAATCCACTCCACCGCCATGAAGGCGCGTGAAGGCGCCTTGCCCGGCGAAAAGTACGTCCCGTAAATCTTGTTCAGGGCCTCGTAGTGCTCCTTGTACGACGCAAACTTGGCGCTGCCCGTCGGCATCGGCGCAGAGTCTGCGTGCGGCAGGCAGATAAAGACCTGCATATTAAGGATCGAGTCCATGTTCGACCCTGCACGCTCTAGCGACTTCTTGAGCGCATCCATCGAGCGCGTCACATGCTTCTCAAACGGGTCGGTCACCGTGATGTGGTCTTCCTTGCCGAACCCGTCGTTCGAGCCGGTGCCGGAGAAGTAGTAGACGCCGTTATGAATACGGTTTCCGAACCGCCGCGGCCTCTCACCTGCGGGCGCGCCCGGCTGTGCCGGCGCTGCTGCCGGGGCCTGCTGTGCAAACAGCTTTGTGCCCGCCACTGCCGCCGCCACCATCGAAGCGGCCTTTCCAAAAAATCTACGCCGGGAGTTGCTCTCCATGACTCCTCCAATTCGCAAGATCGAAATTTTGTCCTGCCGAAGCAGGCTCAGGCCGCCCGCAGCCTCGTTCCTCCGCAACCGCAGGCAAACCCGCACAGCTCAAAGCAAGTGTGCGGGAATCATACGAGTCCACACCATCGATTGACTACGGACAATTGACGTAGCCGACATGGCCCTGCCAGCCAATTCCGCCCTGGAGCAGGTTTTCGGCCACCCTATTTTTGTCATCCTGAGCGAAGCGCAGCGGAGTCGAAGGACCTGTATTTCTTGCCTCCGCAGGCATTGCTGCTGAAGGAGCTTCGGCTTCGCCCTTCGGGGCTGCGCTCAGGATGACAAAGCGATGTGCAAGACCCACAAATGTATGCAGGCAAAGCTAAAGCCGCTACCGCCCGCCCCAGACGCGCTTGACCCAAAGCCGTCCCAGGTAGACCCAGGCCGCGATCAGCGTCACCGACCCCGCCACCAGCCCGCCCCGCAGGTAGCTCAGGGCGTAGTTCACGGTGCCGTGAAAGGCGGTGTTGTAGAACATGATGCCGACGATCCCCAGAAACGTCGCCAGAAAGAACGCCGCAAACCCTACCGCCGCGCCCATCAGCAGGCTGGCAAACCAGCCCAGTTCGCCTACCGGCGCGCCAAAAAACGTCGCTCTCGTCTCCACCGGGCGGCCACCCCCATCTTCTGTCCGCGATTCCTGCGTCATACAAGTAGAATACTGCCTTATGGCAGATGGTGTTCAGAGCGAAACAGTCAACAGCCTGGTGAAGGCCGCGCAGGTCGCGCGCGAGACCCCCGTGCGCCGCGCCCCCAACGGCGTCGCCTACGCGGCGTTCGGCGATAACTCGCTTGCCGACAACGACCTGGAGCGCATGGTGCAGGCCGTCCCCGTCACCATCGCCGCCGCGCTCTCGCGCAAGGCCTACTACTTTGTGCCGCTGGCCATCTCTGAGCGCCGGTCGGGCGAATCGGCCGACGCCACGCTCATCGCCCCCGCCTACACCACCGAGCTGGGCGACCAGGCCATCTGCCACCGCAACGTCTCGCTCGACGGCGCCGACGGCGTCTTTATCTCCACCCGCCTGCTCTCGGACCGCTTCGCGCTCGCCTTCGAGTTCTTCATCAATGTCGGCCACGCCTTCGTCGATGTCGCCGGCGTCCCCGACAGCTTCCAGCAGCTCGCCTGGTCGCAGGCCCTCTCCGACGTGCGCGGCGAGACCTCGCACGACGCCTGGGAGAACCGCCATCTCTCCCTCGCCGGCGACCGCAGCGCGGGCAAGGCCGAAGGCAAACCCATCGTCGACGAACGCGCCAAGAACATCTTCATCGAGAGCGCCTTCTCCGACGCCGTCGCCATCTACCTGCTTTCACTCTCCATCGACTTCGATTACACCGAGCTCCGCGAGCGCGAGTACCCCCTGCTCGCCCCGCAACCCCTCGCCGACCGCCTGCGCCTCGCCGCCAAGCTCTTCCCGCCCAACCCGGGCTACGAGTTCGCCATCAAGTACCGGCGCAGGGCGTAGCTTCTCCTCACCTCCAGCAAAAGCCCTTGCAACCTCGGCGGCGCAGGGCCGAGGGCCCGTCACATAACAGCCTGGGCCGACAGGCGTAGGTACTTTAGCCATCTCGCCCAGGGAACTTTTCCGCAAAAACACTCGTAGCTGATCTACGTGACCCAATAAGCGTCACGGACACGCGCAATGACTGCGCGGCCCGGTCGCTGCGCGTTTCCCAATCGTCATTTGAGGTGGCTTATGAAGCTTCCCGCTGCCGCAGCCTTCGCTGCGCTTGCGCTCCCCTATGCTCTGGCGCAGGCCCCCTGCCCGCGAAACGCAACCGCGCTTGCAGGGATCGTTCACGATGCAACGCACGCCATCGTTCCCGGAGCTTCGCTCACGCTCGATGGCGGCACACCCGAGATGAGCAGCGGCGATGGACGCTTCCGCTTCAACTGCGTCGCCGAAGGCCCGCATCAACTCTCTGTCTCCGCCGAGGGCTTCGCCACGCAGACGCTCGCGCTCAAGGCGCCGCACACGGCAACGATCGATCTCACCCTGAAGCTTCAGGAGGTCGAGACCAGCCTCGACGTCGACGGCGACGACAGCACTCCGGCGAACAGCGCCGCAGCCAGCGGCCCCACACAGTCCATCTCCGGCAACCGTCTGCAATCGCTCGCCGACGACCCCGACGACCTGCTGCGTCAGTTGCAGCAGCTTGCCGCAGCCGCGGGAGGCAATCCCTCGAACGCCACCATCGCCGTCGACGGCTTTCAGGACTCCAGCAAGCTGCCGCCCAAGAGCTCCATCGCCTACATCAAGGTCAACCCCGACCAGTTCTCCGCCGAGTACCGCGAGCCTCCCTTCGGCGGCGGCCGCGTCGAGGTCTACACCAAACCCGGCCAGCCCACCTTTCACGGCGCACTGTTCATGACCAACGGCAGCCCATGGATGAACGCGCGTGACCCGTTCTCCACCAGCAAGGCCGCGCTGGGCAAACAGCGCTATGGCTTTGAGCTGACGGGCCCCATCCGCAAGAAGGGTTCAGACTTCACGATGACGCTGGAGCATCGCAGCATCGACAACTTCGCCGTCGTCAACGCCATCACGCTCGACGCCAACGGCAACCAGACCAGGACCGTCGCCAACGTCGCGACGCCGCAGCGTCTCTGGATCGGCACGGCGAAGGTCGACTGGCAGCTCGGCGCGAAGAACACCTTCATCGCCAGCTACAGCCCCAACGTCAACCACCTGCGGAACGTCGGCGTTGGAGGAACGTCGCTGCCCGAAGCAGGTTACGACAGCCAGCAGTACGAACACGTCCTCCGCTTCAGCGACGTCACCACAATCTCCGCGCACCTGATGCACGAGGCCCGCCTGAGCCTGAAGTGGGACGGCGAGACCGACAACCCCACCGCCACAGCTCCGGCATTGCAGGTCGCAGGAGCCTTCACCGGCGGCGGTGCAACGCTCGGCCCGCAGCGCCTGCGCGAGCTCGCCACCGAGTACGACGACGACGCCATCCTCACCACCAAAAACCACACGATCAAGGCCGGCATGCAGCTCTGGATCTACCGCGAGCGCCAGCAGCTCACCAACAACTTCAACGGCACATATAACTTTGGCGGAGGCATCGCGCCCGTGCTCGACGCCAACGGCAATCCCACTGGCCAGACACAAACCATCTCTGGCATCGAACAGTACCGCCGCGCTCTCGCTCACCTTCCCGGCGGAACGCCCACCGCCTACAGCAACGTCGCGGGATCGCCGGAGGTCAACTTCACCATCGTGCAGAACGCCTTCTTCGTTCAGGATGACTGGAACGTCGGCCACGGCGTTCACATCGCCTCAGGCCTGCGCTATTTCTGGCAGACGGACCCCACCGTGCTCGGCTCCATCACTCCGCGCATGGGCATCCTCTGGTCTCCCGACAAGAAAAATCGCTGGACCCTGCACGCGCACGGCGGCACGTTCGCTGGACGCTTCAACAGAAACGCGCAATCTGAAGTGCAGCGCCTGAACGGAGTCGACCGCATTGCGAGCACGGTCTACAGCCCCGTCTTCGGCAGTCCGCTCGCAGGCTCGACAGCGATTCACACTGTCCGGCAGTACTCGCCGCATCTCTCGAACCTCACCTGGGGAGCGTGGAACATCGGCGGTACGCGCGTGCTGCCCTTCGGCTTCAACCTCTCGGCCGACTACTACCAGGGCCGTATCTGGAACTACACGCGCTCCAACAACATCAACTCGCCCCTCAACAACAATCCCTACGGCCCGCGTCCCGGAGCCGCGAACCTCAACATCCTCCAGATGCAGCCCAGCGGCCAGGGTCGTGTGAACGCCACCTTCGTTGGCATCGAACAGCACACCATGAAGCGCGTGCAGTTCTTCTTTGGCGGAGTCCGCGTCAACCTGATCGACGATACTGACGACAACGAGTTCTCCACGCCGCAAAGCTCCACCTCCAACGCAGGGGAGTTCGCCCATCGCACCGGCCAGCCCATGTGGAACCTCTTCGGCAACGGCTCCCTCAAGCTGCCCCAGCAGCTTCAGCTCAGCGCGAATTTCAACGCCGGAGGCGATGCGCACTACAACATCACAACCGGCTTCGACAACAACGGCGACGGCAACTTCAATGACCGCCCACGCTATGCCACACCGGGACAAACCGGTGCAATCCAGACGCCTTACGGCCTACTGATCGCCAGCGGAGGCACCGGCGTCTTCCCACGCAACCAGGGCGTCATGCCCTGGACCTTCTATCTCGACACCAACCTGCAGCGCGCCTTCAAGCTCACGCGCAACACCAAGGCCGAGCACCCGCAGACCCTCACCGTCAACCTCCGCTCCGCGAACGTACTCAACCACATGAATGTGAAGTCCGTCGGCGGCGTTCTCGGCTCGCCTCTCTTCGGCACGCCCTACACCGCCGACAACGGCCGCCGCATCGAGGCGGGCCTGCGCTACAGCTTCTGAGATTCACCTTGCTTCAAGATGCTTTTCCCAGGCTTCCTGCTCGGCCTTGCCCCAGTGGCCAATCTCGATGTGGTAGCCATCTGGATCATTCAGATTGATCGTGCCGCTCGGCATATAAGCTGGCCGCTTGATCTCCGACACCGCAACATCACTTGCAGCAAGATGCTCGCGCAATCCGGCGAGATCGGGCGTGTACAGGTAGAAGAGAAATCCCTGCACTCGCGCGTCGATCGACTTCTCTGCGCGCAAAAACATGATGTCGCCGCTTTCGCAGTGCAGCCGTGCCCAACCAATCGGCTTGCAGCCATCGTCGTCAATCAATCGGAAGCCAAGCTGCTCGTAAAACGCAATCGAGCGCTCGATCTCGGCAACATGGAGCATCGGTGTGGAGTGAGCCACTCGTGCAGACATTCAACCCCCTCGTACCTGCACTCACACTATACGACCACCGGGCACATCCGCATCAGAGATGCACAACAGCCATTGCAAGCATCAATGGCGGGTGGCCCATCCTTCAGGCGAGAAACCGTAAACCGCTCGCGCCGAAAGTTACAAGGACACTCTCCGCGGCCTGACAGTCTGCGTCAGCACAAGAACCAGCAGAGCAATCGCCACCCACGCGAACCAGTCGCCCAGCACCTGATACACCGTCCAGTGATGCTCTGCCGGAGCATCGACCAGAAGCGTCGCAAAGGGGGCCGCGCTGCTGCTGGTCTCTCCGAGGATGCGTCCTCTCCAGTCGCTCACGGTCAGGTAACCGCCCTTGGCAGCCCGCGCCATGCTGAAGCCGTCCTCGACGCCGCGCATGACGGACATGTGCCCGTGCCAGGTGCGATCGACCGTGAAGTCCCACGCTGGAACCAACATCAGGCCCACGCCCTCGCGCGCATAACGCCGCGCCGGGTTGGCGAAGTCCATGTCCTTGCAGATGGCCAGGCCCCACAGCTGCTTGTCGCGCGACAGTGTCAACAGCTTCGTTCCCGGCGTCGTCTTCGACTCAAACGGCGGCAGCAGGTGCTCCTTGTAGTAGCCTTCCACCGCGCTGGAGGGCGTATAGACGCGGGCCTCATTGTGCCGCACCCCTCCGTCCGCGGCGATCACACCCGCAACCACCGTGGCGCGCGATCCGTCCGCCAGCGATTGCAGAATCGTGTCGGTCGCGGCCGACTTTCCCGCCACCGTCACGCCCAGCATCTCTGGAATCACCACCGCCTGTGCTCCCCTGACCGTCAGGTCCTCGGCCGCGCGCACATAGTCCCCCATCAGCCGTTCCGTTGGAGCTCCCGGATCGACGATGGCTTCGTGCTGGTCCGAGGCGACCAGACCTACCCGCGTCGTCGCGCCCTCCGGCAGGGCCAGCCTTATCGCGCCCAATGCCACCACTGCAACCGCAACGCAAACGCCAGTCGCTGCCACCCGTTGCGCTGTGTGTCTGTCGCTTGGCCACAGGTGCCATGCAACCGCAACCGCCGACGAGAACAGCAGCAGCACAAACGTCATTCCCCACGGACCTGTGATGGAGGCGAGTTGGAGAAACGGAAGAAACCCGAGCTGCGTGTAAGCGAGACTGAAGGCCGTTCCGTGCGGCGTGGTGAAGTTACGGCTGTACTCAGCCACCACCCACAACGACGGCAGCGCCAACAGGCCGCTCCACACCGCGCCGCGCAGCACCAGCGAGCGGAACAGCAGCACTCCCACGGCAAAGATGATCGCCGCAAACAGATAGATACCCCACCACGTCGACACAGGCATTCGCAGCGTCCCCGTGAAGTAGCTCCACATGCTCACGCTGCCCAGCAGCACTGCGAGCGCTGTCGCGACCGCCGAAGCCCACCACGGACTGCGCAACGCAAACCAGAGCAGCGGCACAAACGCCACCCACATCAGCGGCCACACCGGCTCAAGCCCGTTGCCGAAGTAAAGCATCGCCGACGACGCTGCAATCGCCAGCGCACCCTCGACCAGAAGACGACTCCTAACTGCGGATGCCATTCATGTACCTCCCAAACGACCTGTGACAAAACGCGCGGAACTGCGAGGGCGTCATCGACACACGACCGCCGAGGTAGAGCATCACCAAACCCTGTACCAGCGCGCCGGTCTCGAAGACAATCTCCCACACGTCGTCCTTGGCGAAGTGCGCCGTCTCCATGCCTCGCGCCAGCACCTCGGCGGAGGCGTTCGCCGTCGGCGATCTGCCCGCCTTGAAGTCCTCCGGAAACCGCCGCGCACCTTCACGCTTGGTCAGAAACATCAGCTCGAACAAGCGCGGCTTCTCGAACGCATGGTCCAGGAAGACGTCGAGGATCCTGATCAACTGCCGCTCCGGCTCACCCGTCAGCCGCAGCCTGTTGAGCTTCTCCGACAAACCGGCGAACCCCTCGTCCGCCAACGCATTCAACAGTCCGTCGCGATTGGGGAAGTGCCGGTAGAGCGCCATCGGCGTGATGCCGACCTCCGCCGCCACGCGCCGCATCGTCACGCCTTCGATGCCATCCACGCTCAACAGTTCGCGGGCGGCCGCGATGATCCGTTCTGCCGTCGTTGCCGCTGCTGTCGTCTCAACCATGGTTGCTGTTGTCGTCATGTTTACACTGTATACCACGAAAGTATACGGTGTAGACAAAAATTTTAACCCCGAAACTCCCCCTGCCTCCCAGCCCCGCTGGACTACACTTGTCTCCGCCTCTCCGTGGTGAGAGCTCTCAAACAGGAGCCCGTTATGCTCGCCAACCGTTCCATGCCCAGCAGCACCGTCATCCCTGAACTGGCCTACCCCGATCTCACCCAGGCCATCGACTGGCTCACGAGCGCATTCGGCTTTACGCTGCGCCTCCGCATCGCCGACCACCGCGCCCAGCTCACCATCGGCGACGGAGCCATCGTCATCGTGCAGCACCCGCGCGCCGGCGAGATCACTCCCATCGCGCACTCGCTGATGGTTCGCGTCCCCGACGTCGACGCGCACTACGCCAACGCCGTCGCCCAAGGCGCGCGCATCATCCGCACACCAGAGACCTACCCCTACGGCGAACGTCAGTACACCGCCGCCGACCACATCGGGCGAAGCTGGACGTTCTCCCAGTCCATCGCCGACGTCGACCCACACGACTGGGGAGGGACCCTCGGCACTCTTTAGCCAGACGTCAAAAGGCTCGCTCCAATCCTTCACGCCGGGTGCCCCTGCATGCGGCTCCATCGCATGTGTGGGATATTCGAGCGAAGCTCGAACCGCCTTCACCCAACCCGCATCCAATCACTGGGAGAGAACATCATGCCTCTGATCCGCAACTGTCCGCACTGTGGACAGAAGAACCGCATCCCGGCAGCACACCTTGCCGATACCGGCCGCTGCGGCAGATGCAAGAACGAGCTCGCCCCTATCAACGAGCCCATCGCCGCCGATGTCGCTCTCTTCGATGAGGTCGTCAAAAACGCGCGCGTGCCCGTCCTCGTCGACTTCTGGGCCGAATGGTGCGGCCCCTGTCGCATGGCCGCGCCCGAGGTCTCCCGCACTGCCGCCAACACCGCGGGACGCGCCATCGTGCTCAAGGTGGACACGGAGAAGAACCACGAGCTCTCGGCCCGCTACAACGTGCGCGGCATCCCCAACTTCGCCGTCTTCAACGCGGGCAAGCTGGTCTCGCAGCAGGCGGGGCTCGTAGGCCACCAGCAGATGGAAGCCTGGCTCAACATCTGAAACGTTATCCCGCGCGGTCGAAGTGGCAAATGCGGCCACGAGGGTCAGCGGCCGCATTCGCCTTTCAGGACTGGCTTAATGTCCAGGACCGGGGTGCTCTCAATAGCCTCGATCGCGTCGACGTACACGAGAGCTCCTTCGAGCTTCACAATCGTCGCGCGGTGCAGGCCGATGGGGTTTGGTCGATCGGGTGAGCGCGTAGCGAAGACGCCCGTAAGCGGATTTCGCGGATCGGAGCGCGGATGGACCTTGAGGGTGTCGCGGTCCGCCTCATGCAGCCAGGTCAATATCCATATCTCGTCGCCTGGCCGGAGTCCTTCGATGGCATGACTGAACGCGGGAAGGACCTCAATCGCGGCAGCAGGCGCCTGCTCCGCAGCCTGGCGCGGAGCATTCTTGCGTTCTTTGAGCGAGGAGCGAATGTGGCCAACAGGGGCTAGGTTCATCGTCGCTCCACCTGACGATCCGCCTACTTCAGCGTCTCGACGTTGATGCCTTCCGGGATCTTCAACTCAAACTGGTCGTCGTCGAGGTGGCCGTTCAATGTCAGCTTGGCGATGTTGATCGTCAGCGAGTAGTGGTCGCGCGGCCGCTCGATCACGATGGTCGAAGGAAACGGGGTTGTCCCGTAGAACTGGTAGTTCGAGTAGTAGGCCTTGGTGATGACCTTGCCGTCGGCGTCGTAGATGTCCTGCTGGTAGGGCAGCAGGTCGATGGAGTTGATGTGGATCACACGAATCGTGTTCACCGTGCGGTCCGACCCGTCGGGCTTGCTCAGGATCTGCACCGCATAGGCAGGCTCTTCGATCAGGTCTTTCTTCTTCTTGCCGCTCTCGATCACGCGAATGTCGGTGGTCATCGAGAGGATCTGGTTCTCCCCGGGCCCCTGGATGAACATGGAGTCGAAGATCACCTCGGGGCGCAGGTTCTCCAGCCCGTTCTTCGAGGTCGTGGTCAGCGTGTTCGAGCCGACGATCGCCCGCTTGCGCGGAGGAATGTAGAGCTTGAAGTTGCTGCCATCGGAGACCATGTCCAGTGCCTGGGTTCGGACGACAGGCAGCAGCAGCAGGACGCGCAGGAACTCCGGCTTGCGCATGAGGATGTAACCGGAGAAGGCGAGGGACTGCGTCTCCTTGCCCTGAAGGCCACCCCCCGTCGTCGCGGAGATCTCAACCGAGGCGTTGAACGTATTGATGGAGTTGTAACGGGTGTTAATCTGACTCGCCATCGAATCGAGCGACGTGCTCATAATCACGTCGGCCACGCGCGTCTTGGGAACGATGCGAGTGTGACTGAGACATCCGGTCAGCGCAGGC
The DNA here is from genome assembly GCA_018268895.1 of Acidobacteriota bacterium. NCBI lineage: Bacteria > Pseudomonadati > Acidobacteriota > Acidobacteriota bacterium. Next base: position 498,770 of record JAFDVP010000007.1, on the reverse strand, counting down.
AGAACAGCCACGGTCGCCAACGCTAAGGCTTGTCGTATCTTCATTTCCACGAAGTTTTAGTATATCCGTCCCGGGAATTCTGCTATGCCTGCCACGGTATATAGATGAGAGACAGGGGTTTAGGGTTCTTCAAAAAATTTCTTTGATCGCTTGCGCTTCCACATAGGCCCCTCCCCCTCGACAGGTCAGCGTTGCTGCGCCTTGCGGTAAGCGGTCACATTCTGGTTGTGCTCCTTCAGGTTTGCGGCGAAGCGGCTGTGGCCCTGGGCATCCGATACGAAGAACAGGTAGTCGGTCTGCGCCGGATGAATCGCCGCGCGGAAGGCGGCCATCCCGGCGTTGGCAATCGGGCCGGGGGGCAGGCCTGCGTGGACGTAGGTGTTGTACGGCGACGGGTTCTTCAGGTCCGAGGCGTAGATGGTTCCGCGCCAGCGATTGTCGAGCAACGCGGCGTAGATGACGGTGGGGTCGGTGGCGAGGGGGATGTTTTTAGCCAGCCGGTTGACGAAGACCCCGGCCACCAGCGGCCGCTCGGCGTCCTGCGAGACCTCTTTTTCGATCAGCGAGGCCATAATGACGGTGCGGTTGGCCTCTGGTCCGGCGAGGTTCAGCTCATGGGCCGCCTGGCGGAACCTGCGCACCATCGCCGCAAGAATGGTCGCGGCCGGGGTATGCCGCGCGAAGTGATAGGTGTCGGGGAAGAGGTAGCCCTCTAACGAGACGGGAGGGTGGGACGGGTCGGCCCACTCGGCGATCAGCTCCGTGTGTCTGCGTTCGGCGGCCAGAAAGTCGTCGCGCTGTCCGAGGCCAGCGTCCTGAATGGCCTGCGCGATGTCGAAGATGTTGTACCCCTCGGGGATGGTGATGCCAATGGTGTAGATGTCACCCTTGACGATGCGGCGATAGACCTCGGTCATCGGCACAGCATGGTCGAAGCGGTACTCACCGGCCTTCAGAGTGCCCTTCTCATAGAGCCGCAACGCCTGGAAGACGTACTTGTTGCGAATGACCCCTGCCCTCTCAAGCTGCTCGGCCATGGCGGCGGTCGGGGTGTGTGGCGCGATCTCGATAAAGGTCTCGGCGGAGGGGCCGAAGGGCGTGGTCGCGAGATAGTACGCACCGCCAGCAGCAATGAGGAGAAGGAGGAGCAGGACGGCGAGGAACTTCAAAGGGGGAGAGCCTCCGTTGAGGGTTATTGTAGAGCGGCTGTCCCTGCCGTTCTGACTGAAATGAAGGCATGAACAAGTTGAAAGACCTCACCATGAGGCAGACCGGTTGATCGACCCGCGGTCAGAACTCGTAGTCGAGCGAGAACTGGACTCTGCGGGCGGTCGATGTGGCGATGGGGCTGGCAAAGCTCTGTGACGGTTGGACTTCTGAGCCAAAAGCCGTGTTCAGCAGCGACACATTGCGATGGTTGAGGAGGTTGAAGGACTCGGCAACGACGTCAAAGTGACCGCCGGCTATGGGAAACATCTTCAAGACACGCAGGTCGACATCGACTCGGATAGGGCTGGAGAGCGAGTTTCTTGCATATCCGCCGGGTCGCGTGACGAAGGGAAGGATGTGCTCGCGACTACTGTCGAGTCCCGTAAGCGGGCTGGCACGAAATCCGCTTGAGATGCTGATGATGGGAGCGAACTCTAGTCCGGTAAGAGCTTTCATGAGGGGGCCGGGGTTGGCATTTTTTTCTGCGTCCAGAGGATCGCCAAGATCGGGGCCGATGAGCCATAGGCCGCTCAAGGTAAACCGGTGACGCTGGTCCTGGAGGGAGAGGGCTCGCTCATCGCGGAGGACATAAGGATTTTGCGGCTGCTCGGTGTCGGATGAGGCGTCGTCGATGGTCTTTGAGAAGGTGTAACCGGCGAGAACCTGAAGATCGTCCTGAAACTGTCGGTTGAGTGTGATGGTGGCTCCGTTGTAGGAAGAGTGAGCAGAGGTCGCGAACTGATTGATGGCGTCGAAGGCAGGATTGATGCGGGCTGGCGTAAATGCTGGCCGCCCGAGTTGCTGCGGAGTTGGGGAGGAGATGCCGGCTGAAGCGGCGTTCGCGGTGGTCAACAGGACAGGTGGGGCAAGGTTGATGTTGGTGGTGCGGCCCAGCCTGATGCCGTGGACGGACTGATATTCGCCGGTCAGCGTGGTTTGCAGGGGAAGAGCCTGCTCGATGCTGAAGGAGGCGACTTCGCTGTAGGGGGTTCGCAGGCCGGGTTGTGCGCGCCAGATGCTGGGAGCGACGCCGGGCAAGGCGTCGGAGGAGATGGTGCCGCTGCGGAAGATGGACGCGGCAGCCTTGTCCTCGACGATCTGGCTGAAGCTGCGGTTGCCATCGAATTCGAGCAGGCGATTGATGATTGCAAGCTGGAAGCGGTCGTAGAAGATGCCAAAGCCGGTACGCACGACCATCGACTTCCACGGTGTCCAAGCCAGACCGAGGCGAGGACTGAAGTTCAGGGCGTCCTGCGGCAAGGACGATGGCAGACGGTTGTATTCGTAACGGATGCCGTAGTCGAGGGTCAGCGAAGAGGAGTTGGTCCAGTGGTCCTGTGCGAAGCCGGCGAATCGCACCTCGCTTAGATTGGTGTTGAAGTTGCCGAAGCTCTGCGAAAAGAAGTCTGCATTGCCCGCCTGAAGCGCGGCCAGGCCGGCGAAGGCGAAGAAGCCCTGAGATCCGTCGGTGACGCGGGTTCGCAGGGCGACGCGATCGGCGCGTCCTCCAAACTGAAACAGGTGGTTGCGCCGTTGCAGCGAGATGGAGTCTGCGAACTCCAGATGCGTCTCAAAGCGGCGGTCATTGCCGGAGTATGGCGTTCCCAGGAGGGCGACGCCAGGGATGAGGATTCCGGGGCCGGAGGCCTGGTTGGTTTTTTGTACGGCGCGGCGTTGCGCGAGCTCAAAGCTCAGCTTGTTGAGAAGCGTGCTGCTGAGGGTTGAGGTCAATGTTCCGTTGAGGCTGTTGTCGGAGAAGAACGAGGAGCCTCGTGCTGTCCAGTCGGTGAGCTCGTCGGTGTGAAAGGCGTCGTTGACGTTACGGGTATTGGTGAAGGCGTAGCGCAGCATGACGGCTTGGCGTGTTGTCAGAGTCCGGTCGATGCGGCCGGAGAGCTCGGTCTCCTGATCGGTTGTCGGAAAGAAGCCGCTGCGGAGAGTGAGATTCGGCAAAGAGCCGTATTGTTTCAGCGCCGCATTGATGGCGTTGAGCGTGGAGGGTTTGAGATCGTTGGTATCCTCTCCGCGGGAGAGCTCGTGTTCGGCGGCGACGTAATAGAACATCCTGTCGCGCTGGATGGGGCCTCCGAGTGCGGCGCCGGCGCGGACCCGGCTCTCGTCCGGCTTATAAGGATTGAGGCCGAGCGGAGGTGTTCCATTCAGGGCGCCATTCTGTACGAAGGCGAACGCATCTCCGTGAATGCGATTCAGTCCGGAGCGCGTCTGGACGTCGATGGAGCCACCGGCGCCTCCGCCTGACTGCGCCGAGAAACCGTGATTGACGATCTGGAAGTCGCTGATGGCTTCCGGCGAAAGCTGCGTGCGACTTCCGCCACTGTACTCATCGTTGTCATTCACCTCGTCAAGGTAGACAGCGTTGCTACCCGGACGGAGCCCACTGAAACTGAAGCTCCCGGTGCTTTGAACCAGGCCTTGCTGTAGCAGAGCAGGATTGGCAGCAGCGACCTGTGGAGAGAGGAGAACGAAGTTGAGGTAGTTTCGGCTGGGTATGGGAAGTTCTTCGACGCGGTCGCGGTCGATGTTGACGACGGAGGAGGTTTGCGAGGTATCGAAGCTGAGAGGAGCGGCACTGACGGTCACGGTCTGTTGCGTGCCGGCGATGGTGAGCTGAATGGAAAGATGGGTCGTCCGCCCCACCGCAACGATGACCGGAGACTCTTCGTGCGCTGCGAATCCGGCGGAGACTGCGCGGAGGGTATAGCTTCCGCTGGGAAGCTCCTTGATGAGGAACGATCCATCTGCGGAGGACGAGGCCGTATGCGCTGGGCCGTCCATGCTGGCCAGCGTTACGGTCGCTCCAGAGACAGGATTGCCGTCCAGCGCAGACACTGTCCCGTTGACGGTGCCGGTACTGCTTGCCTGTGCCGCGCAAACGATGGAGGAAGCTGCCCATACTATGGGCAGAACCCAATGACGAAGGGCCTTTGAAGCTGACATTCATCAATCTCCGGAAAATGATCGCGGTCTGCGCGTCGATGCGCAGGTACAAGCGATGCGGATGTGCCAGCGGCACATCCGATGAGGGCGCGTTAACCGCAGATCAGATTCGGAGTGGAGTTAGATTGGGGGGAAGAAAGACGCTGACTGCCGACTGTGACCCAGAAAACATCTTCTCATCGTCCAGAGACGGAACGATCGGCCCCAAAACGAGCCTTATGCGTAATGATCGTGCTGCCATGAGCATGCACACCACCAGAATGAGACACAGGACGACTGCGAGCGCAAAGACTCCAAACTCTGTGTCGTTCGCGAGTCCCTGGACGTCCCAACTGTCAAAGAACTCTGCAAGAGGCGCAAGAAACATCACCAGCAGGAAAAGCAACGTTCCGGACTGGAGGAGACGCCTCATGCGGCAATGATACTTGACGCTGGAGCTTGTGTCGCAGCAGCCACTTTCCGTAGTCGCCTTCAATCACCGTACTAGCATCAGCGTGCCGTTGTGGTCTTCCATTCAAGAGAAGTGTCTTCGAAGAACTCGTTGATGGGGTTTTCCTTCGGCACGTAGCGCTTGAAGAGTGCGGGGACCTGGCGGGCGACGAGGTTGTCGCGCATGACGAAGAGGTCGGTGCACTTTTCCTGCACGAAGGAGTGGCTCATCGAGTGCGAGGTGCCTCCCTCGAAATACAGGCGGCGCGTCCCGCATTTCAGCTCGTGCTCGACCAGGAAGCAGCGCATGACGGTGCCCAGCGAGTAGGGCTTCATGTCGTTGCGGTTGATCTGCCAGAACATCTCCATGTTGCGATCGGCGTGCAGACCGCCGACGAGCGAGAGCCAGCGGCCGTCACGATCGCGCAGGCCCGACAGAACCGGCTGCTTCAGCTCTCGGAAGGAGTCGTACTTCCATCCCGCGATCTCGCCGGTTGAAGGGTAGGAGGAGATGCGGTTCAGCGCAAGGAAGTCCTCGCGGGAGATCTCAACCTCGGGTACAAACTCGCAGCCAAGGTCCTTTTCGGCGCGGCGGCGATAGTAGCGGAGATGATTTCTCGTCCGCGAACCCATCGTCGCCAGCGTCTCCTCGAAGGTGCTTTTGAGCTGGAGGTATCCGGCGATCACACGCTCGCGGGTGGCCCATCGCAAACCGTAACCGGAGCCTTTGAGCAGTTCAGTCAGGGCCTGGCCGTCGTGGCGGAAGGTCAGCAGGATCGACTGCGCGCCGTGGTCGAGCAATGAGCGGCAGACGAGCTGGGCGAACTGCGAGCTGTCGATTGCCGCCGGAACCAGCGTGCGACGGCCTGTGTTGTCGAACGAGGTGAAGATGCGCATGCCGAGGCCGGCGATGCGGTGCTCGTAGAGCAGCATTCCGGCCTGCGCCTTGATGACGGACGGCTCGGTACCGAGGCCTCCGGCGAGCATGACCATGCAGGGAGACTTCCGGCGAATGTCCAGCCAGGAAAGAAAATATCCAAGGTCATCCAGCGCGCCAGGCATGCCGCAGTAGCGGCCGAGATCGGTCAAGGCCGGCTGCATACGGAGGATCGAAGCCGAGTCACGCAGGATGTGAGTCGATGCAGGGCTCCCGGAAGACAGAGAGAACCTGTTGGACAGATTGAGTACAGCAGAAGACATGCAGAGAGTCCCTGAACATTTTTTTATTTTTTCGCAAGCGTCAAGGGGTTGCTCTGCTTTTAGCCTTTGGCAACTAGACCTATGTTCGACCCAAACCGCTGCAAACGGTATACATCGTTAGGGTTATGAGGCCGCTTTCGGTACCGCCGGGTACAGGTACAATTTTAGACTTTTTAGCGAGCGCAAGACGAAGTGCTGAGATTCATCGCTACGCTCAGACAAACGGCTCAGCCACCCCACTGACCCACTTTCCCATTACTGCTTGCGCCATCTCCATAGCGGGTAGGGTAGACCGGCGAGGTGGTTCAGCACCCATGCCTGCACAGTGAGCAGCACGACGGCGATCTCGATGACGACGAGGTAGCGCGGCTCCGACAAAATGCCGAGGGCGACGATCAGCGTGGTCGCCCCCGCCGGGGGATGGTTGATGGAGAAGCCCGCCATGAACGCTCCGGTGAGCGAGAGCGCAAGCGCAGCGGCAAAGATTCGCGGCCAGTAGATGCCATGGACCGTCGCCTGCGAGAAGGTGTGCATCCCTGTGATCCAGAAGGCGCCAAAGCCCGCAAGCAGGCCGATGGCGTGGCCGAGTACGGCGTTGCGCGGGCAGGAGGCTTCTGCGAGCGGAGAGAAGAAGAAGAGGAACGCCGTCGGACCCAGCGAGGGAAAGACGAACGGGCTGTGGGTCAGCTCGCCCAGCAGCGCCAGCAGGGCGATGGTGATGAAGCCGTTGATGAAGACGTAGGCCGACCACACCGCCTTCTCCGGAAAGTGCTTCAGCAGGAAGGGCAGCCGCAGCCGTTCCAGTAGAACGGCGACGTGGCCGAAGTCGTTGCTGTTTGTTCCTTTGCCGTTCGCCATGTTCACAGGTTGGGCAGCAGGTCGAAGTACTCGTCGTCTTCATTCTTGCCGCCTTCACCCTTGCCGACAACCTTTTCCGACTCGACGAACTCGATGCGCTCGATCCACTTGACCATCTTGTAACCGAGCTGGTCGTCGACGCGGAGGCGGAGGGGCGCGCCATACTCGTCGGCGAGCCGCGCGCCGTTCATCTCGTAGGCGAGCATGGCTCCCGGCTTCAAAATGCTGGCGATGGCCTGGGTGTCGTAGTAGCCGCCGCCAAAGAGCGCGGGGCCAAAGGAGTAAAAGGCGATGGTCTTCGCCGAGGGCAGCGGCCGCGCCAGCTCGACGATCTTGCTGAGCGGAATGCCTCCCCACCCGGCGATGCCCGACCATCCCTGAATGCAGTGGTGCATGGTAACCGTCTCGCTGCGGCCGATCTCTTCCATCTGTTCGAGCGACAGCTCCAACGGATTTTCCACCAGGCCGCCGACCTTCAGGCGGAAGTCGCGAAAGCCGCCGGCCTTGAGCGCGAGCCAGTCTTCGCGCACCGGCAACATGCCGTTGGGCCACATGTGCGGGGAGACCTGCTCGCGCGTGTAGGTCTGCACCGGGTCGAGGCGGTTGAGCGTCGCCAGCCAGAGCGGCAGCGAGATGGCCTTGTTGAGGTGCTGGACGCGACGCGGATGTCTCCACGCAACCTGATGCGCAGCCACCCACACCAGCACGACGACCGCAATGCCGGTGAGGCCAAGCCACATGCCGAGCGTGGTGGGCTCGTCCTTGCCCAGGACGATGTGGTTCATATTGCGGACGAAGCCGGTGAGCACGATGAGCGTAACGTGGACGACGAGGAAGCACGCGAAGCCCACCATCATGAGGAAGTGGATCGAACGCGCCGACTGGCGTCCGCCGAAGAGCTTTGCGAACCACGGAGCGCGGTTGACCAGCGCCGGCGACATGCACATCCCGGTCATGATGGAGATGGGCGCCATGATGAAGACGGTCGCAAAGTACGCAAGCTGCTGGAGCGCGTTGTAGCCGTAGAAGCCGTTCGGCTCCGGCGGCAGGGTGAAGGTGGCGTAGTGGACGAAGGTCGCCCAAGCCTCGGCGAAGATAGCCGGTGAGGTGGGGACGAGGCGCAGCCACTGGTCAGTCGTCAGCAGCCCGATGACGAAGACGATGCCGGTGAGGATGAAGCCGTAGACGTTGAGGAAGTGCCACGACCGCGCCATGCCGATGGTGTGCTTGTAGCCGGGAAGTCCAAGCAGGGGCGAGATGTAGCGCGCATCGTCCTTGGCGGTCCAGCGCTTGCCGACAGGAACCCTGAGGGGCGTGAAGCGGATCCACTCCGTGTTGGGGGTGCAGTCGTCGTTGAAGTAGAGCCGGGGGTGGTCGGCCAGGATGGAGAGGCCGCTGCGGATGAGCATGGTGAGGAAGAGGAAGTTGAAGAAGTGCGTCCAGCGGATCCAGCCGGGGAAGCCGTGCGGGCCGCTGATCTTGCCCTGGTCGAGCGCCGCGTTGATGGCGATGTGCGGCATCCCGAAGGCCAGCCGCTGGATCCATGCGGCGACGACCAGTGCCACCACGATCGCCACCAGTCCATAGATAAAGCCCGGCTTGATCCACAGGCGGTGGCGGCGATCGTCCGGGTAGTAAACCTTGCGGTGCACCTCATCGGCAAACTGAATCATGCTCGTCCTCCCAGACTGGTGCCGGCATACGGTTGATTTTTCGCAGTAAGAGTAACAAGCCTCCGGAGTTGTGCGGGATGACTTAAGGCATAAACTTGAGAACCATGCAGGAAGAATCGACCCATGAAGACGCTGGAGCGGTGCCGGGTCCGCTGCCGGGGGGAGGGGGACCTCCCCGGGTCCTCGGCTTCGATGTGGGGGACCGCCGGATCGGCATTGCCATCTCAGACCCGCTGGGGTACACGGCCCAGCCTCTGCTGACGCTGCACCGGACGAACCGCCGGGCGGACATGAAGTCCGTGGGCAGGCTGTTGCGGCGGCATGGGGTGGGCGAGGCTGTGGTCGGCAACCCTCTCTATATGTCGGGGGACGTCAGTCCGCAGGCGTTGAAGGCGCAGGCGTTCGCGGACGAGCTGCGGGCGGAGTTCGGGGTGATGGTGCATCTTTGGGACGAGCGGCTGACGACGACCCAGGCCCACCGGCATCTGGACGAGGCCGGGCATGGCGGCCGCCAGGAGCGGAAGGGGATCATCGACCAGGTGGCTGCCGTGTTGATTCTTCAGAGCTTCTTGGATGCCCGGAGAATGGCCGGCCGCTGAACCGGGCCTCATCGTGTGCGAAAAACGCCCGTCAGCATCGTATAATAGTATTTTCACCCCCATGCACGGATGCGAGCACGGGTGTAACAGACCCGGGGCGGAATCCGTGGTCAATTTAAATGGGAAGGCGGTAAAGCTCAATGCCAGAACAGATCATGAAACGGCTCCAGGAGGAGATCAAGCAGCTTGAGTATGAGCTGACGACCGAGCTGCCTGCCGAGATTAAAAAGGCCGTCGCCCTGGGTGACCTGAGCGAGAACGCCGAGTACCACATGGCCAAGCAGCGCCAGGTCTTCGTGAACGCGCGCCTGGGCCAGCTCAAAAAGCGCATGGGCGAGCTGGCGCTGGTGAACCTGACCAACATCCCCCACGATAAAGTCGGCTTCGGCGCGACAGTAACCGTCTTCGATACCTCGAAGGACGAGGAGCTGGTCTACAAGCTGGTGACCAGCGAGGAGTCGGATGTGGCCAAGGGACTGATCTCCACGACGTCGCCGATCGGCCGCGCCATACTGGGCAAGCAGGTGGGGGACACAACCACCGTGGTCACCCCGAACGGCAAGCGCGAGCTGGAGATTCTGAAGCTGGTGACGATTCACGACGCTACGGAGTAGTAACCTCAGGGGCTGAAGCCCCTTCCCCTCTGCCGGGTGCGGCACGGCTAAAGCCGTGCCCTTAACAATACTGAGTTGCGGTGGAGAGCTAAACTGGTAGACAGCAAGAAATGACCTGGACAAGTGCATTCGGAAAGGGCAGCGGCTGGCTGCTGCAGAAGATCGTCAACGGGCTTGCGTTGTCCCGCATCTCGCCGAACACGCTTACCTTCATCGGCCTGATCATCAACATCATCGCGGCGCTGTTCTTCGGCTTTGCGCGTGGGCCGCACTCGAACCGCATGTTCTTCTATGCCGGGCTGATCATCATCGGCGCCGGTATCTTCGACATGGTGGACGGGCGCGTGGCTCGCGCGACCAACCAGGTCTCGGTCTTCGGCGCGTTCTTCGACTCGGTGATCGACCGCTACTCCGATGTGGCGATCTTCTTCGGCCTGCTGGTCTACTACGCTCGCGGCAACCGCCTGTTCTACGTGGGGCTGGTGGCGTTTGTGATGACGGCGTGCCTGATGGTGAGCTATACCCGCGCCCGCGCCGAAGCCCTGATCGGCACCTGCAAGGTCGGGTTTATGGAGCGGCCGGAGCGCATCGTCTGCGTCATTCTTGGAGCCCTAGGCAACAAGTGGGGAGTGATGGCGGCAGCGCTGTGGGTGCTGGCCGTCTTCTCGACCATCACGGTCATCCATCGCATTCGCTACACCTACCTGGAGACGGAGCGCCGGAAGCTGACCGCGGCGCAGTAGGGGTAACCGCAAAATATCTTGAAGTATCGACACAGGGTTCGCGCTCTCCGCGCGAATTGCTGCGAAGATGGTGCATTCCTCTCCAGGAAGATGAATGGAAACAATAACTTCGGAGTGGGCGGCTGAGTTCAGCCGTGCTTGATGGCAATTCGTTATCTCTCGTTCACATTGTCTGCGCACGAATCGCGTGTAGTATGTCTCCAGCGTTCGCTGTACGCACGCGGGCCCCTCTCACGACATTTTGTTCCACGTTGCAGCAAATTTTCTGCCTGAACTAATTCGTCCGAGAGTTGAGTATGCATTCCGCCGTGTTTGAGAGATCACGCGATCTTGTCTACCCAGAGACGAAACCCTATGCCCCGCATATTGTGCGCGGAGCCGATTCCATTCTGCGCATGTCGACGCGACTGATGGAGCTTTGTGCGAAGAGCGGTCAGCCCGGTGCTATGGACGATCTGAATTACTTCCTGTCCCGGCCGCAGATTCGAAAAAAGACTCCGTGTGTGATCGCAATGTCTGCGGGTGCGCAGGAGATGATGGGCGACCTGGATGCCGCAGTTCTTTTGTACGAGCACCAGATGAGCGGCCGCGGCCTTCGTATCTTCGCGACGGATGACACGACGGGGCGCAGAACGCTGGTATCCGCCCCTTTGCTGCGATCGCGCTTTGCACTTGCAGCGTGCCACACGTTGCTGGCGCAGGGAGCGCAGTGCGTTCTGCTCTCATTTCGTCACGATGAGACTTGTATCGACGCGGCGCTGGCGGAGATTCTGGCGGACTCAGGGTATGGATGCCGCTGGGCAAGTCGCGAGCGCGAGATCGCCGGGCATCTTCCATTCGAATCGACCCTGGATGCAACGCTGGCACAGATGGGAGCACGGACTCGCAATCACCTTCGCTACTACCGCAAGAAAGCAGAGCAGCAGATGGGATGCGTCTTCGTGCCTGTGGCGAAGATCTCGCGCGAAGACCTTATTGCGCTTAACCGCATCTGCGCTTACCCGGTGCCGGACGATGTTGCGGCGTGGCGCTACGACTCGCTAAGCATTTTGAAATCGCCGCTGCTGTATGGACTTCGCGACTGCGACGGGCGCTGGCTGAGCCTGATCGGCGGCAGGCACTCGAACGGCAACATGGAGATGTACTGGCAGATGAATCGCGACGATATACCGTCGCAGTCGATCAGTACGGCGATGCGCGCGTTTCTGATCGAACACGAGGCTAAGCAGGGAACACGGCGGCTCTATGTGGAGGGAGGGACAACGCACTCGATGAGTCATGCCTTTGTTCGCGAGAAGGTAACCGACCTTATCGTGCTGCGGCAGTCTCCAATTGCGCGCATCATTCCCGCGCTGGTCAAACGCTTCCTGCCGCCGGAGAATATGCTGCTCCAGGTTCTGGAGGACAATGCGCTGACATGGAACCGGATTTGATGCTTCACCCCTGAGTATTTCCTCATAGGTGTAGTTCCTGCTTTCAGGGCCAAAGGCCCGCCAACATACCAGCCTAGGCCGAAGGCCTAGGCTTACAGGCCGTAGATCATCCAGAGCGCTGAAGGCGCGACTCACATTCTCGGAGAGGAACAACCCTCAAAGGAACATGCGCTGAGCGTGCGTCATGGGACCAGCAGCGGATGCGCCTGCATGCCGCACAGAATCTCGTAGGGGATCGTTCCTGCGAGCTGCGCATGATCTTCGGCACTCGTGCCTGCACCAAGCACAGTGACTTCATCACCCACAGCAACGCCGGGAATCTGCGATACATCGACGACGGTCAGATTCATCGAAACGCGGCCTACAATCGGCGCCCTGCGATCGCCGAACATCACCCACCCTGCAGACTCACTGGACGAAGACAGCTCCCGCCGCAGGCCGTCGGCATAGCCCACCGGCAACAGAGCGAGGCGCATCGGATGCGTCGCGGTAAACGTGCCGCCATAACCAACGTGCGCCCCTGCCGCAATCTCGCGGACACCGATGACGCGGGCCTTCCACGTCATCACCGGCAGCAGTTTTGAACGGACCGACGATTCTGCAACTCCGCTGTATCCGTACTCACGGTCAACTGGCAGGCAGAAACCGTAGAGCGCAAGGCCGGTTCGCGCCATGGCGCGCGCGCCAATGGTCGAAGCAAGCTGCTTCAGCCACGCGAGCGAGGTCTGTGCATCGCCGCTCATGTGAAGGTTGTCGATCGCCGAAGAGTTGGCCGCATGCACCCATCGCGCCTTCACCCCCGCCGCCTGTACCTGCGCGATGGCCTGTTCGAAGGCACGCTGCTGCGCCGCGCTTTGATAGCAACCGGTAATCTCGGCCGAAGCAAAGTGTGTCATCACGCCTTCGAGCGAGAGCGCGCGCTGCGCCTCGAACCACTTGAGCGCCGCATCGAGCTCCGCGCCCACTGCGCAGCCCTGGCGCGACATGCCGGTATCCACCTCGATGTGAACGGAGAGCCTTGTATCGCGCGCGACTGCCGCCATGCTGAGCCCCTCAAGCTCCGCGATCGACCACACGACGGGAGTAAGCGCGTGTTCGACGATCACCGCGGCCTCATCGGCGAGCGAGCCTGACATAACGAGCATGCGAGGCTGCCGCGGGCGTGGGATGCCTGCATTCGCAAGCTCCGTCTGAACCTGAACGCCCTCGCGAGGATCGGTAACACCGAGCCACTGCGCGCCTGCTCGCACCAGCACAGGGGCGCACAGCGCTGCGCTGTGTCCGTAGGCATCGGCCTTGATGACGGCGAGGACTTCAACCTCTGGTCCTGCGCTGCCGGCGAGGGTCTTGTAGTTGGCAGTCAGCCGCGATTCGGAGATCTCAATCCAGTTCTTCACATCTTCCATGGTAGCCGGGCCGTGGACGTCTACCATTTGCATTGTCGTTCTGACGCAAATCCATCCCCATCAACTTGCCTTCCTGAGCGGAGGTGCAATCTCGCGTATTGTCATCCTGAGCGAAGCGCAGCGGAGTCGAAGGACCTGCATTTTTGCTTTCCTTTGGATTGTTGCCGTGGAAAAGAAATAAATGCAGGTCCTTCGACTACGGCGCTTCGCGCCTTTGCTCAGAATGACAAGTTATTTTGGGGAGGGGGTACGCGCCTTCGCTCAACATGTTTGGAAAAGCGTCTTGCTCACGATGACTTAGCAAGTCGCCGCCGGCGCAAGCCACTCGCGGCGGTCTTCGATCGTGGCGACCTTGCGCAGGTGGTCTTCGAGGCGCTGGCCCTTCTTCGGCGTAAAAGTGCGCTCGAGGATGGCGACCTCGTCCATGCGGTCGAGGCGGAAGTCGCGGAAGTCCTTGCGCAGCTCGCACCACGAGGTGAGCGTCCAGACGCCGCTCCAGAAGACCAGCGCCAGCGGCCAGACGTGGCGTTCGCTGCGTTCGCCATCTTCGCGCACATACTTGAAGCTGGCGACGCGCTGCGTCTTGCAGGCCATGTGCAGCGTGTCGAGCCGCGTGCGCAGGTGCGGCTTCATGCGATAGCCCGGCGCGTAGAGCAGGATGGAGTCGAATTCGGTGCGAAGGTCGGGAGGCAGCACGGCCTCGATGCGCTGCAAGGCCTGCGTGGCCCCGTGCACGTTCTCCTCGCCGCCCCAGGCGCGGACGAGCCGCGCGCCCAGCACCAGCGCCGTCAGCTCCCCGCGCGTGAACATCAGCGGAGGAAGATCCATGTCGCGGCGCAGCGTGTAGCCAACGCCCGCCTCGCCCTCGATCGGTGTTCCCGAAAGCTGAAGGTCCTGAATGTCGCGATAGATGGTGCGCTGCGAGACCTCGAGCTTCGAGGCCAATGTCTGCGCCGTCAGCAGACGTCCCTGACGAAGAAACTGCACGATACGAAAGAGCCGGTCTGCACGTCGCATGGAGAGTTCTCAGCCGTCCGTTCTCAGTTGGCGCGTTGCCGGACAACTGACATCATCTTAGAAGGTTCTCCGCTGTCTGCGAGGTCCCCAACTGCCAACGGAGAACTGACATCGGACAACTGTTTCAGTGAGAGTGCAGGCCGATGTGGTTGCCCTCGCTGTCGCGCAGGCAGGCGAAGTGGCCGTGGCCGCCGGGAACGGGAGTCTTCGGCATCAGCACCAGCCCTCCCGCGCGAGGGACGCGGGCGAGGACGGTGTCGAGTTCGCCGTCGCAGTTGAGGTAGACCATTGTGCCTCCGCGGCCGGGCTTCTGGAAGCTGCGTTTGACCAGTGTGCCGCCCGTCCCGGTGATCTCCGAAGAAAAGAAGGACATCGGCGTTTCGTCGTTGATGCGCTGCATCGGCGCGCCCAGCACCGTCTCGTAAAAGGTCGTGGCGCGATCCAAATCCTCGCAGGGAATCTCGAACCAGTTGATCGCGTGCTGCCGCAGGGTCGTCTGTCCGCTCATCACTTGCTCCTGAAATACAACACAAAAAGCGACTACAACAGGGAGCATAACGAACCTCTACTGACAGCATCATGTCAGTAGGGTTGGCGGGGGATGGGGTCCCGGAATTTGTTCGGAACCCCAAGTAATTAAGGGCCATCCTGAGCCGCGATGCACCGCCGATTCACATACGGCCAAAGCGTAGAGATACAACTGCCGCCCAAACGGTTAGAGTGTTCAGCAACGGAAGAGCGCAGGGGGAGGCAGCATTGAAGCGAAGAGACATGATTCGGGGCGCCCTGCTGGGCGCGGCGGTTGCGGGACTGGATGTTTCAGCAAATGCACAGGCTGCGACAGGCGGCACGGCTTCCGCTGCCCCGGTGCAAGACGGCGGCGAGGCGAGGTGGACGCGCATGGGCGAGCTCGTCGTGGAGCGCGCCGCCGAGGGCAAGCCCCACGCGGGCAAGGTGCTCGCCGCCATCCAGCCGCACGCCGACGACGTGCCGCTCTTCGCCGGAGGCACCGTCGCCAAGCTGATCCGCGAGGGGTACACCGGCTACCTGATCCGCGTGACCAACGACGAGATGACCGGCGGCGGCACGCGCGGCGAGGGCGTGCTGCACAACGAGCAGGACAACGACGCCGTGGCCCGCGCCCTCGGCCTCAGGAAAAGCTACAACCTCGCTTACCGCAACCACCGCATGGACGAGATGTCGCCGCAGGACCTGCGCGGCAACCTCATCCTGCTCTTCCGCATGTTGCGGGTCGACACCGTCGTGAGCTACGACCACTGGGGACTGTACGAAGAGAACCCCGACCACTACGTGACCGCCGCCGCCGTGGAGTCGGCCTGCTGGATGGCGGGCATGGCAAAGGACTACCCCGAGCAGTTGGAGGCGGGCCTGAAGCCGCACAGCGTGATGGAGAAGTACTACTACGCGCGCGGGCCGCAGATCGCCAACCGCGTGGTCGACATCAGCGGCGACGTCAAGCAGAAGATTGCATCGATTCAGGCGATAGGAACACAAGGCCCCGGCGGCAGCAATGGCGCGCGGCTGCGGCAGCGGCTGGCCGAGCGCAAGCTGCGTCTGCCCGTGCTCGGCGACGACGACGCCACGGCAAATCTCAACTACGTCGAGCACTTCGTTCTGGACGAGGACTCCATGCACACGCGCGGCGTTCCGTCGGACAAGGAGATCGGCGCGCCCTACGGCTTCGCCTGGGCGGAGCGGTTCCGCTACGTCGGCCCCAATCCGTCGCGGATGGAGGAGTACATCGCGAAGAACGCGGTTACGCTTTAGTAGCCGCCGCCGTAGTCGCCCGTGCTCAGGTTTTCGAAGCGCGTATAGTCCGACAGGTACGCAAGGTGCACCGAGCCGGTGGGGCCGTTGCGCTGTTTGGCGATGATGATCTCGGCCTTGCCCTTGGACTCCGGGTCTTCATCGCCGTTCTCATCCTTGTTGTAGTAGCTGTCGCGGTGGATGAAGCAGACGACGTCGGCGTCCTGCTCGATCGAACCCGACTCGCGCAGGTCGCTCAGCATAGGCTTCTTGTCGCCGCCGCGCTGCTCGCTGGCACGCGAGAGCTGCGACAGCGCGATGACGGGAACCTTCATCTCCTTGGCCAGCGCCTTCAGCCCGCGCGAGACGGCCGCGACCTCCTGATTGCGGTTCTCGAAGCCCTTCTTGCCCGGGCCAGCGGAGCCCGTCATCAGTTGAAGATAGTCGATCATGATCAGGTCGAGACTGCCCTCCTGCTGCTTCAGCCTTCGCGCCTTGGCGCGCATCTCGGCCAGCGTGATGCCGGGTGTGTCGTCGATGAACATCTTCGACTCCACCAGCCGTTCGAGCGCGGCCATCAGCTTGCCCTTGTCTTCCTTAGGCAGAAAGCCTGTCTGAATCTTGCGCGAGTTGACCATCGCCTCCGACGCGAGCATACGGCGCAGGAGCGACTCCTTCGACATTTCGAGCGAGAAGACGGCCACCACCTTGCCGTCGCGCACGGCGGAGTTCTGCGCGATGTTGATCGCCCAAGCCGTCTTGCCCATCGAAGGACGCGCCGCGATGATGATCAGCTCCGAGTCCTGCAGGCCGCTGGTCATGCGGTCGAAGTCGGTGTAGTGCGTGGCCAGACCCGTGACCTCGCGTCCCTGCTCGTACAGCTTGTCGATGGAGCCGAACGACGACTTGACGATCTCGCCGATGTCGGAGAAGCCGCCCGTGATGGCGTGGTCGGAGATCTCCATCAGGCGGTTCGAAACGCTGTTAAGAACGTCGAGCGCCTCCTGACTCTGGTCGGCTGCATCGGCCATGCCAACGTCGCAGGCGGTCATGAGCTGGCGCATCAGGCTCTTGTCGCGCACGATGCGGACGTAGCTTTCGATGCTCAGCTTGCGCGGCAAACCTTCGCTGAGCGACGCAAGGTAAGGCACGCCGCCGATGGAGTCGAGCTCCTTCTGTTTGCGAAGGTCTTCGGCGACGGTGACGATATCGACGGCGTGACCTGCCTCTGAGAGGCGCAGCATTGCGGCGTAGATGCGGCGATGCGAGTCGAGCGCGAAGTCGTCGGCAACCAGAAGCATCGTGGCATCGGTGATCGCCAGCGGCTCGACAAGCATCGCGCCGAGGATGGTCATCTCGGCGTGGACTGAGGCGGGTCGCTCGTCGCCGCCACTGACTAGATGTGGAATGGCTGCCATGAACCTACTACCTTAGTGGAGGGCGGGTTGAGGATACCTCCCGGCACCTGTGGATGGCGTGGAAAAGCCGTCCAACTACAAGTTTATGCGTGGGCTCGTTGTTAGAGAGAAGACGGAATCAAGCTGGGAACACGTACTTCACAGCAATGGTTTTGCTAAGCGTACCCGTTCGACTGCGCTCAGGGCAGGCTCTTTAGCCGTGCCGACCGTCTATGTGAAAGGGGGGCTTTGGCCGGGTGCCCCATCTTCGCCGCAGTTTCATCGCGGCTAAGGTGGGCATTCGAGCGTCAGCTCGAACCGTCTCATCGACAGCGCTCTTTGTTGTCATCCGGCAGTGCAGTACCCTACCTCCGCCGGTACTCCTCAAACAACTCCGGGAACTGCTCCTTCAGCGCGGCGATCTTCGGCACGTCGCACACCTGGATGTACGGGTTATCGGGGTTCTTGTCGGCGTAGTCCTGATGGTAGTCCTCGCCGTCATAGAAGGCTTGCAACGGAACAAGCTGGGTGACAATCTTCTTCGGGAAGACGTGCGCGGCGTCAAGCTGTGCGATGTAGGCGGCGGCCACCTTCTGCTGTTCGGGCGTGGTGAAGAAGATCGCCGAGCGATAGCTGGTTCCTACGTCCGGTCCCTGCCGGTTCAACTGCGTGGGGTCGTGCACGACCGAGAAGAAGATGCGCAGCAGCATTCCGTAGCTGACCTTCGCGGGGTCGAAGACAACCTTAACCGCCTCGGCATGCGTGGTGCGTTCGGATGAGACGTCGCGGTAGTTGGCCGTCTCCTTCGTTCCACCGGAATAGCCTGCCGTGGTTGCAGTAACACCCTTGACGCGCTGGAAGACGCTCTGCACACCCCAAAAGCACCCGCCGGCGAAGACTGCTGTCTCGCTGCGCGGCGCGCTGACATGCTCATCGACTGCCGGGGCCGGGATCGGCGCCTTTCTCGTATCGGCGAGAGTCGTCATCTTCTGTCCTCCTATCCACATAACGCCAGCCAGAACTGCCAGAAACAAAAGGCCCAGACCGATCCAATACGTTCCACTTCGCATATGAATGCTCCTTATCTGCTGGACATTAGATGTTGACAGGTGTTCAGCAGTAACGGGGCAGTCGTGCACGGGCTGCTCAAGAAGACTGGACTCGCTATTTTGCAAGACGATTTAGTGCAAAGATAGACCCATGATCTTGAAAAATAGCTGTAAAGGTATTTTATTGTTCTTGGTGTTTGCCTGTTCTCTGTGGGCTCAATCCAAACCATCCGTCACTGCACGTGTCAACAATCCGACTGGACCCGCGATTGTTAGCCCAACTTATCCGAAGGATTCCCGCGGAGAAGTCGTGTATGAAACGCAGGGGGAAAATCAAAAAGACGTTCCTATCGTCGATGGCATCCTTGCCCCACCTTCCTCGATAAAGCTGCCTCAACCCAAATTCCCGAAGTCGTTTAAACATTGGGCAGATTTCACACTAACAGTCAACGGAGTGATCGCACAAAACGGGGACTTCATAGACGCAACGATCCTTGAAGCCACCGAGCCGGATATCGCGAAGTGCGCTCTCGATGCCGTAACACATTGGAAGTTTCATCCTGGCACTCTCGATGGAAAGCCAGTAGCTCAGCTCGCAAGAATCGTCATACAGTTTAGGATTTGAAGCGTCAATGCATCACTGGAACTTGTTCGATAGCGCTCAGGCCACGCTCTTCTGCCGCGCCTGAATCTCGATGAAGACATGGATGAGGCTGACGGCCGCAGGTGTCACACCGGCGATGCGTGAGGCCTGGCCTAGCGTCTGCGGGCGGACGCGGCCGAGCTTTTCGCGCATTTCGCGGGAGAGTCCCGAGACAGCCTCGTAGTCGAACCCCTCGGGGATGGCTTTCTGTTCGGAGCTGCGCAGCTTCTCCATCGACTTGCGCTGCTGGTTCAGGTAGCCCTCGTACTTGATGCCGGTCTCGACAGTCTTGATCTCGTTGCGCACCCAGACGTGGAGCTTGCCGCCGCCAGCGGATGCGAGCCATGCGGTGAGTTCGGGCTTCGCAGCGACGAGCGGCACAAGCGCGGGCCAGATGGCCTCGATGGTAATCGCCGGGCGCTTCAGCAACTGAGCGAAGGTGATGCCCTCGACGCTGGGGCCGGTGAGGTCGGCCTGAAGCTCTTCGGGAAGCGCCTTGATATCGGCCTTCGTTGTACGCAGCATCTGCGAGAGGACCTGAGCGCGCGCCTGCTTGGCCTCATATTCCGCCCATGCGCCGTCATCGATGAGGCCCAGACGGCGGCCGTGCGGCGTCAGGCGCTTGTCCGCGTTGTCGATGCGCAGGTGCAGGCGGAACTCCGCGCGCGAGGTGAACATGCGGTAGGGCTCGTTCGTCCCCTTCGAGATGAGGTCGTCGATCAGGATGCCGGTGTAGGCCTCGGTGCGATCGAGCGTGAAGGTCGGTGGCTGGCCCACCTTAGCCGCCTGCGGCGGCGAAGATGGGGCACCCGGTTCGTTCGCTGGGGCACCCAGGTCTTTCACGTACTGCGCGTAGAGCGCGGCGTTGATGCCGGCCATCAGGCCCTGGCAGGCGGCCTCCTCGTAGCCGCTTGTTCCGTTGATCTGCCCGGCGAGGTAAAGCCCGTCGTAGCTCTTCACCTTCAGCGACCGGTCGAGCTCGGTGGGGTCGATGGCGTCGTACTCGATGGCGTAGCCCGGGCGCAGCATCTCGGCGTTCTCAAGCCCCGGAATGGAGCGCACCATCGCGGCCTGCACCTCCATCGGTAGCGAGGTGCTCATGCCGTTGATGTAGACCTCGTGCGTGTTGAGGCCCTCGGGTTCGAGGAAGAACTGGTGCTGCGTCTTCTCCGGGAAGCGCACGATCTTGTCTTCGATCGATGGGCAGTAGCGCGGCCCGATGGCGGCGATCTGCCCGGTGTACATCGGCGAGCGATGCACGTTGTCGCGGATAAGCTGAAGCGTCTCGGGCGTAGTAGTCGCGATGTGGCAGGAGATCTGCCGCAGCGGCGGCTGGCCGGTGCGCGTAAAAGGCGAGCGGAAGCTGAAGGGCGTAGGCTCGGCATCGCCGGGCTGTTCTTCAAAGCGCGCCCAGTCGATCGTGCGCCCGTCGAGACGCGGCGGCGTGCCCGTCTTCAGGCGGCACTCGCGCAGGCCGAGCTTCTTGAGCGACTCACCCAGCAGCACGCTCGCAGGCTCACCGCTGCGGCCAGCCGTGTACTGCTGCTCGCCGCAGTGGATCAGCCCATTGAGGAAAGTTCCCGTGGTGATGACCGTGGCCTTCGCGCGAACCTCGCGTCCGTCGCGCAGCTTGAGGCCCGTGATGTGGCGCTTCGCGCCGTCCTCAACGATCACGTCCACCACCTCGGCCTGCTTGATGAAGAGGTCCTTCTGCCCTTCGAGCACCTCGCGCATCTTCACGCGGTAGAGCGCCTTGTCGCACTGCGCGCGCGGCGACCACACGGCGGGGCCGCGCGATGTGTTCAGCAGGCGGAACTGGATGCCGCAGGCGTCGGCGACCTCGCCCATGACGCCGCCCAGAGCGTCGACCTCGCGCACGAGGTGGCCCTTGGCGATGCCGCCGATGGCCGGGTTGCAGCTCATCTGCGCGATCAGGTCGAGGTTCAGCGTGAACAGTGCCGTGCGCAGTCCCATGCGCGCGGCGGCCATCGCGGCCTCGCAGCCTGCGTGCCCCGCGCCCACCACCACGACGTCGTACTGTTCCGTAAAGGCCATCACCCTCTATTTTACGAGCGAATGAGCACATTTGGCCTGCAAGAATGATTCAGGAACCGACGGTCGCCTGCGGAGCGCTGCGTAAAGCAGGCTTGTGCGCCGCGCGGAGAAATCTCTTCTCAACCAGGTGCCAGCTAAGGATGGCAAAGAGAAGCGTAGGCGGCGTCGCCAGCGCAAAGAGATGGAAGGGCGCAACCGGGTGGCCGATCCAGCGCACAATCAGCTGCTCAATTGGAAACGCATAAAGGTACGTGCCGTAGGAGAAGTCACCGAAGCGGCTCCAGCCGTGAAAGCGGACCGCCGGGTGATAGGCCAGCGCCAGAACCAGGTAAGCGCCGGCTATGGGAAACAACAGCGTCCAGCCCAGGGGCAGTACCGCCGCAAGCACAAGCCCAACACAGGCAAGCACAATCCAGCGGCCCTTCAGGGTCAGCCGGTCCCGCAGGCGATAGAAGACAATGCCCGACATATACATGGGCAACAACCGCGCCCACAAAGGCGGATACCCCATGAGGCGGCCCAGGATCCTGCCCCCTGGCGTCCATTGAAAGTGCGCGAACAGAAGACTCACGACGATGGAGAAGAGAAAGATGCCGATCACAGCGCGCCGCGAGCGCAGCAACCCGGTAAGCCCCAGCAGCAGCACACCGATGTAGCACCAGAACTCGTAAGGAATCGACCACATGGATCCATTGACCACACCTGGCATGGGATTGCCGGCAAACGCGCCGGCGGAATGAAACTCCCGCAACTGGACGGTCTGGGCGACGAAGTCCTTTAACCTGACTGCAAGCGTCGCTCCTTCGAGCCTGCCACCGGAGAGCGGAACGACCACCAGCGCGCACAACAGCATGGTCACGATGAACCCCGGATAGATGCGGGCGATGCGCTTCTTCATGTAGCTCCAGCCGCTCTTCGATCGCTCATAGCTGGCCGTGATCAAGAAACCGCTGATGATAAAGAAGAGATCGACTGCCATATGACCGGCCGTCACCTGTCCGTGCGTCATCATCACAATCGGTTCCCTGAGCTCTGAACCGGTGCCAAGCGGATAACTATGCGAGAAGATGACCAGCACGGAGAGCGCAAGGCGAATGATGTCGAAGTTGTTGCTGCGCTGGTCGAAGGTAGCCTGCATGATGGAATCGTCTCGCTGAACGAGGAAGTATCTCATCCCCAGCCTAAATCCTGACCGTTGATGAGTGATTTCACCAGACCGCTTTTGTGGGACTCGAGCGCCAAACCAGGAATCCTGCACCGCTGCCAGGCACCCAGCTACACTTATCTTCGACATGGATATCAAACAGCTTACCGACCACTTCGCCATTCCCGGCGTGCTCAGCTTCGACGAACACAACGGCCTCATTCGCGCAAACATCACCACGCCAGCGGCCTCTGCCACAATCTACCTGCAAGGCGCGCACCTCGCGCACTGGCAACCCGCGGGCCAGCAGGATGTGCTCTACATGAGCAAAAAGAGCGCCTTTGAAGAGGGCAAGCCGATCCGCGGCGGTGTGCCGCTGGCGTTCCCCTGGTTCGCCGCCGACTCGAAGGACCGTTGGCACGGCAAGCCCGGCCCCATGCACGGCTTTGCCCGCATCCAAAACTGGACGCTGACCTTCGCCGCGCAGTCGGGCGACGATCTTCACCTGACCTTCACGCTTGGCCCCACCGCGCTCAGCCGCGAGATGGGATTCGACCACTTCCGCGTTGCGCTTGAACTGACCATCGGCCGCTCGCTGACCATGAAGCTCGCCGTCGCCAACGACACCGGCAAGCCGTTCGTCTTCGAGGAGGCGATGCACACCTACTTCCACGTCGCCGACGTGCGCCAGGTCTCGATTACGGGGCTTGAACCCACCGGCTACCTCGACAAGACGGACAATTTCAACGCAAAGCCCGCCGCGCACGCAGCCCTCGTGCCAACGCAGTTCACCGACCGGGTTTACAACGACACGACCGCCACCTGCGCGATCCACGACCCCGGATTCAAGCGCACCATCACCATCGCCAAAGAGCACTCAGACACGACGGTGGTCTTCAACCCCTGGAAGGCGATGCCCGATCTCGGCGAAGACGAGTGGCCCAGCTTCATCTGCGTCGAGACGGTGAACGCAGGCAAAAACGCGGTCACTCTCGACGCGGGAAAGACGCATGTGATGACGGCGCACATCACTATTACCGATCAGCGGTAGCTTGCGGCCTCCGCCTCAGTGAGAAGTCGCAGGCGTGTTCAGCGTCACCTCGCCGCTGACCGTCTTCGGGTCGACGGTGAGCACCTTCAGCCTCTCCGCCACGTCCGCCGGAACCTCCTTCTGGTAGCGGCCGCCGAGATACTTCGCGAAGAACTCCTCCATCTTCGTCACCATCGCCAGGTTATTGATGGGCCGCGCAAACCCGTGGCCTTCGTCGGGCGCAACGAGGTACTCCACCGGCTTGCCGTTGTCGCGCACCGCTGCGACGATCTGGTTGCTCTCGCGGATATTCACGCGTGGATCGTTCTTGCCCTGCACCACGACCAGCGGCGTCACAATCGACTTCGCCTTCGTCAGCGGCGACTCATCGATCAGAAGCTGCCTTCCCTCGATCGTCAGCGGATCGGCCATGCGCGTGTACATCTGCTTACGGCCAGCCTCCCAGTACGGGGGAATCGCGTCGAGCAGCGTGATCAGGTTCGACGGCGCAACGATGGCGAACGCCGCTGCATAAACGTCAGGCGTGAAGGCCACACCGGCGAGCGTCGCATAGCCGCCGTAGGAGCCTCCCGCGATGCCGATGCGCTTCGGGTCGGCGGTGCCATCGGCGACCAGCGCCTTCACTCCCCACGTCAGATCGTCCTGCATCTTGCGCCCCCACTCGCCGTTACCGGCGTTGAGAAATTTTTTGCCGTAGCCGGTCGAGGCGCGGAAGTTCGGCTGCAGCACGGCGCAGCCGCGATTGCTGAGGAACTGCGCGAACGTGTCGTAGCCAAACGAGTCGCGCCCCCATGGTCCGCCGTGCGGCAGAACGATCAGCGGAAGGTTCTTCGCGGGCAGGCCCTTGGGCAGCGTGAGGTAGCCGGGAATGTCGAGCCCGTCGGACGACTTGTAGTGATACGGCTTGCGCTCCGACAGCGACGCGCGCGGCAGCTCCTCGCGAATGCGGAACTGCAACGCGAGCGTCTTCGCCTTGCGGTCCCACAGATACGTCTCGCCCGGCTCGGTGGCGCTGTAGGCGTTCAGTATCCACAGCGCCTCATCCTGCGAGGGCGACCCCAGGCTGATCTCCTTGCCGGGAAGCTGCGATTCCAGCCACTGGAAGTCCTTCTCGAATGCCTTGTCGTGGAAGTAGCGACGGTAGCGATCGTCCTGGTAGGTGGTGTACAGAATGCGGTGGTCCACCTGCGAGGTGGAAAGACCTTGCAGGTCCACACGGCCCTCGGGATCGCTCTCGATCTTCGCCGTCGTTCCCGTTATAGGGTCGATGGTTTGCAGCTCGATGAAGTTCAGCGCGCCCTTGTTCGTAATCAGGTATCCGTGCCTGTTGTCGGGGGAGAAGCCAACGACGCCGCACTGCTCCAGCACCGAACAGGTATAAATCACCTTGAAGCCCTTCGGCGTGATGCCAAGTATCTCCGTGTCTCCGGCGACGGAGGTGCGCGCCGCCAGCTTCAGGTTGCCGTCGTTGTCGAAGTCCCAGCCGGCGATGCGCTCCGTGTTCTCGCGCACCAGCTTCTTTTCACCCGTCGAGATGTGCAGCTCGTACAGATCGTGCCAACGCGGATCGCGGTCGTTGAGGCCGATGTAAAGAATGTCAGGCTTGGCCTTGGGCGCGGCAAAGATCATCGTCCGCACGCCCTTGAGGTTGGTGAGCGCGCGCGTCACCGGCACGCCGGTCTTCTCGTCCGCTGGGGCCGCGGGATCGATCGCATAGACGTTGAAGTTCTCATCGCCCGCATTGTCCTGCGCGTAGAGAACGTACTTCGAGTTGCGCGACCAGAAGTAGCCGCCGACCGGGCGCGTTGTCTCTGCACTGAGCGGCCGCGCCTTGTCGAAGGGCTCGCCCGCCTTCTTCACCCAGATATTGCGAACGCCCTTGTAGGGCTTGAGGAACGAGATCCACTGGCCATCGGGTGAGATCTGCGCGGCTGCAATTTGGACCTCGCCAAAGAAGAGCTGGCGGTCGATGATAGGCGGCTGTTGTGCCCGGGCGACAGTAGACATAAGAACCATGGTAGCGGCTGCGGCGTAGATCAGCTTCTTCAAGGCGCACCTCGTGCAGGTTTGATAGCGTCGGGCCCGGTACAACAACTGGCGGCCCATTATCGGCGTCGTTCGCGTGTTTGTCATTCCTGAGTGCATCCTCCATGTTGTCATCCTGAGCGGAAGCGCACTCTCGCGTATTGTCATCCTGAGCGAAGGTGCGTACCCCTCCCGAAAAACCTGTCATCCTGAGCGGAGCGCAGCGGAGTCGAAGGACCTGCATTTTTGCTTTCCTTTGGATTGTTCTCGTGGAAAAGAAATAAATGCAGGTCCTTCGACGACGGCGCTTCGCGCCTTAGCCCAGGTTGACAAGTCTTTAGTGAGACACGGCTAGAGCAGCGGCGCGACAGGCCGCACCATAAAGAAGATGCCGTCGTCGCTCCCGCGCTCCCAAAGAATGCCCAGCCTTCCCCCCTTCATCATCACCATGTCGGAGTACGCCGCGGGCCCTTCCGACAGCAACGTGCGCCTTGGCCATGTGTGGCCGCCGTCGCGGCTCACGCTCACGGTAAGGTCGCTGCGCGTCTTCTTATTGCCTGCATTGCTGAAGAGCAGCGCCTGCCCCTTCCTGTCCTTGTACGAGATCATGCTGCCCTCGCACACCGGGTCGGGCAGATCCGCTGCGATAAAGACGGAATTCCACTTTGCTCCACCGTCTTTGCTGATGCCGATGATGCGCGCGCGCGAAACCCCGCTCTGGTCGCGGCTGTTCATCACCACCGTGCCATCGGCTGCCTCCGCCGCTGTGCTCTCGTTGCTGCCGGGCCAGGCGAGCGAGTCGCCAAGATGCCAGCTTGCTCCGTGGTCATCGCTATAGAACGCGTGCGCGTCATAAGCCCGGCCCGCAGGCTGAGGGTCGCCTTCGGAGTGATTGGCGGCGACGACGATTCTTCCCGCGTGCGGCCCGTGCGTTAGCTGCAAAGCGTGACCAGGCGTGGTTGCATAGCCGCGCCATGTGGGCAGCTTTACGCTGGCTGTAATCTCCACGGGCTGCGACCATGTGACGCCATCATCCGTACTCGTGCGATACCAGACGTGCTTCGAGCCTTTGCCGCGCATGACATCGCCCTCCGGCGCATCGCCCGTGCAATACACCAGCAAGATGCGTCCATGCCGAAAGCGTTTGTCCATCGTGTCCACAACCGGCGCGGCGTTGCCTGCCTGCAACGACCCGTTCTCCGCAACAACCGCAAGCGGCCCCCAGCTTCTCCCCTCGTCGATGCTCTTGCGCATCACGATGCGAACATCGCCAAAGTCGTTACAGCTGTTGCGGCGAGCTTCGGCAAAGGCCAGCAGCGTTCCCGCTGGTGTGCGCACAATCGCCGGAATGCGAAAACAGGCGTACCCCTCGTTGCCCTTCACAAACATCGGCGTCAACGCCGCCTGAGGTTCTTCGGCGCGTATCCGGCTGCCCACAAGCAACAGCACGCAGACCGCGCCCAGGACGGCGTATACGGCATGGCTCCGGCGGCGCAGGCGCTCCGTCTTGTCTCCACGCAACTGAGCTATCATCGTCTTCATCGCTCGAAGATAATCCACAACCGGGCGAACTGTCTCGTCATTCAACCGACGACGGACTCACGACGACCATGCTCATCCTTGCCTCATCTTCGCCACGCCGCCACGAGTTGCTCAAGCAGGCCGGGTTCGACTTCACCGTCGAGGCCGCCGACATCGACGAACGCATCCAGCCCGGGGAGACTCCGGCAAAGTATGTGCAGAGGCTGGCGGTTGAAAAGGCGCAGGCCGTCTACGATCGCGCCCGCCACGAGGAGGACAGCGGCGAACCCCTGCTGGTGCTCGGCGCCGACACCACCGTCGTCAGCGACGGCGAGATTCTCGGCAAGCCCGCCGACCAGGTCGATGCGCGCCGCATGCTCCAGAGGCTCGCCGGGCGCACCCACCAGGTGCTTACCGGAATCGCCGTTGTCTCCAGCCGCGGCGTCGTCAGCGAGGTGGAGATCACACAGGTCTTCTTCGACCTGATCGACGAGCAGGAGCTGCTGCGCTATCTCGCCAGCGGCGAGCCCATGGATAAGGCAGGCGCTTACGGCATACAGGGCTACGCCGCGCGCTGGATCCCCCGCATCGAAGGCTGCTACTTCAACGTCATGGGGCTGCCGCTGGCGCGGACCATCGCCTTGATCGCGAAGGCCGGCGAAGGACACAACGAAGCCATCCGTCCGGCGTGAGATTCACCCCTCGCGCACCGCGCGATTGTGATAGCGTAGCCGCCATGAGCGTCGCTTTCTTCGGAGGCACCTTCGACCCGCCGCACCGTGGACACATCGGCGTGGCCCGTGCCGCGGCCAAGGCCTTCGATCTCAGCGCGATCTTCTTTGCGCCGGTGGGAAACCAGCCGCTGAAACCCGGCCTCACGGCGACCCCGTTTGAAGACCGGCTGGCCATGGTCACGCTCGCCTGCGAGGAGTGCCAGCCCGAAACCGCTGCCGGAAAACAGACCGCGCGCTTTATCCCCTCGGCCATTGACGCTCCCCAGCCCGATCACCGTCCCAACTACACCGTCGATACGCTGGAGAAGTTTCGCCGCGAGATGCCTGCGGAAAAGCTCTACTGCCTTGTCGGAGCCGATAGCTTCCTCAGCCTTCGCCAGTGGCGCGAGCCCGATCGCCTGCTCGAACTGGCCGAATGGATCGTCGTCAGCCGCCCCGGCCACTCGCTGGCCGACCTCAGCTCGCTGACGCTCACACCACAGCAGCGCGAGCGCGTCCACCTCATCGAGACCGCGCACTTCGACATCTCGTCCACCTGGCTGCGCGAGCGGCTCTCCGCAGGAGACAGCGCCCGCGACCTTCTCCCCGAATCCGTCGCGCGCTACATCCGCGACCACCACCTGTACCGCCTGCCCTCAAACGCCGGAGGATAGACCTCTCGATGAAGAAACCGATGCAGCCCTTCCGCAGCAGCGCTCTTTTTCTGGCGATGTTTGCTCTCACTCAGCTTGCAGCACTTGCACAGGCAAAAGACAGCAGACTCGAAGCCGCGCAGCGCGCCGACGAGACCTGGCTGGCGCTCGTCGATAGCTCAAAGTACGCAGAGGGCTGGAAATCCGCCTCCGCGCCATTCCAGGCCGCCGTCTCGCAGGACAAGTGGGTCGAGGCCATGACGGCCGCTCGCACGCCGCTGGGAAAGCTCGTCTCCCGCAAGCTGGTGAGCGCAACTTACTCCAACGCGCTGCCCGGGGCGCCCGAAGGCGAGTACGAGGTGCTGATCTACGAGACCATCTTCGAGCACAAACCGCTCGCCCACGAAACCATCATCGCCATGCTCGAAAAGGACGCCGCCTGGCGCGTGGCCGGCTACTACATCAAATGAACGCGGGGCCCATTCACATGTCTTCATCGCCGGGTGCCCCATACATGCCGCAGGCTCTATCGCGACATGTGTGGGTTCATTCGAGCGAGGCTCGAACCGCTTTAAAATTCACCACCCACACAGATATCGCCTCGTGTAGCATTGCCCGCGACGACCCGATACCATAGAGACAAGGAGCCTCATGCCGTCCACTGAAAGCAACCAGCTACTGCTCGCCGCCGCCGCCGCGGCCGAAGACAAGAAGGCTGAAGACATCCGCATCCTCGCGCTCGACCCCTCCGAGAGCGGCCTGACGGACTACTTCCTGATCTGCAACGGGACCAACGACCGCCAGAACCTCGCCATCTCCGACGAGATCGAGCTGAAGCTCAAGCGCGACTTCGGCGTCTACCCGAACTCCGTCGAAGGCCGCCGCCAGGCCGAGTGGATCCTGATGGACTACGTCGACTTCATCGTGCACGTCTTCTCACCGGAGAAACGAGCCTTCTACGGCCTCGAACGCCTGCGCAAGTCGGCCACAACGCTAAGCGTCGACGAAATCAACGCCGAGCTCAAGGCCAAGGTCAGCGCCGCACGAAAAACGTCAAAGAAGACGGCCGCCAAAAAAGCCGCCGCGAAGAAGGCTACAAAGAAATCCGCCGCGAAAAGTGCAGCGCCAAAGAGAACGGCGAAGAAGACCAGTCAAAAGAAAGCACCAGTAAAGGCAGCGCCTAAAAAAGCACCAAAGCGATAGCCTCCAACATGTTTAAAGCCGGAAAAAGGAGCCTCGCGGCTCCTTTTTCCAGTTGATGGGTTTTTCCTAGAAGACAAACTTCGCCCACAGGTACATCTGACGACCCTGCGACTGTGCATCTCCCGAACCCTGACGTGCATTCGTCTTATCCAGGAATACTGCGGTCCCGATGTTTGGAATGCTCGTATTCATAGGTCCCACGTTGTTGTGATTGCCGATGTTGTTGACCTCGGCACGGAGGATGAGGCGTCCGCGATCGAAGTGGAAGTAGGACATACCGATGCCCTTTTCTACTGCGATATTGTGGAACTGCAAACCGGGGTTGGCGTAGCTGTTGCGGCCAATCTCCTGGTGCAGGAACTGGTTCTGCGGACCATATGGAATCAGCCAGTGGACGTCGTTGGGAGTAACCACGTTCATGTCGCCGTTCGGGTCATTCAGAGCCGCTATGTCGTAGTACACGCCATCGGTGCCTCCCACAAAGTGCCCGTCAATAGCTCCCGTATCCAGCGGCTTTGACTTATTGCCGAGGACAGCACGGTCGTTCGTCGTGCTGCCGTCGCCATTGATATCGTAACCTGCTGTATCAAACGTGAGATACGGACCGCTCTGGAACTGTTCCGTTCCGGAGATCGTCCAGTGGCGGGTCAATGCTCCAAGCGCCGCATTGGCAAACGTGTTGTTTGCATGGAGGCCTACCGGCGACCAGACATAGCTGATCGTCAGATAATGACGGTGATCGTACGATGACGGTCCCCAGTCCTGGCCTCGTCCGCCGGGAGCGAGGTTCGCCGAATAGGACGTTGGCGAATTCGCAAGCGAGAAGACCTCGGAGCCATCATCCAGCGACTTGCTATAGGTATACGATCCGCGAATCTGCAGACCGTGCGAGAAGCCGTGAGATGCGGAGACCTCAAGACCGTTGTAGCTGGAGCCGGCAAAGTTGCCGCGGGCATTGATGACTCCACGCGTTGTGTTCAAACGCGCACCGTTCGAGAAGTAGTTGTACTGCTGGTTCGCATACAGCTTTCTTCCCAGGGTGCCGACGTAGCGGACCGAGGTGAGGATCTGCGCCGGGAGCTCGCGTTCCACGCCAAGGTTGAACTGGTAAGTCAGCGGGTTGACGATATTGTCCACAACGCTGGTCACAGACGACTTCGGGTTCAACGTGGGCGTAATCGTCGGAATCAACGAGGTAGCATTCGGCAGGCCGCCCGGTGCGGTTGAAGTGAGAGTTCCTCCAACGGCATTCGGTGAGCTCTGTGCCGAGTTCACGAGAATGTTGCTGAAGGTGCTGTCGTAGAACACGCCAAAGCCGCCGCGGATTGAGGTCTTGCCATCGCCGAAGTAACCGCCAAAGTGGGGCGAGTAGGCAAAGCCAACGCGAGGAGCAATGTTGTTGGTGTCGTTCTTGACCTTGTACACGGTGTTGATCGCCGCATACGGATTGCTGGGATCGATGCCAGGATACTGCAGCGAGTTCAGCGGGTTTGTCAGGTAGTCGTAACGAACTCCCAGGTTGATGGTAAGGTCGGCGTTCAGCTTGATGTCATCCTGCGCGAAGACACCGCTGCGCCATCCGTGCGGGTCGACGCGAGTTGCGCCGAACGTCTTGGTCGCCGTACCCGACGCTCCAAGCTGGTTCTGCAGGAAGTTGCCAAGGGAGCTGATGTAGGTTCCCCCTTTGACGAAGCTAAGCGTACCCTTTGCATTTTGAGAAACAATGTCCGTCTCGAGAATGCGGCCGATATCGAAGCCAATGCGCCACGACTGGCGTCCCTTGGTCCAACCCACGGTGTCCTGCAACTGGTACAGATCTTCATGACGGCCCTGAGGAAAGTTCTGGTCCGGTCCCAGCGCAGGGAAGTTGGCGATATTGACCGACGACAGCGCGTACAGAGGGTTCTTGAGTGTATCCGCCGTCGGCGCAAACAGGAACCCGAGCCGGGCTTCCGATACGCGGAGTTCGTTCAACAGGTTCGGCGTGAATACGTGGGTCCAGCCTCCCGCGCCCAGTTCGACCGGCCCGCCCTGCTCCGTATCGAAACCAACCAGCGCCGAACCATTGTTCTGGAAGTCGGGGCTGAAGGACTGGCGGTCGTGCATATAGCGGAAGTAGAAGTTGTCCGCACTCCGTGGATTGAAGTCGATGCGGTACATCCACTGGGTGTCGGGATTGCTCAGGCTGGCGTTCTGCCGCTGGAAGTGGCCGGTGGTCACGATGCAACCTGTCGTCGGGCAGCCGTTCTGCGGACCAACATTGATATTTGTAATAACACCGTCGTTGAACGCAACGTAGTCCTTGAGATACGACCCATTGCTCAAATACTGGTTCAGCAACTGAACCTGCGGTCCACCGATCTTTTGCAAGGTGGCGTAGCCGTTGGCATCCGGGAGCTCCAGACGGTTCGGCGTCTCCTTGCCATACTTCCGTTGCAGTTGCAGACCGCCAAAGGCAAACAGCTTGTCCTTGAAGATCGGACCGCCCAGCGTGAACCCGTAGGTGTGCTGGTCGTAGCGAGCCTTTGGATTGGGCGTTCCAGGCGCCAGCGGCTTCAGTTGCCGCGTCACGCCATCCAGCGCGTCGAGACCCGATCCGGAGTAGCGCTCAAACACCGTGCCGTGAAATTCGTTCGTGCCGGCCTTGGTGATCATGTTGACGACTGCGCCACCGGCGCGGCCATACTCCGCCGAAGCTGCGCTCGTAATCACGGCAAGCGAGCTGTACATGTCGGGGATCTGAGGCTGGAAGGCCTGGCCGCCAATACCAACGTCGTTGATCTCCTGTCCGTCGAGCAGGAAGTTGTTGGCCCTCGGACGAGCTCCGTTGACCTGGATGTTCATACCGTTGCTAAGGCCATTCTGATTGACCAGTTGAACGCCAGGAACGGTCGTCGCCAACTCGATTGGGTTGAGCGAAAAGGTCGGCAGGGCGCGCAGATCGGTCGAATCGATGGTGCCCGTCAACTGTCCGTTCTCCGTATTCAGGGCCACTGTATTGGCTTCTACGGTTACTGTGCTCCCCGTATCACCAACCGTCATCACCACATCGTGGCTCGTTACAACCGAAGCGCTCACTATAATGTTCGATACACTGAAGGGATTAAAGCCCTGTTGGCTGACGGAGATGGTATAGCGGCCCGGAGAAAGGGCCTCTATACGGAAGGCGCCTTCGTTCTGCGTCTTGGACGCACGGTTTTCGCCAGTGTCCTGGTTTTTCACAGAAACACTCGCGTTCGGAATCACCGCGCCAGTTGTATCACGGACGATTCCGGTCAAGATTCCCTTACTTGTCTGAGCGGTTATAGTTCCTGTGGTAACCAATAAGGCAACCAAAGCAAGATAAAGACTTCTAAGACGCATTCTTTCACTCCCGTTTCAACTGGCTTCAAGCATTACCCCAAGTACCAACGTACCAACATAAAAAGCCAGGATGAAACCATCTAACTATTGAGGTGCTGAGATTTACCTAGATAGCTATAGCACGTATCGTGCCAAACTTTATTTTTCCAAAAATCATCTATTTCTCCAGAATTAATGGGTATTTCAGTACCTACCCTCCCAAAATTTGTTATGGAAAATCGTATTTCTGTGACAATTTATAGAAATTACAGGAGGAGATGACATTTTCTTGTGACAACCGTAACTCAGATTGCTCTCATGTCGGAGCGCTCAAGTGGGGGTTCTGCATCGGGCGCCCTGGTCTCCGATTACACCGCTCGAACGTCGCGTTATACACCTTGTGAGAACCGGGTCTTCGACTCTGAGTCTTCCTTCTTCACCTGGCTCGACCGCCAGGCCGCCCGCACTCCCGCCTACCTGGTCCTGCTCGACTCGTGCGGCAAGCAGCTCTCCTCCGAGGAGCTCGCCCAGGCCATCGGCAAGCTCCGCGACTCCGGGACACAGCGGCTGGTCTTCGCCATCGGTCCGGCCGACGGCTGGTCCGAGAGCGCGAGGTCGCGGGCGAACCTCCTGCTCTCCTTCGGCCGCATCACCCTGCCCCACCAGCTTGCCCGCGTCGTGCTCGCCGAGCAGGTCTACCGCGCCTTCACAATCCTCGCCGGACACCCCTACCACTCCGGCCATTAAGAGCGCCTCCTGGAACCCTGCCCCGAACCGACCAGCTCCGGACATTCTTCAGTACCTCGCGCAGCCGGTCCGCTTTCCCCCATCGAGCAGCGCCTCCCCGTAACCGGACAGCCTCTCTCCGGATATCCTCTATCTATATAGATATGACTGAAACCTCGCGTCGCGGACTCGTCGTCATCAACACCGGCCCCGGCAAGGGCAAGACCACGGCCGCGCTCGGCACCGCACTGCGCGCCGCGGGCAACGGCATGCGCGTGCTCATCCTGCAGTTCCTCAAGGGCTCGTGGCACTACGGCGAGCTAGACGCCATCGCCGCGCTCGACCGGGCGCTCGCCCAGGCCGGGAACCAACCGGTTGGCGAAAACATCGTCATCCGCCAGATGGGCCGCGGCTTCGTCAAGGTCGGCGGCGCCGAGACCGACCCCGAGGACCTGCGCATGGTCGAGCAGGCCTGGCACAACGCCGCCGAGGCGATCCTCTCCGGCGACTGGGACCTCGTCGTGCTCGACGAGATCAACTACGCCATCGGCTACAAGATGCTCGACCCGGAAAAAGTCGCTGAGGTGCTCCGTCAGCGGCCCGAGATGGTCCACGTCATCCTCACCGGCCGCAACGCCCACCCCACCCTGGTCGAACTCGCCGACACCGTCACCGAGATGCGCGAGGTCAAACACGCCTACCAGAAGGGCATCCTCGCCCAACGCGGCATCGAGTTCTGATTACGCGACGCTGAAACTCAAAGACCGCTCATTTAGAATGAGCTTCCAAAACCTACGGAGACCTCTGTTGAGCAATTTGGCACTGTTTGAAGAGCGCCAGGTCCGGCGCCTTTTCCGCGACGGCGAATGGTGGTTCGTTCTCGCCGATATCGTCTCTGCCCTCACCGACTCGGCCAACCCTTCCGACTATCTCAAGAAGCTGCGCCGGCGCGATCCTTCGCTGGCAGATGCATTCGAAGGGGGGGGACAATTTGTCCCCCCCCTTGCTCTCCCCTTTGAAACGGCAGGGGGCAAGCAGCGTCTTCAGTGCTGGAACATTCCCGGAGTTCTCCGGTTGATTCAGTCAATTCCATCGCCGCGTGCCGAACCATTCAAACAGTGGCTGGCCAAGATAGGCCACGAGCGTTTGCAGGAGATCTCCAACCCGGCGATGGCGCTTGAGCGCGCTCGCGAAAACTGGCGCAAGCTGGGCCGCAGCGAAAAATGGATCACTCAGCGCATGACGGGCCAGGAGACCCGCAACAAACTCACGGACTATTGGGCTGCCAACGATGTCAAACCAGGAGACGAATTTGCTGTCCTGACCAATCTCATTCACCAGGAGTGGTCCGGCATCTCCATCAAGGCCCATAAAAATCTCAAGAAGCTTCAAGCACAGAATCTTCGCGATCACATGACTGAAGCCGAGCTAATCTTTACAGCGCTTGCCGAACTTTCCACCCGCCAGGTAGCGGAGACCAGCTCTGCCAAGGGGATGCCTGCCAATGCAAAGGCTGCTCGCACCGGCGGAGGCATTGCAAAGCGGGCGCGCCTCGAACTGGAGAAGACAACCGGGAAGAAAGTAATCTCGCGCGAGAATTACCTTCCTCCGCCAAAGAAGCGTGAAAAAATTGAGAAGAAATGAGGCAAAGGTGTCGGCCCTTGCCCCTTTCACGATCCCTGCTCGTTTTCGCAGAACAGATTACTTCCCGATATAGAAGTTCACCGTA
This sequence comes from Acidobacteriota bacterium, assembly GCA_018268895.1. Lineage (NCBI taxonomy): Bacteria > Pseudomonadati > Acidobacteriota > Acidobacteriota bacterium. The sequence continues at coordinate 463,613 of JAFDVP010000007.1, read as the reverse complement.
ATCGTCGTCTCGACCTCGGTTGGCTGGCCGTTCAACAGAAACGGCTTGTAGCGCCATTCCTTGACAGCATCCAGTGCGCTCTGGTCATAGTCTGCCCTGAGGCTCTGTTTGACGCTAAGATCTTCGACCAACCCTTCCTTGTTGATCATCGCGCGAAGAATTACCGGACCATCGACCGTATCGTGATTCGCCCTGGCTTCTGCCGGATACATAGGGTGCTTCTGATAGATGACGTTGCCCGCAATCACTCCGGAAGGGAGCTTTACAGCCGGCGGCTTCTCCTTCTGATCTGCCGATGGCGATCCCGACGCTGCAATCACCGTATGCAGCGCCAGTGCAGAAGCGCATGTCGCCGCACCCAGCGTCACGCACGCCGCAGCCGTTGCCAGACGCAGGCTTCGGCCCATCTCGATACCTCTTCCTGTCAGTCGCATAACTCTCCTCTCGAACGTGTTGGCATCGAAGATTCCGATGGCGTGGAGTGTTCTGGCCGGCGACGCTGCTGTGATCGTCGCCGCCAACCGCAAAAGTGAACGTGCATAGCTCTGCCTTCCCTCAACTGCGCTCGCCGCCATCGCATCGCAGATCATCTCGCGGCTCTCGGCGATACGGGCCAGCGTCATCCAAAGCGCCGGATGGTACGACACAGGTAACGAAACAATGCGGTACAGCAGGTTCTTCATGAAGTCGTGGCGCTGCATATGCGCGCATTCGTGCGCTTCGACAGCGTTGAGATCCTCCTCGTCCACACGCTCCAGGAACGACGGCGGCAGTAGAAGCACCGGCCTTCCAAGCCCCACCGTGACCGGCCCGCCGATCTCTTCCGATACCGCGACTCGCGCATCGGCCAACCCGAAGCGATTGCAGCAGCGTTGCCATGCCCTTTGCTCTCGATCGGCGAATGAGATCTCCTGCGCCCTGCGCTCTATCCGATGGGTGCTCCACACTCCCCACAGCAGACGCGCGGCGAAGTACAGCATCACACCTCCGTAGATAGTGGCAAGCGCCTGCATCCAGTGCTCGGGCATCTTCAGCGATCCATTGACGATCCCTGCGCCCACCGATACCGTGACATCTCCCCGGCCTGTCTTCGCCGGCCCTGCAAAGGGCCACCGCAACAGACCCTGCAATGCCTGCCACACCACAACACGCTGCATACGGACCGCCGGAAGAACAGCTTCCAGCAGAAGCGCGCCGACCCATACTCTGTGCTCAACCTCCGCGCCCGCGCGACGCGCAAGACGCGCAGTCAGCCATGCCGCCGCAAACACAAGCGGAGTCATCCAGAGCGAATTCACCACGTACTCCAGCAATCGCAGCATCATTGCTCCTCTCCCTTTTCCAGCCTGTGCGTCAGACGCGCAAGCTGTTCGGCGTTGATCTGTTTGTTTTTCACCAGGCTCATCACCAGCTCTTCGCTCGACCCGCCGAACATGCGGTCCACCAGATCGCGCAACGCGTGGTGGGTTGCCTTCGCCTCGCTCACCACCGCGCTGTACTCGAAAGCACGCCCCTTGAGCCTGCGCTTCAGCTTGCCTTTGCGATGCAGAATGTTCAGCATCGTCTGTACCGTGGTGTAGGCCAGCTGCTGCTCAAGCCCTTCCTGCACGGCGCCGACGTTGCTCGCGCCATGCCGCCAGATCACCTGCATAATCTCCAGCTCCAGCTTCGTCAACGCTTCTTTTTCGCCTCGTCCCATAGGGGTCATCTCCTAATTCATTAGGACATTACCCCTCACACGAAAGCTTGTCAACTAAAACTTTAGGAGATGGTCCCCTCCTTTCCCCCGCCTGCGTCATTCGATTTCCCCGCTTGCGCGTCGGGAGATGAGGTCTGCCGCGTGTCGGGTGCCCCAGGTCTCGATTCTGAGACCTGGGTTCGTTCGAGCGAAGCTCGAACCACCTTCCGGGTGCTGCATCTTCTTTCACCGAACAGCGAACCGCCATCTCGCCCCGGGCTATCATTTCACTCGATGAACTTTTTCAAACAAACCTGCGCCATGCTCCCGTTCCTGGTCGCGACCATCGCGTATTGCCAGACTCCCTACGCGCTCATCGATCCGCACATCGGCACCGCCAACGAGGGCCAGACGACTCCCGCCGTCGGCGAGCCCTTCGCCATGACCAACTGGATCCCCGAGGCGCACTCCACCGAGAAGAAGTGCATCGCGCCTTATCTTTATTCCGACACAAAGCTCACCGGCTTTCGCGCCAGCCACTGGATGAGCGGAAGCTGCACGCAGGACTACGGCTCCGTCACGCTGATGCCCACCTTCGGCGACCTGAAGACGCAACCCGACGGCCGCGCCGCGGCCTTCAGTCACGCCGATGAAGTCGCGCAGCCCGCCTTCTACTCCGTGCGTCTTCCCGGCGACAGCGAGACCGTCGAGATGACCGGCGGCGTTCGCGCCGGGATGCTTCGCGTCACCTACTCGAAGGCAGGCAGGGCGAACCTCATCGTCGAACCCAACGCGCGCATGAAAGACGGCTGGGTGAAGGTCGACCTCGCGCACAACGAGATCACCGGCTTCAACCCCGTCTACCGCATCTACCAGGGCAACGGAAAGCCCACCGGCTTCAGCGGCTACTTCGTCATCCAGTTCCGTGACAAGGTCGAGAGCAGCGGCACATGGTGCGATGCAAAGGTAACACCCAACGCCGAGCTGAAAGGCGACGGCAAGTGCGAGCACATGGGCGCGTATCTGCGCTTCAAGCTCGACGCGCCGCGAGCCATCCTCATCAAAGCGGGAACCTCGTTCACCTCGATCGATGCCGCGCGCGCAAACCTTCGCGCGGAGATCCCTGCATGGGACTTCGCCGCGCTTCGCGCAAAGACGACGCGCGTATGGGCCAACGCGCTCGACGCTATCGCCATCGCCGGCGGAACCGCAGCCGAGCGCCACAGCTTCTACACCGCGCTCTATCACGCCATGATGCTCCCGCGCATTGCGAGCGACGCCGACGGCTCCTACCCGCGCTTCGCCGGGAACGGAAAGGTCGAGAAGAAGACCACGCCCGGCCCCTACTATGACGACTTCTCCATGTGGGACATCTACCGCGCGCAACTTCCGCTCATGACGATCCTTCAGCCAACGCGCACCGAGGCGATGATGCAGTCGCTCATCCTCAAGGGCGAGCAGGGCAGCTATCTCCCCATCTTCCCCGCGTGGAGCAGCTACACCTCGGAGATGATCGGCGACCACACCGGTGTCGCCATGACCGACGCCTACATGAAGGGCCTCCGCAACTTCGACCTCGCCAGCGCATGGACGCTGATTCGACGCAACGCCTTCGATACACCACCCTACGACGAGTACAAAGATGGCCTCGGCCGCCGCGCGCTGAAGTCGTACATCAAGTACGGCTACATCCCGCTCGAGGACCCCGTCGCCGAGGCCTTCCATCACGGCGAACAGGTCTCGCGCACGCTCGAGTACGCCTTCGACGACGCTATCATCGCACAACTCGGAGAAGCGCTCGGCCACAAGAACGACGCTGCCACGCTCGCCAAACGCTCCGGCAACTGGAAGAACGTCATCGACCCCGAGACAAAACTTGCGCGCGGACGCCACGAAGACGGCTCATGGATCACTCCCTTCGTCGACGACAAGCACGTCAGCTACATCACAGAATCCAGCGCCTACCAGTACACCTTCTACGTTCCGCAGAATGTGCCCGGACTGATCGCCGCGCTCGGCGGACGCGACAGCTTCATCGCGAAGCTCGACGGACTCTTCGCCAACAACCTCTACGACCCCGGCAACGAGCCCGGCCACCACATCGCTTACCTCTACGACGATGCGGGCGCGGCATGGAAGACGCAGCAGCACATCGCCGAACTCGTCGACGTCTACAACGACACGCCCGCAGGCCTTCCGGGCAACGACGACGCCGGACAGATGTCCGCCTGGTGGATCTTCTCCACGCTAGGTTTCTACCCCGTCACGCCAGGCATTCCTGAGTACTGGATCGGCACGCCGCGCTTCCCTTCAGCAACACTCAACCTTCCCGGAGGAAAGAAGTTCAACATCATCGCAAAGAACGCGAGCGCGAAGAACATCTATATTCAGTCCGCAAAACTAAACGGAGCGCCACTCACCGCGCCGCGCGTGACGCACAAGGCCATCATGCAAGGCGGCACGCTCGAGTTCACCATGGGGCCCAAGCCGAATCGCAGCCTCTTCAGCCAGCACTGAGTTGTTCCTGTGCGTGAAAAAAAATGCCCGCCGCAAACCCCATGAGCGCGGTTGCGGCGAGCGTTGGAGACTACTGCGTCTTTGAAAAGCACCTCGCCTTCCAAAATCGCTATAAAGCCTCCTCTTACGGATCAATCATTTACAAGCAGCTTCACGACTGACGACTGTCCATTTATCGATGTCGCTGTTCATGCGTGGACAAGCCGAGGCGGAACTCGAGCCTTCTACAAACCCAGAAACTTGAAAGCCTTCGCCGGTTGAAAGTCCTTCGCGACATTCCCGGCAAAGGTATTCTTCTGATCTTTCCCGAGGTCCAGCTTCATCACCTTGCCCGACGGTGAAAAGTCGATATCGTTCAGGTTTACCCAGAAGGTATTCGGCGTCAGCGCCGACTCGAAGAAGTAGATCTTCCGCTTCTGGTCTGCCACCGTGCGCCAGCGCGTCGAAGAGATGTTCGGCTCCTCCGGCGTGTTGATCCCATACGGCACCGACACATTGCGAATCACGCTGAAGACGCTGGCCACGGCAGTATCCGGCGTCTCGTCCTTCGGAATCGCGTTGATGTAAAACATGGCGCGAGCGAAGCGGTCTGCCGCGCGGTTCGTTCCCGGCAGAAACACCGTGCCTCCGATGTTCCTCCAGTACTGCTCCAGCGCCAACTGCTCATCAAAGGTCGGCGAGTTCGTCATCACCTGGTACTTGCGGTCATGATGAATCACCTGCTTGCCTTTGACGTACTCCACGATGGCGCTGTCGCCCGTAGCGTCTGATATGGACAGATGCAGCGTTGCCAGTCGCGGCTCTCCCGGAACATTCGCTGTCACTACCGTGAACGGCTCCGCGCCAAGAACATCGACCGCTTCCTGCACCGTGGCGAAATTGTCCAGCACATACTGCGCCCACAGCGAGATCGCCAGCGGAGGCTTGCGTGCAACGTGCGGATCGGGATACTCCGACTCCACCAGCCACAGCAGGTTGGCGACAAGGCCCTTCTCATTCATCCCGTCTGTCGTTGAAATGTCATAGCCGGTGGCAACCACGCTTCCGTACTTCGATGTCCACTTCACCGACTGTGGGCCTGCCTCCCCTGTGCGCTCCATACCTCGCGGAAGCACCCACAGGTTCGTGCCGACATCAACCTTCCAATCCATCGAACGCGCCGTGATCACCGTCCCGTCCGAACCCAGATAAACGGCACGGGTACACGCATCGATCGGTTGTATCAGTGAGAGTACGACACACAAAGCTGCGGCAAGCGAACACTTGGAACCAAGCATAGTCATTCTCCTCGAAAGCTATGGCCCACGGCGCGATTATGACGAAGAAAGCATACTCTCTTTTCTGAGTCACCTCGTCACACCATGAACGCAGGCGCGACACGGCCCCATCCACCACCGCTCGGCATCCATCCGCCACAGCCATTCTGAGCCACAGGCGAAGAATCTCTGTAGTTCCAGTCTCAGCCCCATGTATAACGTTATTATTTTTCGTGGGAGAATAAATTCCAATGACGCCGTCGCGCCGCACCTTCCTCAAGTCTTCCTCTCTTGCCGCCGCAGCCGTTGCGCTCGAAGGCTCGTCGTCGCTCGCGCAATCAGCGCAGGTCGACGCCTACATCGACGTCATGCCCAGCGAGCCCATCGGCACCATCTCGCCCGAGATCTACGGCCACTTCATCGAGCACCTCGGCGGAGTGATCTACGACGGCGTATGGGTCGGCGAAGGCTCGAAGATCGCGAACGTCAACGGCGTCCGCAAAGATTTCATCGACACCATGAAGGCCGCCGAAGCCCCTGTCCTGCGCTGGCCCGGCGGCTGTTTCGCGGATTCTTACGACTGGCGCGACGGCATCGGCCCACGCACGAAGCGTCCCGCACGCACAGGCTTCTGGTCGCAGCAGGACTCGAACGCCTACGGCCTGCACGAGTTCATGCACACCTGCCGCGCCATCGGCGCGAAGCCCTACGTCGCCGCCAATCTTCGCACGCAGCCCGCGCGCGACTTCTACCAGGAGATCGAGTACTGCAACGCTCCCACGGGCGACGTGCCGTCGAACTCCGCCGCACCAGCGTGTCCCAACACACTCGCAGCCGAACGTGCGGACAACGGAGATGCAGCCCCCTTCAACGTCGATCTCTGGGGAGTCGGCAACGAGAGCTGGGGCTGCGGCGGCAACATGACGCCCGAAGAGTACGCCGCGGAGTTCCGCCGCTACACCGCATGGACGCCGAGCTACGGCAAGCAGCCCCTGCGCTTCGTCGCCGTCGGCCCCAATGGCGACGATATCGACTGGACCACGCGCCTCTTCAAGGCGCTCTACGGCAACCCCGAGCGCCGTCATCTCTGGGGGCTGTCGATCCACTACTACACCTCCGGCAGCGCGAAGAAGTTCGCCGCCGGCGACGCCCTCTCCTTCAACGACGACGAGTTCTACGATCTGCTTACGCGTGGCACGCTGATGGACAAGATCATCACCGACCACTGGACCGCGATTGCCACCGCCACACCGAACGCGCTCTCCAACGAGCGATCCTCGGGCTTCAGCGTCAAGCTCGTCGTCGACGAGTGGGGCGCGTGGTACGGCAAGGGCACCGAGCTCGCGCCCGGGTACAACCTCTCACAGCAGTCCACCATGCGCGACGCTCTGCTCACTGGCATCACGCTCGACATCTTCCAGCGCCACGCCGATAAAGTCGGGGCTGCCGCCGTCGCGCAGTCCATCAACTGCCTCCATTCGCTCATGCTGGCGCAAGGCGACAAGTTCTGCGTCACGCCGACCTTCCACGTCTTCAGGATGTACCTGCCGCACAAGGGAGCGCAGTCCGTGCGCGCCGCATTCACCGCGCCTGGCATCGCGAACTCGACTGGCAACACTCCCGCGCAGGTAGGAGGCAACAGCTACATCGGCCAGCTCGCTCCCATGAAGTCGCTCGCCGGACTCTCGGGGTCCGCCTCCATCAAAGGCAAAACGCTCACGCTCACCGTCATCAACCCGCACCTGACGCAGCCGATGACAACCGAGATCGCCGTGCGCGGGGCCTCCGTCACATCGGCGAAGGGAACCGTCCTCGCAGAGAAGGACGTTCACGCGCACAACGATTTCTCCCACCCCGACGCAGTAAAGCCCTCGCCCGTGAACGGACTCAAACCCTCAGGCGGAAAGCTCACGCACAGCTTCCCGCCCGCAAGCGTTACATCGCTCGAGATCACGCTCGCATAAGCGAATGCGGCCGATCTGGATGACCACCCCACTGCGCTTCCCTCTTGCGTTGTCATTCCGACCGGAGCGTAGCGAAGAATCTCAGCATTTTGTTTTGCGCGCCAGAAGAGGAACTACTGAGATTCTTCGCCTGCGGCTCAGAATGACGGCTACATTGGTGGCTGAGAGACAAATTGCCCCGCATCTCGCGAGATATACGTTTCGCAGCGTCCCTGCTGACACAACCTGTCAGCAGGCGCAATTACCATAGCCTCATGGCGACCTCCGCTCCGCACTACACCGCCGAAGCACTCAAGTTCCTCCGCGGCCTCAAACGTAACAACGACCGCGAGTGGTTCAACGCGCGCAAGGCCATCTACGAGCGCGAGGTCAAAGCGCCCACGCAGGCCATCGTCGCCGCCATCAACGAAGCCATGCTCCGCTTCGCGCCTGAGAACGTGCAGCCTCCGCAGAAGGCCACCTTCCGCATCTACCGCGACATCCGCTTCTCCTCTGACAAGCGCCCCTACAAGACCCACCAGGGAGCATGGTGGGCACGCTCCGGCCTCGAAAAAACCTCCGGCGGAGGCTTCTACTTCCACGTCGGCCCCGACGAGGTCGTCGTCGCCGCCGGCGTCTACATGCCCGAGCGCGAACAGCTCCTCGCCATCCGCCGCCACATCGAGGCCAACCACGCCGAGATGCGCACGCTGCTCAAATCCAAAAAACTTACATCCTTATTAAGCGAGTGGAGCGACCACAAACTCACCCGCCTACCCAAGGGCTTCGCCCCCGACTCCCCCGCCGCCGACCTCATCCTCAACCGCCAGTGGGGCTTCTCCGCCAAACTCCCCGCCGACCTCGCCACCAAACCGACACTCATCAAAGAGATCGCCCAACGCTTCGAAGCCGCCGCACCATTAGTAGCCTTCCTCAACCAGCCGTTAGCACCCAAGCCCCGCAAGCCGCTGTTTTGAACAGATGTACAAGCTGTAATAGCTTAAAATTGCTTATTTATTGCAAGCTAATGGGAGGGCATTGTGGGACTTAATTACGAAGGCCTTGATGATGATGTACGGATATTAATGCTTGACGAAATCGAAATGGACATAGCTGCAGATCGACTTTACAAAAGCGATAATCTATCTCCACAGGGAAAAGCGGACTATGCAGGCATTTTGAAGAGCGTATGCGCTGTAAGCACCGATATTGAATTGGCGAATGAGATTAAGCCCCGACTAAATTCACATGAGAAACCTAGAAAACTTCAGAACGGAACCTTCAGTAAACCTCCGATAATGAGGTCTAATGCGCACGAAATGTTGGCGGAAGGTGAATTTAACCGTTTTTATATTCGTGCTATTTGTAGGCATGCGCTTAACAAAGGGCTTACAAAACTTGAGGTTTATAGAGGGAAGCATGTATCTAACCCTCGGCAAGAATCTGAAGCAATGATTGGGAAATTTCTCGATGCTCAGCAATTACTCGATGATCTAAGAGCTAATCCAGGAGTGGATACGGCATTGGGGTTACCTCCTGGGCCAAATTCTGGATTATCAGTGCGAATTCCATAGCCGGGTGCCCCATTCATGGCGTACCGCGACATGATTGGCTCATTCGAGCACAGCGCGAATCGAAAAATTTTGAGCCTGCAATAAAGCATGTGTATCCTGTGCACGTGTCCAAACCAACTGAAAATCTGCCCTCTCTGAAGACCTCTGAGACCGTTGAACCCTCGCGTGTCGACCGCCGTGAATTTATCAAGACCAGCTCTCTCGCTACGGGCGCCCTCGCCTTCGGCGCGCCTGCCTTTTTGCGCGGACAGAATCTCAACAGCAAGCTGAACATCGCCTGCATCGGAATCGGCGGGAAGGGCCGCAGCGACACCGACTCCTGCGCCGGCGAGAACATCGTCGCCTTGTGCGATGTGGATACAGGCTCCGAGGCGTATCAGACGCAGACCAAGAAATATCCCGGCGCGAAGTTCTACAAAGACTACCGCCAGATGCTGGACCAGATGGGCGACCGGATCGACGCGGTGACGGTTTCGACGCCCGACCATATGCACGCCATCATCGCGTCTGCGGCGATGAAGAGGAACAAGGCTGTCTTCTGCCAGAAGCCCCTGACGCAGACGATCTACGAGGCACGCTATCTGCGGGAGATGGCCCACAAGAGAAAGATCGTCACGCAGATGGGCAACCAGGGCAGCGCCTCCGACGGCTTGCGCCGCGCGGTGGAGACGATCCAGGACGGACTCATCGGGCAGGTGCACGAGGTCCACGTCTGGACGAACCGCCCGGTCTGGCCGCAGGCCATGCAGCGTCCCGCAGGAGAAGACCCGGTTCCCGCGACGTTGGATTGGGACATCTGGCTTGGGCCTGCTCCGATGCGGCCTTACAAGAGCGGCAGCAATCCGAAGGCTGGAGTCTACGAGCCGTTCAACTGGCGCGGCTGGCAGGACTTCGGCACCGGCGCGCTGGGCGACATGGCCTGCCACACCGTCAACATGCCGTTTCGCGCGTTGGATCTCGACTACCCAACAGAGATTGAAGCGATGCCCTTCGGCCAGATGAACAAGGAGTCGTATCCCGTCGGCTCGAAGATCCGCTTCGCGTTCCCCAAACGTCAGGGCCGCATTCCTTACGAGCATCCGCATCTCTTCCACCGTTACAAAAAGATCGAGCACGATGCCGTAACCCTGTGGTGGTACGACGGCGGCCAGCCTGCCCCGGCCCTCCGCGGCGGCCATGACCTGACCAACAAGCCGCCGGTCGAACTGACCGCCGACATCGTCGCGATGCTGGGCAAGGTTCCCGATAGCGGTTGTCTGCTGATCGGCGAAGGAGGCACAGTCTTTACCCCGGACGACTACGGAACGAACTTCTTCATCAAGCTCAAGGGCGAAGAAAAATTCATCAACTACCTCACGCACCCGGCCATGGCGCAATATCCGGAGCGCATTCCGCGCAACCGTCATGCCGGGACGGGTGTTGTTGCCCATGCGCAGGAATGGCTCGCTGCCATCAAAGAGAACAAGCCCGAGATGTGCTACTCGCGTTTCGACATCGCTGCGCGCCTCACGGAGATCATGCTGCTCGGTTGCGTCTCCTTGCGTGTCGGCCAGAAGATCGAATGGGACGGGCCAAAGATGGTCGCAAAGAACTGCCCTCAGGCAGCGCCATTCATCCGGCGGCAGAACCGCTCCGGCTGGTCTCTCTCCTGATGATCTATCCCCAACAACCTCTCTCGCACGAAAGAGATCGACATGCCATCGACATCACAGTCTGAAGTCATCATCCGAACCGCCACGCCAGAGGACATCGCCGCCTGCGGGCAGATCTGCTACGACGCCTTCTCTACGATTAACGCCGCCCACAACTTCCCCTGCGATCTTCCCGGAGTAGAGGCGGCCACCGGGCTGCTCTCGATGATGTTCTCCACTCCGGGCTTCTATGGCGTGGTGGCCGAACGCGACGGCCGCATCGTGGGCAGCAACGTCCTCGCCGAGCAGGCGATCATACAGGGTGTCGGCCCCATCACCATCGACCCCAGGCAACAGAACACCGGCGTCGGCCGCAAGCTCATGCAGGCCGTAATGGAGCGCGCACACAGCAACGGTGCCGCAGGCGTGCGCCTCGTCCAGGCCGCGTTTCACAATCGCTCTCTCTCGCTCTACACCTCGCTCGGCTTCGACATCCGCGAGCCGCTCTCCTGCCTGCAAGGGCAGACGCGCGAGCGCAGCATCCACGGATGCGCCGTTCGCAGCGCCACTCCCGCAGACGAGGCAGCGTGTAATGCGCTCTCGCGGCGCGTTCACGGATTCGATCGCGCCCTCGAGCTGTCGCACGCCATCCAGCAGGGCACTGCCCGCGTCGTCGAACGCGGAGGCCAGGTGACCGGCTACACCACGATTCTCGGCTTCTTTGGCCACTCCACCACCGAGACAAACATCGACATGCAGGCCCTCATCACCTCGGTCGACTCCTTCGCCGGCCCCGGCATCCTTGTGCCGTCGCGCAACAGCGCTCTGCTGCGCTGGTGCCTCGCCAACGGCCTCCGCGTCGTTCAGCCGATGACGCTGATGAGCACGGGACTCTACAACGATCCCGCCGGAGCGTGGTTGCCGTCCATTCTCTTCTGAAGCCGGGGCGGATGACCCATTCATGCTGCTTCACCGCGATGGGGGTCCCCAGTCGGCTTGCTGGTTCGGGCAGATGAGAAAGCAGTCGCGCGGAATCCCGGGTCTCCTGGCGAGCTCGCTCGGGGTGAACGTGCAGACCCTTCCTTTCACCCACTGTCATCACTCCCATGGCTCACGATCCAGCGCGTGCGAATCCTGCTCCAGATTTTTCTGTGCCTTATCGAATAGCTTCATGGTGAGCAGCCCATGTCCCACTGCTCCACCGGCACGGAGCGCCGCTGCCATGAACACCGTCTCCGCGATCTCTTCGCGCGTCGCTCCGGCCTTGGCCGCATTCCGTGTATGCGAATCCAGGCAGTACGCGCACTGCGTCGTCAACGCAACCGCCAGGGCAATAAGCTCACGATACTTCGCCGGGATCGCACCGTCGGCGCGCTCCGTAACCGACTTCAGCTTGAAGAACGCCTCCGCCTCCGCAGGCGCGGAAGCAATCAACTCCTTGGCAAAACGCATGTCATCGGGACTCTGGTACTCAGCCATTGCAGGGGGACCTCGCTCACAGACTAAAGAGCAACTGCATAAGCAGCAAGTACACACACAACCCTTGGACAACCCGGTCTAAACTACCGGTGACTGCCGCTCCCTGGACTAAACTGGCAATGACGACCGACCCGGGACCTCTCCGGGACAGTTGAGGACCATCCATGCAGCAGCCCCTGCCTACCGGAGTCCCCCCTCTCACCGCGCCCCGCTTCTATGTCACCGGACGCCAGCCGCTCAACCCGGGAGCCATCCTGCTAGCGATCGTTGCCGCCAGCATCGCGCTCTCCGCCGTCCTTTACGCGCTGCGCCAAAACGGACATACGCATCTCGCCTCTGCGAATCCCAGCGCCGACCGCTCCCCCAACGCCACCTCCGCATCCACGCCGGACGACGACAACGACCCCAACCAGATCGACACCATCGTCCTCGGCGACCCCGCCGACGCCCCTGTCCCCGCCAAGCGCGGCGACCACGTCAGCCCTGTCCACCCCTTCGTCATCGTTCACCTGTCCCGCTTCGGCGAGCAGGTGGGCCTCATCCCCGACTCGCCCGCCGGCCACCTGCTCTACAACTGGCTCGCGGCCTTCAACCACGCAAGCTACCCTGAGCTCGCCAACGCTCTGCCCAACGAAGAGCTAAGCGAAGCCGCCGCCGCGCAGATGGAGCTACGCCGCGAGACCGGCGGCTTCAACCTGCTCTCCGCCAAAGAAGTCTCCCCCGACATCCTCGTCTTCCGCCTCCGCGACCAGACCCCCGAGGCGAACGAAGTCCTCGGCACGCTACAAGTGCGCGCGAACTCGAACCCTGCCGCGATCGCCACCTTCAGCCTCCGCGCTGTCCCCCAAGCCCGCAAGGCAGCCGCCAAAACCGACACAACCGCTCCCACAGTGCGCCCTCCACAATGACCGCAATTCCTCTATGCTTATCTGACCTTCCTTTGGAGATCACGACCCCATGATGAACCGCAGGACCTTCCTTCAAACCGGCACGGCTGCCCTTGCCGCAGCTCGCTCGCGCAGCCTCTTCGCCGACCCTCTCGGCCTGCCCATCGGCTGCCAGACCTATCCCGTGCGCAAGCAGATCGCCACTGACTTTCCCGGAACCATGAAGTCGCTCAGCGCCGCCGGCTTCACCAACATCGAGCTCTGTTCGCCCTACGGCTACAAGGACTTCAACGGCCTCCAGCAGTACAAGCCGCAGGAGCTGCGCAACATGCTCCACGACTGGGGCATCACCTGCATCTCCGCCCACTGGGCGCCGAAGGAGCTCTTCGAAAAAGCCGACGAGAGCATCGCCTACGCCCACGACTTCGGCATGACGCAGATGGCCGTCGCCGCACTCGGCCCCTTCAACTACAAGGGCACCGAGACTGCCGACGACGTCAAACGCTACGTCGAGCCCTTCAACGTCTTCGCAGAGAAGGCCCACGCCGCAGGCATCACCGCGCTGCTGCACAACGAGGGCTTTGTCTCCGCACGCATCGACGGCAAGCCGGTGTACGACATGATGATCGCCGAGCTGAATCCCGCAACCACGAAGCTCCAGTTCCAGGTCTCCAGCCTACAGGTGGGCTACGACCCGGTCGCTTACTTCCACAAGTACGCCGGCCGCTTCCTCTCCATGCACTGCCAGGACTGGGTGAAGGACGCCTCCACCAAATCCGGCTTCCGCCAGGTCCCGCTGGGCAAGGGCGTCGTCGACTGGAAGGCCGTCTTCGCCGCCGCCAAAGTCGGCGGCATCCAGAACTACTTCGTCGAGTTAGAGGAAGATCCCACACTGATGCCGCCCAGCGTGCCCTACCTCAAGAGCCTCAAAGTCTAGACACACCAGGGCAGACACAACACCGGGTGCCCCATTCATGCGGCTTCATCGCATGAGTGGGCATTCGCGCAGAGCATCATCTGGACCTGCACGCACCGCAAGTCGCGGTACACCAGAACTAAACACCTGCTCCCTCCGTTTTTGTCACAAAACGTTCGCACCGCCAGCCGCAACGCGGTAAAGTAGAGCCGTCGCTCCGCTGCTCCCCAAGGCCCCTATGTACCGTCTCCCCGTTTTTACCGCTCTGTCGCTGGCTGCCCTCTCCCTCACCGCTCTGGCCTCCGGTCCCGGCGCGAAGACAAAGAAGCACCGCCCGCAGCGCGCCACCTACTCCGCCGTAAATCCCTTCGCCACGCCGGACCCTTTCACCAGCGCACTCAAGGCATCTACCTCCACGACCGCCAATAAGCCCGCGCAGGCCGACCCGCTGGCGCCCAGCACCTCAAATCCGTACCTGAACCTCGACCCCAAGCCCGCCTCCAGCACACACAGCTCTCGCAGCCAGTCCAAAAACTAGACCGCCCGGCGCCACATTGCAGCAGTAGCGCCGCCCTTCTCCCTGAAGGTATAACCTTCGATATGCTTTCTCAGCGACTTCGCCTCTGCGCCGGTTTCGTCCTGCTCTGCTCGCCATGTGCTCTTGTTGCCCAGCAGACCTCGCTGCCTGCCGAGACCCAGGCCCAGCTTGCCGGCGCGATCAAAGGCGTGCTGGCCGAGACGGGGACGCCCAGCGCCGAGGTCGGCATCGTCCAGGAGGGCAAGGTCGTCTACACGGCCGCCTTCGGCGATGCCCGAATCGCCTCCGCCGGAAAGCACGCTGTCGCAGCCACGCCCGAGATGCCCTACGGCATCGGCTCGATCTCGAAGCAGTTCACCGCGGTCGCCGTCATGCTCCTGGTCGAGCGCGGCAAGCTCAAGCTCGACGACCCCGTCAGTACCTGGTTTCCGGAGCTGGCGCACTCCAGCGAGATCACCCTGCGCAATCTGCTCAACCAGGTCAGCGGCTACGAAGACTACTACACCGAGGACTACCTTCTCCCCGAGCTGGCTCAGCCCACCGACAGCTACGCCCTCGTCAAGCGCTGGACCAGCCATCCCCTGAACTTCGCTCCCGGAACCCAGTGGCAGTACAGCAACACCAACTACGTGCTGGCTGGACTGATCGTACAAAAGGCATCCGGCGAGCCCTTCTTCCATTTCCTCGAAGAGAACGTTCTGCGGCCGGCAGGGCTGACCGGCGTCGTGAATCTCGACGCCGAGCGGCCGTCGTTGCCCGCGGGATACCAGCGCTTCGGCTTCGGACCGCCCCGGCAGGTGCAGGGCGAGGCCCAGGGAACGCTCTCCGGCGCGGGCCAGTTGGCAATGCCCATCGCCCAGCTGATGAAGTGGGACACCGCCGTGATGCACCGGCAGCTCATCCTGAAGCCGTCAAGCTGGCAGGTGCTCCAGTCGGAGGTGGCGCTACCCGATGGCTCAGGCTCGGGGTACGGCATGGGATTTTTTCTTGAGTCGAAGAACGGCCGCCGCGTCATCGAGCACTCGGGCGGGCTGAGCGGCTTTACCTCCCTCAACCAGCTCTATCCGGATTCCGGCAGCGCGATCGCGGTCCTCACCAACTGCGACACCGCCTATGCGGCGCTGGTCGCAGCGATCGAAAAAATTATCTTCGCCCCCCGGCCAGGCGCCGCGGTGGCCCACGACTCCGCCCTCGAAGACCTCCTCAAAAAAACCGTCTCCCAGATCGAGGCTGGCAAGCTGGACCCCGCGCTTATCGCGCCCAACCTCCTCTACATGTTCACCCCGCAGGTGCTCGCGGACTACCGCGACAGCCTCAAACCATTCGGCGAGATCACCGCGCTCGAACCCCTGCACCGCCACGAGCGCGGAGGCATGTACGGCTTCGCCTACAAGGCAACCGGAAACTCCGGGCAGGTGCTGCGCATGAGCGGCTACGTCACAAAGGACGGAAAGCTGGACCAACTGATGCTTGCCAGAATGAAGTGATGGTCCATAAGCCCTTTGTTTCAAATTCCTTGCGTGGTGACAACGCGCGGTCCCCCTGCACGGATTAGATAGCCACGCCCTCTAGCCCGGAAAAGCGTTATATATAGATGGGGGCAGGAGCATGAGCGCCGAGAAGGTCAAAGTCGCCGTCGCCGTCACCGGAGGCATCGCCGCCTATAAGGCGGTCGAAGTCGTGCGCCAGCTTCAGGATGCGGGCTTCGACCCGCACGTCGTCATGACGCGCGCCGCCGAGGAGTTCGTCCGCCCGCTCACCTTCTCCGCCATTACGGGCCACAAGGTCATTACTTCGCTCTGGGGAGAGGACGCCGGAGCATCCGGCGGAGACCTTTCAGGAATCGAACACATCAACGAAGCGCAGACCACCGCCGCGCTCATCGTCGTTCCCGCCACAGCCGACATCCTCGCGAAGTTCGCCAACGGCATCGCCGACGACTTTCTCTCGACGATGTACCTCGCCACCAACGCGCCGGTCATCGTCGCTCCGGCGATGAACGTGGTGATGTGGCAGCATCCGGCGGTGCAGTTCAACCTCGCCACGCTTCGCGCGCGCGGGGTCCGCATCGTCGAGCCCGGCTCGGGTTATCTTGCCTGCGGCATGGTGGGCGGCGGACGTCTCGCCGAAGAGTCCATCATCGTCGCCGCTGTCGCTGAAGCGCTCTCGAACGCGCCGTCGCACACCGCTGCAAACGATCTCGCGGGAGAGACCGTCCTCGTCACCGCGGGCGGAACCCGCGAGCCAATCGACCCAGTACGCTTCATCGGCAACCGCTCCAGCGGAAAGATGGGCTTCGCCCTCGCCGCCGACGCCGCGCGGCGTGGGGCGCGCGTCATCGTCGTCAGCGCTCCGACATCGCTCGCGGCGCCAGAGGCCTGTAAGGTCGTCTCCGTCACCACCGCCGAAGAGATGCGCGCCGCCACCTTGCAGCACCTGCCCGAGGCGAGCATCGTCATCATGGCCGCCGCAGTCAGCGACTATCGCGTGGCCGAGGTCGCTCCGCAGAAGCTGAAGCGCAACGGCGCACGCACGCTGAAGCTCGAGCCCACCGCCGACATCCTCCACGAGCTGGTCGAGCGGCGCAAGCCCGGCGCGCTCGTCATCGGCTTCGCCGCCGAGACAGAAGACGTGCTGGCCAACGGCCGCGCGAAGCTGGCCCGCAAGGGAGTCGACGCACTGGTGGTCAACGATGTCTCCGGCACTACGACCGGCTTCGACTCCGACCGCAACGCCGGGGCCTTCCTCACACCGGAGGCAGCGGTCGAGCTACCGGAGAGCACGAAGGCGCAGATGGCCGCGCGGATTCTGGACGAGGTCACACATCTCCGCCTCGCAAGCCGCCAGCACCTCTCCACTCGCTAGCGGTTTTGTCGTTCCGCAACAAAATTGGGTACCCCATTCATGCGGTCTTCATCGGATGAGTGGAATGCTCGAACCGCCTCGCTTAAGGGCTTCAGTCGTGCCCTTAACAAGGCATCTGCTTCAACGTGATGCAATCTTCAATACCTCAAACCTCCGCCACCACCAGACAAACCCGCCCGACCACATAGTCCGCGGGACTCTCCCCCTCCCTCAGCCCGATCAACTGCACCGGAAACTCCCTGAGAAACGGCCGCAGGATCAGGTGCCGCTCGTCGAAGTCCACATACCGTAGCAGCAGCATCGACCCCGACCGCACCGCATAGATATTCGGCTGGTTGGCGCGGTAAGGCGCAAGCGAGTTCCAGTGCCGGTCGATAACGGCTAAGGCACCGGTGGCAAGCACGGGAGCCATCGCCGCGGCCTGCTGCGCATCCACCCGCACCGCGACGAACCTCTCCCACTGCGTTCGCCGGAGAGCGGGCTTCACGCGATTCTCCCTGAGCCGCGCCGCGATTACCGGCACCGTCTCAATCACCTCGCTGGAGGCAATCTGCGAGTCGTCGATCGCCGCCGACGGCGAGACGATCGGAACATCCTCCACCAGATCTTCCGCGGCCACCTCCTCCGGCGCCCCCGCCGCAGCCAGGTCCAGCGGAAGGATCTGCTCGATCGTCAGGTTCTGCGCCTCCATCACCTTGTCGAGACCGTCGAGCGAGAGCGCGCGCTTGCGATTTAAGAAGTTCGAGACATGCGCCTGCTGAAACCCGGCCTTCTGCGCCAGGCGGCTTTGCGTCACCACGCCGCGCTCGATACGCCGCACCAGTTCCGATCGAAGAAGCTCGTGAAGGTCCTGAAAGTTCATTGTTTTAAGCTCCTTGCTTGTCCGTATATGCTTTATGCAAGACGAATATTAGGCGAATAATTATCTATTTGCAATAAATATGATGCGAAAACTCCTGAAAAAGCTGGATATACCTCACAAATTTGACTGAGGAAATCTTCCTGTTGACAGGATATTTGTTGAAAGCTATAACCGTGACACTTCCTTCCAACGTTTCTCTGCGGAGACACCCCGTTCTGCGGCGCAAAGGACTTCCCGGCGCCGCGGAACGGCTCCCGGTCTCCGGCAGAGGTGTGGAGGGGTGCAGTTGACTTTATCCCAAAGGGTCTCGCCAGACACGCAGAAAACCACAACCGGGCACTGACCGCCGTGCGAACGTTTCCCCATTCAGGAGCGCGCAGGCGGAAGCGCTCCCTCACCACCCGGCACGAGTCGTTCCGACCGCTGACCATCGAGACTCGCCGGGAGAAACTGGGCCTCCCAATGACGGACATGAACTATTTTCGATTGGACCTGAAGGTATGTGAAGGCTGCGGCACATTATGGCTCCGCAGACAAACCGCCGTCGGCTTGACCACCGAAGGCGTCTACTGCCGGCAGTGCATCGCCCGGCTGGTCGACTTTCCCGCTCCCCGCGGCAGGCATGCGGGCGGACGCAGGCCACGGCTTGCGCGCGCCGCACACTGCCGTCAGACCGCAGCACCTGCAGGAGGTGCGCGATGAGTGCAGCTCTTGCCATCCTCCCCGTCGTCTGGGCCACTGCCGCTCCCAGTCGTAAACCGAAGAAGAAGTTGAAACCGAAGAAGGTCAAGCCCGTCGTCCCCGAGTTTGCCTTCTACCGCAAGTACACCGAGGCGCTTCTCCGGCGTTACCTCAAGCTCTCGATGGAGTCGGGCCGCGCGCCTTCGCTCCTCGGACGCGAGATGTTTCGCGGCCACGTCACCCACTACAAGGTCGAGTGCTTCGACGACGCCGTCAACTTCGTTCTCGACGTCTCGCGCTGTCTCGATCTGCTCGACCGCACCGAGGTCTTCCTCATCAACCGCATCGCCATTCAGCAGTACACGCAGCTTGAAGTCGCGTTGATGATCGACCTCCCCATCCGCAGCGTCGTGCGCCGCTACGAAAGGACGCTCGACGTTCTTACCCAACTGTTTCTCGATCGCAGACTGATGGAACCGCTGAAGCCCCTGAAATGCTGTCAAGATGTGGAAAACCGGAAATGGCCTGTATCGTCTTGCAATGCTTGAAGTTATTTCTGTCTTGAAAAGTGCCGATTAGTTTCGCGCCGCTTGCTATTCTGGAAAGGTAATCGAGAAATGAGACGGGAGAGCGCCAATGGGCTGCTCTCCCGTTCTGCTTTAAGCCCGCAAACGCTCGCATCATCACAAAATCGGGTGCCCCATATCTGGCGCAGCTTCATCGCGTCAGATGTGGGTTTGCAGGATGTCTGCGCGCCATTCACCAACACCATAATTTGTCATCCTGAGCGAAGCGCAGCGTAGTCGAAGAGCCTGCCCTGAGCTTGTCGGAAGGGACCTGCATTTTCGCTCTCCCTTCGGAAAGAATCCATGGGCACAAAAAAATGCAGGTCCTTCGACTTCGCGGCCAGGCCGCTCCGCTCAGGATGACAAAAAGTGGGAATGGGAGCGTCTTCAGCCGCCGAGATCAAGACACACACAACCAAACCACCGACCGGAGGAAACCCATGCACCAGACACCGCGCCATCGCTGCACCACAACCGCCGCCCCTATGGAGCTTCACGCGATGGCCGTCGAGTTCCCCGTCGTCCACGGCCACCCCAACCGCCTGCCCTTTGAAGGTGTCCTCACCCTCGTCGACACTCCCAGCGACAAGGCCCCCAACGGCTCACGCGGCCACCGCGTCATCCTCACCCGCGCCGCTGCCGAAGCTGCGCTGCCATCGCTGCTCGGCATGGCGGTCGACTACAAGGCCGGGTGGGACGGCCACGACGCGCGCCAGAAGTGCGGCATCATCACCTCCGCTGAGATCGTCGACAACCGCATCGAGGTCGCAGGCTATCTCTACGCCCGCGACTTCCCCGAGATGGAAGACAAGATTCAGTCCTCCACGACACGCATGGGAATGAGCTACGAGCTCGCCGACGCGCACGTCGCCGATATGCGAGCGTCCATCTGGACGCTCACCCAGGCCACCTTCACCGGGGCTGCCATCCTGCTGCGCGACAAGGCCGCCTACCGCCGCACCAGCTTCACGCTCACCCGCAGCCACGCAGGTCGTCGCAAAGGCAGCCCTGCGCAACGATCAGCGCTGCATCAGCCAAATGTTCGTTTGTGAGTCAGGAACCCCCTGAACCCAATGAAGCTCATGCGGTCTGGAACGTCCAGTAACCTCCAGAGACCCGAACCGGCCCGATGAGCATGAACCTGTTGTTCCGTCGGAAGTAACGATGAGATCGATAGCCCAGTCTTCATCGGGGCCGCTCCAGCTTCCGGTTCCGGAAAGAGTGCATGTGCCCGTCGTTGAGTGGACGGGCAGATCGCCAACGCGCATCGACCCATCGCTCTTCAGCTCAAGTACGGCATTGGCGGCGTCTTTGACGACATGGCCATGCCGCTCCGACACGACGTACCTGCCGGCCATATTCTTCTGCGACGGTGGATCGTATGAGCGGTTCCTCGCGAAGAACCAAAGCAGCAGCAAGACCGGAACCCACAGAAGCAGCCACCAGTTGGATACGCACCTGCCGAATAAGCGCATGACCTGGAGTTTAGTTCGCTTCTCTACCGCTTCAACATGAAAAGCAGAAATCTGTCAGAAAGGAAACAACAAATGTCTTTCATCAGCATCCTCGAAGCCATCGGCAAGGGCTTCGAGAAGGGCCTCAAGTGGGCCGTCACCTACGCCGTGCCTGTCGAACGTCTCGCCGCGCTGCTCTTTCCCTCAACCGCGCCCGTCGCCAACGAGATCGCCGACGCCACCACGCTTATCCAGAACGCGGTGCTGCTCGTCGAGCAGAAGTACGCCGCCAGCGGAGCGCAGTCGGGCACCGGAGCACAAAAGCTGGCCGAGGTCCTCGTCCTCACCGAGCAGGCCGTCACCGCGCTGCTGGCCAAGGCGAACATAACCGCCGACACCGGCTACATCGCGAACATCGTCTCCGCCGTCGTGGCCATTCTGAACGTGCAGGCCGCCGCAAAGGCTTAACGGGAAGTCGCAAGATCGGGTGCCCCATGTCTCGATTCTGAGACATGGGTTCATTCGAGCGTCAGCTCGAACCGCTTTTCAAACGAAAGGAACAACATGGAAATCCAGATGGAGATCAACGCGGCTGAGACCACCTTTGAAGTACGTCTCGCCGCAGTGGAAGCCACACTCGCAGAGTTGCAGTCCGCAATGGCAACAAACGTATCCGCATCGGTTACAAATACACGCAAGACGCTGCCAGCAAGCATGGCAACGCTGCTGAGCAAGCAGGGCGTGGCAGTCGAATCGCTTGAGGCGGGTTCGCTCGACAACGCGCTGGCAAGTCTGTCGATCGAGCAGCGCATCGCCGTGAAGGCCCAGCTTCTGCGCAACGGCCTCCTCAGCTAAGACAGAGGGCGACCTTGAGGAATTGTCATCCTGAGCGGAGGCGCGCAGCGCCATAGTCGAAGGACCCGCATTTCGCCCATACCCCACGTAGATCGAACCGTTTTCACACACAAAGGCGCGGCCAAAAGCTGCGCCTTCTCCATTGAAAGGAACACCATGAACGCGAACTTCACCGAGATCCACGCCGCAGCCGACTTCCTCGGGCCCGGAGCCATCGAGGTCCCCGCCTATCAGTCTGAGATCACCGATCTCGTGCAGCGGCGCGGCATCTTCGGCCGCCGCATCAAGCAGGTGCCCGCCACCGGCCACCCCTCGCGCTTTTTTGAAGAGACGGCGATCCCCTCGCCCTCTGCCTCCTCTGGCTTCGTCGACCCGCGCAACATCGTCGCTCCTCTCGTCGCGCCGACCCGCGTCGAGCGCAGCGTTCCGTTGAAGGCGCTGGTTGCGCAGATCAACTACAACCTCTTCGACATGGAGCTGGGCCAGCAGCAGTCGCAGTTCGCCTACCTGCAAGCGAAGGACTTGACCGACACCGTCGACGGCGTTCTGCGCACACACGACATCGCGCTGTGGAACGGCACTGACACCTCGCTGAGTTCGCCGACGACGGCGCAGTACTATGGCGCGGGCCAGCAGATCGCAGCCGGCGGCAACACCACCACCATCGGCACCACGGGGTCTATCGTCGACGGCCTCAAGTCCACCGTCGCGCAGATGCTGGCGAACACCTCCTACGGCGTGCGCCCCACCGCGATCTACGCCAATCCCGTGCTGCTCGACCTGATCGACCGCGAGATGAAGAACGAGTTCAACGTCGTGCTCGGAACTAGGGAGATCACCTCAGGCTTCACCGTCAAGATGCTCTCCACGCAGGCTGGCGATCTCCCGCTCATCCCCGAGTGGACGCTGCCCTACACCGGCACGCCCGGCTCCGGCTCGGCCGTGCTGCCCGCCTACATCGTCACCGAAGACATGATCGAGTACCACTGGCTCTCCGACCCGAACCCGCGCATCTTCCAGCTCGGCGTCCCCGGCTCGCTCGCCTCGCAGTACGTCGTGGTGAAGTTCGGCGGGCTCGTCGTGAAGGGCGCCAGCTATGCGCACTACCAGGTGCTGGTCAACCGGTAAAAGCAGGGAATAGGAGACAGGAGCGGGTAGAAGCCCTCCCACCTACCTCAAAAATTGTCATCCTGAGCGAGCCGAAGGCGAGTCGAAGGACCTGCATTCTTTCTGCCTTACCGAATTCGTTACCGGGAAAGCAAAATACGGATCCTTCGACTCCGCTGCGCTCCGCTCAGGATGACAAAGTGGAAATCCCGGGTGCCCCACATCTCGATTTTGAGATGTGGGTTTATTCGAGCTTCAGATCGAACCATGCGGGCCAAACCAGCCTGTATCCCCAAAACGGAGCAGCCACAAATATGTGCCTGCCTCCATTGCTTTTACGAAAGAGGAGGCGATCGCCAGTGCCCTATCTATCCCCAACCGAATACGTCCAGTACGGTCTCAGCGCCGAGACCGCCGATAGCTGGATCGCCGCGGCCTCGGCGCTGATCGACGCGCACTGCCGCCGCACTTCGCTCGCCGTCACGCAGTATGTCGAGAACGTGCGTCTCACGGCAGGATCGCAGAGCATCCGCCTGAGCAACCGCCCGCTTGCTGCCGCCGCTGGCTCCGACTCTCCTCTCGTCCAGGTCCGCGTCCGTTACGGCCGTCCGCGACGCGGCGAGCTCAACGATCCCTTCTTCGCGCACGTTGCCTGGGCCTTCAGCCTGCCCGGCAGTTGGAGCATCCTCGACATCACCGCCGTCGACGTCAACCTCTCTGCCGGCGAGATCACGCTGCCCGTAAACATCTTCGGCATGTGCGCCAACGAAGTCGAGATCATCTACACCGCGGGCTGCACCGAGATTCCCGCTGCGATCAAGATCGCCTGCGCACAGATCGTGAAGAACGCGCAGGCCACGCCCGCGCTCAACGTCAAGAGCAATCGCGTCGACACGCTGCAGGTGGACTACTTCGCCGGCGTGCTCGTCGATGCCGAGGTGCAGACGCTGCTTCGCCCCTATGTGTCAGAGAGGCTGGGCTGACATGATCGACTCGCAACGCAACGCCGAAGCCGCGCGCCGCGCGCTCGATACCCTGCTGCGCAACGCGCGCCCGCGCAGTGTGATGCTGCGCACACCCGCGCCAGCCATCGCAGGCGACAACACGGAGCAACTCGGCCTCGCCACGCCGCAGTTTCAGGACATCGAGCTGACGCCCGCCGTCTTCCGTACCGCATCAGACAGACCCGCAAAGAACGGCGCGCGGCAGCGCGAGCTGCTGCTTTCGGCAACCACCATTGAAGCGCTCACCGGCTCCGGCAGCTTCGCCGCCGCCGATGCGCTGTTTGCGACGGCCTTCGGCATCCTGGTCGACGATACGCTGCTCGCAATTCTCTCCGTTGAGGAGATCGAGGCAGGAGGAACCGTCTGCGGCTACCGGCTCACGCTCAGCGAAGCAACAAAGAACATCTGAGCCGGATGCCCCATCCTTCGAGCACGGGCCTCGGGCAGCTTATTGGCTAAGGCAGTAAGCGAGGGGCGGGATGAACCACCACGAAACTTTGTCATCCTGAGCGAGCCGAAGGCGAGTCGAAGGACCTGTATTTTTGCTTCCCCTGATTGTTCGGCCGAATGCAGGTCCTTCAACTGCGCGGCTACGCCGCTCCGCTCAGGATGACAAGAGTCGAGACGCAGTGAAGGGTGCGGGAACACCCCCTCGCTTTCATGGCACAAAAAAACTACTGAGATTGTTCGCTTCGCTCAGTATGGCGAGCGAACCGTAGCTCCGCACACGCAACCGAAAGGGTTACAAATCGATGCAGAACGCTAAAGACACTTTCTACATCACGCTCCGCGACCGCATCGCTGCGGTCAATCCCGCGCGAACCGTGGCCGTGCGGGGGCAGTCGCGGCCGGCAGTGCTGGTTGAAGAGAATGAGTTTTCCTCCAGCTTCGACCACGACGACACCTTCGTCCTGCGCTGGACGAACACCGGAATCGACGCGCAGCAAAGCCCGCTGCCGCTGGCCGCCCTGCGCTGTGAGATCCGCTACGCCACCGGGGGCAACTCCGGCAACGGCGGCATGGACCGCGGCCGCCTGCTCTCCGCCATGGACTCCGAGCTTACAGCCGCGCTCAACGCAGCGCCGCAGCACGCAGCAAAGATGAACTACGCGAACCAGGCGCCCATGCAGACAAACATCTTCTGGAGCGATGTGACCTTCGCGCCGTCACAGACCAGCGGCGCGCGCCTGGGCCGCATCGCCACGGTCGATGTCTTCAGCTACCAGGAAGCAGGAGAGCGATGAGCGCAAATACGACTCCCACCACCCGCCGCGTTCGCGCCTACTTCGCCCCGGTTGACCGCGCATCCGGCACTCCGGCTGCGTTCGATAGCGCGCAGAACGGACGCTTCGCGCTCGACACTCCGCCCGCGCCGTGGATCGATCTCGGCTGGTGCGCCAACTTCCGCCGCAGCAACGCAGAAGGCGCAAAGACCGGCATCGTTCCGCTGCGGACAGGCGCGCCCGCGCTGGCCTCCACGCAGGTACGGGCGGAGGCCGACGCGACGGTCGAGCTTCAGTTCTCCACCTGGGGCAAGGTCCAGCTTGCGCTTAGCTGCGGAACGCAACAGCTCAACCTGCTCGCCTCGACCACGGCAACAGCGCTGCAACCCGGCTCGACCGCCGGCTCCATCAATATGGGCAGCGCGGCCTCGCAGTTCAGCTCCGGCGATTTTATTGTTGTCGATGCCGACTACACCGGCCAGACCGGCTTCATCGGCAGCGGCATCAGCGGGGCCTATGTGCGCGATGCAGCAGACGCGGGAGGCGACATTAACTTTGTCCGTCGCATCTCATTGAACGTTGCCCGCATCGCCTCGGTCGATACGGCCGGAGGAACGTTGCAGCTTGAAGCGCCGCTGCCCGCGGGCGTTCCCGCAACTGGCATGAAGCTCAGCCGCGTGGCGGGCTTCGTCGACCGCGAGGGCTCCAGCTTCTTCCAGGAGTGGTCGGCCCTCTTCGTCATGGAAGGCGAGCAGGGCGACCGCATCCTCTTTTACTACCCGCGCCTGCAGGCCATGCACGGGGCCGCGGAGACCGCCGGGACGCTCGCCGGGACGCTCGAGCAGATACGCCTCGCAGGGGCCTTTCGCGCCCTGGTTACACGCGACGCCACCGACGGCGAGAGCGTGCTCTGCTATCGCAGCTATCTGCCCGCTTAGCGCAATCACTGAAATTTTCGACCTCTCAAACAGAAAGAAGGACCGCCCATGCACTGGATACGACGACGTGGGACCGCTGTGAGCATACTGCTCGCCGCTCCCGTCACGCTTCTAGCGTTCGCCATCTGCGCGCTCGCACAGGTTGTAACTACACCGGTTACAGATACGATCTACCGGGCCGACGGAACGCCGGCAGGCGGGACCGTGATCGTGAGCTGGCCAGCCTTTACCACGCCGAGCGGCCAGTCGATCGGCGCGGGCAGCACCTCTGCCGTGATCGGCGCGGGCGGCCTGCTAAGCGTGCCGTTGACGCCCAACGCGGGCGCGATGCCGCTGGGCACCTACTACACCGTCGTCTATCACCTCGACGACGGCAGCGTGAACCGCGAGTACTGGGTGGTCCCGGCAAGTTCTTCGCCGGTGCATATCAGCGCCATCCGCTCGACGGTACTGCCCACGTCGGTTGCCATGCAGGCCGTCAGCAAGAGCTATGTCGATACGGCGATCGCCGCCGCTGTCGCCGGGCATCCGCTCGACACCTCGAACCCCTACGTGCTGAAGGCCGGCGACACCATGACCGGCCCGCTCGTGCTCGCAGGCGATCCCACGGCAGCGCCGCAGGCTGCGACGAAGAGCTACGTCGATACGGCCATCACCGCCGTCGCGTCGGGTATCTCGCAGAAGGTCTCCACGCTGCCATTTACAACGCAGACCGTGGCCCAGCCTCCCGCGACCGAGCTCCAGGTGAACCGCATGAACGGCACCAGGTACGCCAGCCAGTTCCAGAGCGGACGCGGCGACAACGGCATCGCCAACGCAGCCTCCAATGGCGAGTGCGCCTCCGGCTGCGACATCGTCGCCGAGCAAAGCTACGGCTCCACCGAGACTTATACGCCATCGCAATGGAACGACCAGACCCACGTCGAAGACCGCCGTCTTGGCGGCCGTCGCGACAGCTACCTGAACCCCGAGAATGCACTGACCCCGGGCACCGAGACGGGGCAGGTCATCAACGTGACCTCCACGCGCGGTGGAGCGGCCGTTCACCAGCTCAGCGGCAACCAGGTCCCTGCCTCCATCGGCCTTGCCATCGACCACGTCGCCCTTACCGGCGGCCAGAACCAGTTTCCCGAGAAGATTGGCGCCGTCCCGTACTTCAAGACGAACTATAGCGCGCTGACCGTCAACGGCACATATAACACGCAGGGGCAACATGTGCTCGCGCCCATGGCGACCAACTGCTTTGGCGTTGGAGACTGCCTTATCGGCAGCCAGTTCATCCTGGCTTCGGGCGGCGTGCGCGACTCCGCCGACGAAGGCGCGCACCCCTTCGACCTCCAGATCCGCGAGGACTCCCGCGTCTTTGCGGGCACCTGCGCCCTCTCCTGCACCACCGGAGCGTCGTCGGTGACGGTGAACGCAACCGTCGACGCAGGCACGCAGGGCGACGGGCGCTTTCTCATCGATACCAATCCCGCCAAGGTGCTCACCGCGGGCTCGCTCGTCGGCCCCGGCATCAGCGCACCCAACGCCTCGGTATCTTTCACCGGAACAAGTTTTCCCGTCAGCACCTTCTTCAGCATCGCCGCGGCGGTGCCATCGCAGTCCAACAACCTTGCCCCCGGCACGGTCACGGTGGCGATTGCCACGACGGGACTGCCCTCCGGCTTTGCCTCCAACACAGCAGCAGCGCCCGCATCGAGCGGGGTCGCCTGCATCTCCGATCCCTCGGTCGCCTCGGGAGGAATCGAAGACTTCGAGACGGCCAACTACACCGTGGTTGATGGAACGCATCTTCAGTTCACGCTCAACAAGGCGCACTTCGCCAACGCAACGGTCGCCATCGGCGGCCTGTGCGGCTATGGACTGGAGCAGACGGTCGATACCGCGAGCCGCATCCGTCAGGTCTTTCCCGTCATCGGCTCCTACTCGGCCACCGGCCTTTACTACTCCGGCGGAGCGACGGAGGTCGCGGGTTTGATGGACAAGACCACGGGCTATGCCAACATCTTGCTTACCGTCGCCTCGGCCGTGCGCAACGGCAACGTCGTTACGCTGACGACGGCGGGCAACATGAACTACGACCTGAACGGGCTTACGGTCAACGTGACGGGCATGACCGACTCAAGCTACAACGGCAGCTTCGCCGTCACCACGACTGGCCCCAACACACTGACCTACGCGCAGACGGGAGCCAACAGCACCAGCAGCGGAGGCAGCGTTTCGCTGCTCACCGGCGGCTATGCGCTCTATCCCATGGCCGAGGTGCTCAGCGTGATGAACCCGGCAACCAAACTGGTGGATGGGACTATGCAGCTTGCCCCGAACACGGTTGCGTGGGCCGCGGGCGACACCGTGGAGCAGCCGCACTACCACCAGCAGAAGGTGGCCGCCGACCTGGAGTACGTCTCCCAGATCGCGCCGCGCCCCGACAACTACCAGCAGGCAGGCATTCAGTACGAAGGCAACAACGGCCCCGGCCTGCACGGCTGGGTTATCCGCAACGCGACACCTGCCACGAGCTACTTCGGCAACGGAGGCACTCACGCCGCTCCCGACATGGCCTACTTCGCCGACGGTATCTGGAAGCGGACGATGGTGGCGCAGGCCGGGGAACAGAGCGTCTTCAGCATCCACTGCAACTCGCACGGCTGCGGCAGGTGGAACTCCGGCTACAACCTGTTTGAGCTGGACTCCAACGCAGGCGTGGACACGTTCAGCTTCCAGCCGCAGACCAGCGCATTCAACATGAGCCTGCGCGGCACCGGCTACAGCTTTACGCCGCAGGCATTCACCGCCGGAACCATCAACGCCGGAACGCTGAACGCAACGACCATCAATGGCTCCGTCGCGGCATCGCAGCTTCCCGTCTTCCACGCATCGGGCGCCTCTCATGCGCCGGGCGCAGTGCCTGACCCTGGAGCGACGGCGGGCACAACGCGCTACCTGCGCGAAGACGGCACATGGGCCACTCCGGTTGGCGGAGGCACCACGGGCTCCAGCGTCAGCGTGCCGCAGGGCGCAACTGCCGACTACGACTTCATGCAGGGCTCGGGCTCCGTGCTCACCGACAAGAGCGGCAACGGCAACAACGGCGCGCTGGGTACGGGAGCGGCCGCGCCGAACTGGGTCAGCACCGGCCTGCACTTCCCCGCAGGCTCCAACGTCGCCCTGCCGGCGGCGTTGAACGGCACCCGGACCGTCGTCGCTGCGGTATACCTCGATCCGCTGGTCAACGCTCCGGCAAATACAAACTGGCCGGCGATCATGACCAGCAGCATGGGATCGAACGGGCTGAATCTCATGCTCTTCTACTCGATCGGCGGAGACAACTACTCGCTGGTCTTCAGCCCATCGGTGTGGAGCAACGGCGGTTCGACGACGGTCGGCGATGCCAGGTTCTCGGGCTTCCACATCGTCGCATATGTCACGGGCAGCACGGCCGACTCGACGGTCGACCAGCTCTACATCGACGGCAACGAAGTAGGCGGCTACCGAACGCAGGGCCGCTCCGCCGGCGCGCAGAGCAGCGGAAACCTCTTCCTCGGCGCCAGCGGCGCGGGCTACTGGACCGGAGGCGCGAGCGAGACCATGTACCGCGTGCTGACCTACGCAAGCGCGCTGACCCCCGAGCAGGTACGCTCGGCGACCGCCGCAGTTCGCTCTGACATCGTCACGCGAGGCGTCGCGGTGGCACCGCCGGTCACGCGCCCCATTGCGCCACAGCTGCATGCCATCGGCGATTCGATCACCTACGGCGCAGGCGTCTCTTCGCCGTGGCCGTCGTTGCTGTCGCTCACCGGCCAGCCCGCATACACCATCAGGAACTGGGGCATCAGCGGAATCAAAGCCATCGAGGTGAACGGCACGGAGTCCAACCGCGCGGCGCTAAGCTGCAGGACATCGACGGGCGCAAGCTCGGTCGCGGTCCTCCTGCTCGGCACCAACGACTTCGGCTACGGCACGCGCACCGCCGAAGAGGTCTTCCGCGAGATCGCCGGCGAGATCGGCACACTCAAGGACGCAGGCTGCACTGTCTTCGTTGGCACGATGCTCTCGCGACCAGGCACCGACCCGAACGGCAACACGGGCGATGTGAACAAGGACAACCTCGACAACATGATTCTGCAACGCGCAAAGCTGGCGGGGGCGGCCGGCGTCGTCGACTTCGCGGCAAACCCGCTGCTGGGCGCCGATGGCGCGAACCTTGGAGCATCGTTCCAGGGCGACCATCTGCACCCCACGCAGACCGGACAGCAGATGATGGCGACCGCGGCCAGCAATACGCTGAACTACTACTTCGGCTACACGCTGACCAACGCGAACGCTGTCACCGCCTCCACCTACACGCTGGCCAGTGGAGATGGCGCCGTGACCGCGGCCATCACCGCCAACGCCGCATGGACCATGCCCGACTGCACCGGACCGAGCGGGGCGGAGTACACCATCACCAACCCGCAGTCGGCCTACACACTGACCATCACGGGACAGCCCAACCAGCCGATCAACGGACTCGCGACACCAGTCACGGTTCCCGCGAACGCAACCGTGACGCTGCATGACGTGCCCAACCCGAAGAACGTGTCGGGGTGCCACTGGGCGATGTAAACGCACGATGCCGGTGTTCGGCGACAAATCGGGTGCCCCACATCTGGCAGCTTCATCGCCAGATGTGGGCCATCCGCGCGAAGCGCGAACCGCATTGCTTGAGTGCATTCATTCACGGCATACCAATCGCAACGCAACAAACATTCGGTGAACCAATGAAAGATGTAGAAGCCCTCCTCTGCCTGGGCCGCGAGATCGCGCATGACCCGGAGGCGATGATTCACGCAATCGATCGGTACATCAAAGTCCGCAGCCGCACTGGAGAGATCGTTGCTCTTACTGCCAACCCCGCACAGTGCGCCTTCGAGGCCGCGCGCGGACAAAAAAATATTGTGCTGAAGGCCCGGCAGATGGGAATCACCACCTGGATCGCCGCGCGCTTCTTTATGAAGACCATCACCGCGCGCGGCGTGCTGACCGTGCAGGTGGCGCACACGCGCGAGGCCGCGGAGGGGATCTTCCGCATGGTGCAGCGCTTCTGGGAGCACCTGCCCGACGAGTGGCGCGAGGGTCCATTGCGCCGCAGCCGCGCCAACGTTGGACAGATGTGTTTTCCGGAGCTGGACAGCGAGTTCCGCATCGTCAGCGCGGGCGACCCCGGCGCGGGGCGCGGGCTCTCCATCCAGAACCTGCACCTGAGCGAGGTGAGCCGCTGGCCGGGCGACGCGGCGGAGGCGCTCGCGGGTCTGCGCGCGGCGCTGGCGCCGGCTGGAGAGTTGGTGATCGAGTCCACGCCCAACGGCGCGGGCGGCTGCTTCTACGACGAGTGGAGCCGCGCCAGTATGAACGATACCGCCCAGCACTTTTTTCCCTGGTGGCTGGAACCGGAATATGTATCCACATCGGTTACAGAATCCGGGTACACCCGGGAAGAGCAGGCGCTGGTTGCCACGCACGGCCTGTCGCCGCGGCAGATCGGCTTTCGCCGCTCGCTGGAATCGAGCTTCCACGGCCTGCGCGCGCAGGAGTACGCCGAGGACGCCGTCTCCTGCTTCAGGGCCAGCGGCAACTGCTGCTTCGCGGTTGAGACGATCTTCAAGCGGCTCGACGAGCTTCCAACGCCGGTCGCGCAACAGGACGCGACGCTCTACTGGCTGCCTGCGATTGCGGGCAAGCAGTACATCGTCGCCGTCGACTCGGCGGGTGGCGGCGCGGACGGCGACTATGCAGCCGTGCAGGTGATCGAGCGCGAGAAGGGATTGCAGTGCGCGGAGCTGAGGGAGAGGCTCAATCCGCTGCAACTCGCACAGGCCTCCGCGCAGCTTGCTCGCGAGTTTAACAACGCGCTGATCGCAGTCGAACGCAACAATCACGGGGCGGCCGTGCTGGCGTATCTCGAAAGCGGGGAGAGATACACAAACCTCTACGCGCAGAATGCGCTCGCAGGCTGGCTGACCAGCGCGGCAAGCAAGCCCACGATGATTGCGCGGCTGGGAGCGCTGCTGGTGGAGTCGCCGGAGATCTTCTACTCGCGCCGCCTGCTGGAGGAGTGCCGCACCTACAACAACATGCCCAATGGAGCCACAGGCGCGGCTTCGGGCTCGCACGACGACTGCGTGATGGCAATGGCCGTGGCGCAGGCGGTGAGAGCGGAGATGCTGACGAAGGCGGGGACTTAGTTGTCCGTTCTCAGTCCTTCTCACCCGCCCAAAAATTGTCATCCTGAGCGCAGTGGCGTAGCCACGAAGAGCTTGCCCTGAGCGAAGCCGAATGGGAAGGACCTGCATTTTCGCCTTCCCTCCGGCTACTATGCACCGGAAAGCAAAATGCAGGTCCTTCGACTCCGCTACGCTCCGCTCAGGATGACAAAGTTGTTGGGTTGCCTGGGTGTCTCTGACAACTAAGAACGGAGAACGGACAGCTTTCCCCATGTATCCTGCTCTAACAAACGCAGAGGAGTTCACCGGCTTGGCAGTGCTTGCAGTACAGGCGATTCGAAGGATGCGCGGCGGGGCGCAGAGCCAGTTGATGCTGGGCGCGGACGGCAAGCTGTGGGTCGTGAAGTTCCAGAACAATCCGCAGCACCTGCGCGTGCTGGCCAACGAGCTGATCGCCACGCGCCTTGCCGCAGCAATTGGACTGAGCGTACCGAACAGCGATGTCGTCGAGGTGACCCAGTGGCTGATCGCCAACACGCCGGCGATGCGCCTGGAAGGCCTTAGCGAACAGCGACGGCCGTACACCGCGGGGCTTCAGTTTGGCTCGCAGTTCGTCGGCGGGCTGATGCCGGGACAGGTCCTTGACTACCTGCCGGAGCCGCAGCTTGAGGAGGTGCGCAACCTGCGCGAGTTCGCGGGCATCCTGTGCATCGACAAGTGGACCGGCAACTCGAACGGCCGCCAGGCGGTCTTCGAGCGCAGGCCACGCGAACGCCGGTATCGCGCCAGCTTTATCGACCAGGGGTTCTGCTTCAACGCAGGCGAGTGGAATTTTCTCGACTCGCCGTTGCGCGGCGTCTACCAACGCAACCTGGTCTACGCCGGGGCGACCGGCTGGAAGAGCTTCGAGCCGTGGCTGACGCGCGTGGAGGAGATGCGCCCCGACGCGCTGTGGCGCATCGCGGAGGTCGTCCCGCCGGAGTGGTACGCGAACGACGCGCCTGCGCTGGAGCGTTTGATGGAGCAGTTGCTCGCGCGGCGCGAGCGAGTGCGCGAGATGATCGCGGCCTTCCGCGACTCCACGCGCAACCCGTTCCCATTGTGGAACACCAGCGCATCGGTCACGGTGCCACGACAGTTTGCAGCGATAAACAGCAGCGAAGGATTAGTAATGTAGTTAGAAGGAGTTCGATTGGCAGAGCGAATCCCATGCGAGTTCTTCCTCATCCGCTATGTGCCGGATGTGGTGAAGGGCGAGTTCGTCAACATCGGCGTTGTCTTACGGGAAGCCGTGCGCGAGGCAGGCGCGGCATCGGCGGAGACGGTCGTGCGCTTCACTCGCGACTGGGCACGCGTGCGCTGCATGGACGCCGAGGCCGACACGGCGCTGTTCGAGGCGCTGGAGGGCGAGATCGCCGACCGTCTACGGCTTGGCGCAGCGGACACCAAGCCGGTGATGCAGTTGCTCGAAGACACGCTCTCGAACTCGCTGCAAATCTCGGCGCCGCGCGCGTCGCTGGCGGAGAGCATTCCCGCCGAACTTGCGCAGTTGATGCGCATGTACGTCGAGCCGTTGAAGGTGAAGCAGGAACGCAGGCGTACGGGCCGCGCTGCGATTCAGGCTGCAATGCGTTCGGAGTTCGAGCGCGCGGGCGTGTGGGCCATGATGCGCAAACGCATCGCTGCGTCGCTCTACACGCGGCCGGGTGACCCGATGAAGCTCGACTGCGGCTATCGCGCGGAAGTGAATGCGAGCGGGATCATTCGCATGTTTCAGGCAGTCTCGCTGGAAGGCGACGTGGACGGAGCGAAGGGCCTGGCATGGGCAGCGCCGCAACTGCGCGACGGCGTGCACCGCGTGGAGGGAACGGATCTCGAGCTGACAGCGATCGTCGAACCGTTGCGTGCTGTCTCTTCAGACGACGAGAACGAAGCCATCGACCGATACCGCTTCGGCGTAGAAACAATGGAGCACGAGGCTATTCGCGTGGTGACGCTGAGCGATCTAGCCCGCATGGCAGAGACGGCACGGCTGGAACTGCGGGCCTAGCGGCAGGGAATAGGGGATAGAACATCGGGTGCCCCATCCTTGGCGGTTTCATCGCCAAGGGTGGGAGTGTATAAGCTCCGCACCGCCATTCTTCATCCCACCCTTCGCGTTGCGAAGGATGGGGCACCCAGGCTTCCAGTGGTTTGTAAGAATGGCGTGGCATGGCTTTCGAGCCATGCCTTTTCTTTTTGGCAACGACATATATGCAAGCGAGGTGAGAGACATGGGAGTTCAGACAGTGATGAAAAATATCTGGCGGCATTTTTCCGGCGAAGTGGATGTAGCGGCGTCCGACGCG
Organism: Acidobacteriota bacterium; assembly: GCA_018268895.1. NCBI lineage: Bacteria > Pseudomonadati > Acidobacteriota > Acidobacteriota bacterium. The sequence goes on along the minus strand of JAFDVP010000007.1, from coordinate 429,085 downwards.
GCCAAAGGCGAGCGCAAGACGGCGATGCTTCCCGCGGTCCTTACGCCGTATCGCGGAGCAACATCGACGCACGCCGCTCTGCCCAAACCGACACCAGCGAACCTGCGGCGCTTCGCCGAGACGCCGGTCGTTCGCCGCGCCATCAACGTGGTGAAGGACAAGGTGGCCAGCATGGACTGGCAGGTGCGCGTGCGACGCGGCTACGACATCGCCGACATCGACAACGCGCAGGAGAAGATGCGCGTGCTGCGCCGCTGTCTCGAAGAGCCGAACGCGGCAGACAGCTTCCGCGTGCTGTGGGAGCAGGTGATCGAAGACCTGCTCGTCGGCGGCTTCGGCGCCGCCGAGATGGAGGCGACCGGCGATCCTCTGCGACCGTTTCATCTGTGGGCGGTCGACGGCGCGACGATCCAGATCGACAGCCGCTGGGACGGCTCGCCCGACAAGGCACGCTATGCACAGGCGACAGGGCGCATGGGGACCGATGCCCTCATTCCGCTGCTTGATGCCGAGCTGATGTATGTGCGGCTCAACCCGCGCACGCACACTCCGTTTGGGCTCGGGCGGCTTGAGGTCGCGTTCGAGACGGTCAACCAGTTCCTGAGCGCGAACCGTTACGCGGGCAAGCTCGCGGCGAACTCCGTCGTGCAGTATGCGCTGTGGCTCGACGAGGCGACGCCGGAGCAGCACGACCGCATGATCCGCTGGTGGCAGGACGAGATCGAAGGCACCGGCCGCGTGCCTGTGCTGAGCACCCCAACCAAGCCCGAGGTGCTGCGCTTCGCCGGAGGCACGGACGCCGACCTGCGTTTGCAGTGGCAGGAGATGCTGATTCGCCTGATCGCGAACGCCTTCGAGCTGCCGCCCATGCTGCTCGGCGTACACGGCGACGTCAACCGCTCCACCGCGGGCGAGTTTGCCGACGAAGCGTTTCAGAGCGCGGTCGTTCCCGTCGCGAAGCTGATCGCCGAGCACATCACGCGCGACCTCTTTGCCAAGAAACTGGGCTGGCGCGAGTTCGAGTTCTGCTTCAACGATCTTGAAACGCGCGACGAGACGCGCGAGGTGGAGATGCAGAAGACGCTGATCGAGTGCGGTGTGCTCACGGTCGATGAGGTGCGCGAGATGCGCGGTCTGCCTCCGCTGGCCGCGAAGAACTCACAATCCTGAAGGCCGGGTGCCCCATCCTTCGCAGTTTCATCGCGAAGGGCGGGAGAAACAGATCTCTCCCACTCTAAAGACTTGTCATCCTGAGCGGAGTCATTGCAACGCAATGACGCAGTCGAAGGACCTGCATTCGCTTTGTTCCCTTTTTTACATCGCTTCACAGAGAGAACAAATGCAGGTCCTTCGACTCCGCTGCGCTTCGCTCAGGATGACAAACGCGAGACACGCCTCAACCCACCCTTCGCGGTGAGACTGCGAAGGATGGGGCACCCGGAGATTGTCGTCCGCACAACACACACACACGAGGTAAACGTGAAGATAACCATCGACAACATGGATGGCGGAGGCGCGCGCGATTTCACCGCTGCGCTCTCCGCCGATGCGCCGCTCACCATCACGCGCTCGCGGAACGAACCCGCACGATGTGCGGGAACGCTCGACATGAATGCGACGGCGTTGCCTGTGCCTGCGCGCCGTGCGCGCGTTGCCGTAACCAGCGACAGCGGAGCTACGCTCTTCAACGGCCTGATCGTCACCGAACCTGAGCGCGTGTATGCAGGCGTTGCGACGATCGGCGCAATCTACCGGCTCGTCTTCCACGCCATCGCCGATGCGGCGGATGCAGCCAGCCTCGCGCCGGGCGCTACGCACGCGCTTAGCGATGGAGACGCCGCGCTGCACATCGCCGCGCTCGTGCCTGCGATGGCACGCGAGCTCGCCACCGACATCACGCTCTCGGGCGAGACCGAGGCAGCCGCTTACATCACCGAGTACTTCATGGGCGATGGAACGACGAGCGCCTTTCAACTGACACAGCCGCCGTTCCGCACCGCCGGTTCTGCGACAGTACTCGACGAGCGCTTCGACCAGGCGGCGATCAATCCGCGACTGTGGAGCGTCGCCGACAATGGCTCGTTCCTCTCGCTCACGCATGCGGGGCTGACGATAACAGGCGGCAACGGGCTCGATGGACAAACGACGCTCTCCTCCGTAGCGCCGGTTGAGATCGGCGGAACGCTGGCGATTGAGATGAACGCCGTGACGCTGGGAGCGGGAAGCGATGGCGTGGTGTGCGGCCTGTACAACGGCGCAGTCTTGCGCAGCAACTGCTTTGCCGGGTTCAACGTGCGGCAGAGCAGTGGCGCGACCATCGTCACGCCCTTCGTCAACGGCGTTGAAGCAGGGTCGTCGCTGACGATGCTGAGCGGGCATCGCTACACGCTGCGCCTGCGGCTGCACTGCCCGGAGACCGTGCGCGCAACGCAGACGTACAGCGCGTTGTGCGATGGTGTGCTGCGCAGCTTCGGCGGAGACTCGATCGCATCCCCCGCGACGCTCGTCTTCGAGACGCGCGATGAAGGCGACGCAACGAACACGCCAGTGACGGTGCTGTACACGGCAACGCTGGCATCGTCACCCGCGAGCTGCACCTTCACTCCCGTGAACAGCGTGCAACTGATCGGCTCTATCGGCTCGTGCAACGTCGCGCATGCAGGCCCGGCGTGGGTTGCAACGACGACGCCCGGCGGCCCCACGACGATTCGCGTCAGCGGCCCGCAGGTGGACGGCATCGACTGCATGGTCTCGCCATCTGGCAGAATCACCTTCTACGCCGGGCGCATTCCCGTTGCCAACGAGACGATCACCGTGAGCTATCGCGGACGACGACGCGCAGCCGCGCACCTGCGCGATGCTGCGAACCCGGGTACGGCGACGGCGACGTGGCAGGGCAAGGTGACGCATCCGCCAGCGCGAACCACAGTCGACTGCGAAAACGCCGCGCTGGCCGCGCTGAGCTTTGCCACATCGCGCGCGGCGGCAGTGCGAGGAAGCTGCGCGATGGTCAACCCCGCAGCAGACGTTCAGCCGGGCGACATGCTCAGCGTTACTTCGGGCAGCGGAGTTTCGACTGACACGCTGAAGCTGATCGTCCGCAGCGTCGCAGTGACGGACAGCCATGCGCGGCCCGAGCTTGTGTCGTATCACGTCGATTTCGCCAACGACTGGGCCACGGCTCTCAACGCGAAGTTTGCCGACGGCATCGCCGGCGATGCTCTGCCGCTGCCTGCAAGGACAACACCCGCCGCTGTGCTGGCGAACCTGCCGGGTTTGCAGGTGGTCAGCGCAACGGGCACAGCATTGCAGATCGATGCCGGCGTCGATCCTCCAACGGGAGGAGGCTTCGAGGTGCGCCGCCGCGACTGGGTCTTCGGCTCCGGCGTCGATGGCGACTTCGTGTTGCGCTCGCCGGTGCGCAGCTTCACTATTCCACGCTCGGCGCAGGTGGAACGCTACTTCGTGCGCATGTACGACGGTTCAGGCACGCCCGTCTACTCGCGTCTTTCCAGCGCAGTATTTACCAACCTGCCGGTCAGCCTGTGATCGCGCGGGAGATGAAGGGAAGTGCACCATGACGGAGTTTGAAGGACAGGTTTTAGGCGACCTGCGCGTGCTCAAGAGTCAGATGGACCAGCTGATGGGAATCGGACAGCCGGGACGGCTAACGCAGATCGAAGAGCGCGTGGAGCGCCACGAACGCAGCGTGCAGCGGCTGCGCGGATTTACCGCGGCCGTCGGCGCGCTGGTGACGATCGCGCACCTGGCGATCGATTTTCTGCGGCGATGACCTGTACAACCGGCCACAAATCTCCGGGTGCCCCATCCTTCAGGCAGTGAAGGGTGGGAATGAAGACCGCTCGGCCATCGTTCATCCCACCCTTCGCTTAAGGCTGCGAAGGATGGGGCACCCAGGCGGCTTCATCGCGAGAGGCGTAGTCGAAGGACCTGCATTTTTCACTCTCCCCAGCAGCAATCGACGGGTTGGAAAGAATGCAGGTCCTTCGACTACGCGGCTATGCCGCTTCGCTCAGGATGACAATTCGGTTTGGGCAAGGCGTAGGGCACCTGTCCGATTGACTCCAGATACATCGTTACCATCACAGATTGTCTCGGATACGAACCCCGTATAATCGCTGCATGGACGCCTCACCGCTGGTTGGAGTGATCATGGGAAGCCGCAATGACTATGCGGTGATGCAGGGCGCGGTCGAGATGCTCCGCGAGTTCGGCGTGCCGTACGAGGTGCGCGTCGTCTCCGCCCACCGCACGCCCGACCTTCTCTTTGAATATGCCGGAACTGCCGCTGCGCGTGGCCTGCGCGTCATCATCGCAGGCGCTGGCGGCGCGGCGCATCTGCCCGGCATGGTTGCGGCGAAGACTGTCGTTCCTGTGCTCGGCGTGCCGATACCCGCGACTGCGCTGCAAGGCATGGACGCTCTGCTGAGCATCGTGCAGATGCCAAAGGGCGTTCCCGTGGGCACGCTTGCGATTGGCGCTCCCGGAGCGGCGAACGCTGGGCTGATGGCTGCGCAGATCATCGCCACAACAGATACCGCACTGCAGAAGAAGCTGACGGCGTGGCGTGAGGCGCGGCGCGATGAGGTGCTGGCGCACAGCCACGGGGTCGAGACTCACGGATGAGCGCGGCGAGCACAAAGACTGTTGCAGCGAAGCCGATCCTTCCCGGCGCGACCATCGGCATCTTCGGCGGAGGCCAGCTAGGCCGCATGACGGCGATGGCTGCGCGCGCGATGGGCTATCGCATCCAGGTGCTTGATCCCGACCCGGCGTGTCCGGCGCGGTTTGTCGTCGACGGCTGCATTGAGGCGGCCTGGAACAATATGCACGAGGCCGCGCACCTTGCCGGCGGTTCCGACGTGGTGACGCTGGAGATCGAACAGATTGCGCTGACGAGCATGGAGGCCGCGGAAAAGCTCGCTCCCGTGCGGCCCGGCCGCGCTGTGCTTGAGGTGATTCAGGACCGCATCGCGCAGAAGCAGTGGCTTGCCGCGCACAACTTCCCCATCGGCGACTGGCGCGCCGTGCACTCGCTCGATGAGCTGCGCGAGGCGATCAAAGCGCTGGGCGGCAAGGTCTTCTGCAAGAGCGCAACCGGCGGCTACGACGGACGCGGGCAGGGCAAGGTTGGCTTTCGCGCTGGCGCGGATGCTGAAGAAGAGTTGCGCGGCGCGTGGCATGCTTTGGGTGAGCATGCAGGCGTCGCCGAGAAGGCCGTCGAGCTGGAGCGCGAGATCTCCGTGCTTGTCGCGAGGTCGCCTTCGGGTGAGGTGAAGGTCTATCCCGCGGCGTGGAACCATCACGAGAACCAGATTCTGGCGTGGAGCGTGATGCCCGCTCCGCTCACCGATGCGATGGCCGCAGAGGCGCACGCTCTTGCGGAGAGGATCGCCAACAGTTTTACCCTCGAAGGCATTCTCGCGGTGGAGATGTTTGTCACCACCACCGGCCAGTTACTGGTCAACGAGCTTGCGCCGCGCCCGCACAACAGCTATCACGCCAGCGAACGCGCCTCGGTCACAAGCCAGTTCGAGCAGCTTGTGCGCGCGGTGTGCGACCTTCCGCTGGGCGATGTCTCGGTGGTGCAGCCGTGCGCGATTGCGAACCTGCTGGGCGACGTATGGCTCAACGAAGACGGCACACCCAGGACGCCGCGATTCGATCGCGCACTCGCCGTGCCCGGAGTGCGGCTGCATCTGTATGAGAAACATCGCCCGCGCAAGGGACGGAAGATGGGGCACCTCTCTGCCGTCGGCGCTACTGCGGATGAGGCTGTGACTGCGGTGCTGCGGGCTCAGGAGCTGCTGTGAAGACCAGAGACGATCTCACAGTCGCTCTCATACTTACTCCATCTTTTGACACGCTTACTAATTTGATTGGGAATATGCCGGTCTGGGCAGTTGATGTTCCAGAACATCGAACATCCATCCCTATGCCCGAGAAAAGGGCCTATCAAGATTGGCTCACCCTTTACAAAACGTATTCTCCTTCTCTCGAAGACGAGTGCATAAACCAGCTAGGCTCCATTGAAGAGCACTTTCCTGATGTTTCTCATATTCTCTTGATTGGATTGAATCGATCTCAAAAGCTGGAAGACGATTTGCGCAACCTCGGCTACGATCTTGAACAAGATGGAGTTCAGTTAAGTGCGCGTAGACGGCTTGACTGATCAGTTGCTTTGCGAAGGAAGAATGGAGCCGGTGCCCCATCCTTCGGCGTCTTGTGCCGAAGGGTGGGAATGCAAGACTGGTCGCGGCGGGAAAAAGGATACATCCCACCCTTAGCTTCGCTAAGGATGGGGCACCCGGGCGGTTGTGGCACTTCCGGCAGAAAGTAGATTCCTCCCATTCGACTTCGCTCAGGGCAGGCTCTTCGCTCGGAATGACAACTAGAATGTTTCGCTCAGAATGACTACCAAATAAGGTTGGGCTAATAAACTTACGCGCGTCCGGCGAAGTCCCTATTCTCTGTCGACACCTTCACCTTTTCGCCTTCCTTGATAAACAGCGGCACGCGGATCTCGAGGCCGGTTTCGAGTGTGGCCGTCTTGGTGACGCTGCCGGACTGCGAGGCTCCGCTCAGGCCCGGTTCGGTCTCCTTCACGGTGAGGTCGACGAAGATCGGCAGTTGCAGGCCGATGGGGTTGCCGTTGTACTTCGTCAGTTGCACTTCGAGGTTCTCGGTAAGAAAGTCCGTGGCGTCGCCGACCATGGACTCGGTGAGCGGGAAGGTCTCGAAGCTCTGCTGGTCGAGGAAGTGGAAGCCGTCGCCATCGGCGTAGAGGAAGGTGGCGGGGACGAGTTCGACGTCCGGCTCCTTGAACTTGTCGCCGGCCTTGAAGCTCTTCTCGAAGACGGCGTTGGTGATCATGTTGCGCATCTTCAGGCGCACCAGCGTCTGTCCTCCGCGCGCCGTGGGCGTGCTGATGTCGGAGTCCATGCAGTAGTAAGGTGCGTTCTCGTGCTCGAACAGCATCTTGCGTTTTACGTTAATTGCTTCAATCAGTGCGGCCATCGAACTCCTCTTCCATCTTCAAGTATAGGTGCGGCGATGCGCTTGGAACAAAGGCCGGGTTCACGGGTACGTTGTCTCGCCCACGTCAAACTTGCGTAACAAGGCTGTCTCTCCTCCACAGATTCAACTCCCTGCGTGTACCCTTAGTGCTATCGCGGCACCCAGCGGGTTCACCGGCCCTCCCTCTGCAATTCGTGAATCGGGCGCCACCGCACTCACACAGGAGAGACACGCATGTATGACATGAAGAACCTCGTCCAGCTGAAGAAGCTGGACGCCAACGCGCCCGAGTCGATGAAAGCCTTCTGGGCATTCGACAAGGCGGCCTTCGAGCCCGGCGCGATCGACGCGCTGCACAAGCAGTTGATGGCGCTTGCCGTCGCGCTGACGACGCAGTGCCCTTACTGCCTGGAGATCCATCGCAGGGCCGCCGTCGCGGCAGGTGCAACCGAGGCGATGATCGCGGAGACGGCCGTGGTCGCAGCCGCCATGCGAGCGGGCGCCGCCGTCACGCACGCAACGCATCTGTTCAAGTAAGCGCCACAGCGCACTCAATCACGGGCTCACGCTACCCCTCTCGCATCGGTTGACATATTCTTGTCCCAACCTGCATGAGGGGAGCTGCCCTGTGAATCGTATCCGCGCGACGTTCCTGTTGCTCACTGCCAATATCTTCTGCGTCGCGTTATGCCCAGCGCAGAGTACTGCTTCCGATACTTGGCACGATCCATCTCCTCACCATCGAGAGATGGTTTCTGTTGAGCCAGGAGTTCAGCTTGAGGTATTGGACTGGGGAGGCAACGGACGTCCCCTGATCTTTCTCGCTGGACTCGGCAACACCGCGCATATCTGGGACAACTTCGCTACAAAGTTCACGGACAAGCATCACGTCTACGCCATCACGCGGCGCGGGTTCGGCAGGTCGACGCATGCCACAACGGGGTATACACCAGAGAGGCTTTCCGACGACATTCTTGCAGTGATGGAAAAGCTGAAGATCGAGAGGCCGGTCTTGATTGCCCACTCGATTGGCGGAGAGGAGCTCAGCGCCATCGGCACGCGGCATCCAGAGCGCGTCAGCGCGCTTGTGTATCTCGACGCAGCTTATAACTATGCCTTTTACGACGCTGTAGGAGACTATGAGGCAAGCCTCGCTCGTCTCAGGAAGCAATTGAATGCACTTGCCGACAAGCCCAATGACACGGCGCTCATGGATCAGGTGAGAGCATCGCTGCCGCAATTTGCGGACAATCTGAACCGCAAGGCAAACAGCACTGAGAATCCGCTTCCTCCTCTGCCATATGGTTCTCCTACCACAGCAGACAAAGCGAGCTTTGCGGCGATGCTGAAGCGATTGAAGGGCGCTGTGGGAGGTGTTCCACCGGAAGCTGAGATTCATGAGAGCTTCCTGCCTGGGCCGGATGGCAGCGTCGGTGATCGCAATGCCGCAGCCGAAGCACCGTCTGCGGTGTCGAAGAACTATGAGCGCTTCACAACGCCTATTCACCTGCCGATGCTTGCCGTCATGAGCTATCCACAGGTCAAACCTCCCGATGCCAACTGGCCGAGATATCTCGCAGCGGTGGCAGCGGCCGACGCCAATCAGGCTCGCCAGATCGGCGCATTCGAGAGAGGTCAGCCAACAGCGCGCGTGGTTCGCATTGCAAATGCGAATCACTACATCTTTATCTCGAACGAAACCCAGGTGCTGGACGCAATGAAAAGATTTCTGGGCGATCTTTCCTAAAATTGGATGACACAATCCCAAATTCTTCTTTACGTCAGATATGTCGATTTTGACCAAGGCATAGATCGGTGACTTGTCTACGCAGATGCCGACACAGTCCTGCTCCTCCATGATTCAGGTTGTGCGAGTATGAAATCCATGATCGTAAAGCTGTGCAATGTGCAGGACCTGCCCGCGCCCGGAGAGATGCGCGCGTTTCAAGGCCGTGGGCTGGAGCTATGCGTGGCGCGTCCGCGCAAAGACCATTCGCGTGTTTTCGTCTTCGACAATCGCTGTCCGCACCAGAACGCCATGCTGAACCAGGGAGCGCTGGAGGGCAACGTCGTGGTGTGTCCGCTTCACGGCTGGCGATACGACATCGGCACCGGATACTCCGATGTTGCGGGCGACCCTCCACTGAAGACCTACGAGGCCCGGCAGCACGATGGTGCGCTCTTTGTGCAGATCCCATAGGCGCGCGGATTCCGCCCATTGGTCATCCCGTGCGCGCCCGCTCCCTGATTTTGCTCTACCGCCGGTAGACACCAGGACCGGCCGTGGTTCGGACGTTACGGCTTCGTCTTCAGGAACGCGATCAGGTCCGTGATGTCCTTGTCCGTCAGGTCGGGGTGCGGCGGCATCGGCGGCTTGGCATCGGCGATGCCTTCCTTGGCTACCGTGCGAACGCGCTTTTCGCCAACGCGCTCCACCACGCCGATCAGCGACGGGAAGACAGGAGGCATACCGGCGCGCGTGGGCTGGTGGCAGACCGAGCAGTTGTTGGCGTACAGCGTCTTGCCGTGCGCAACGTCGCCGGCGGCCGGCTTCTCGGCCGCGGGTGCTGGAGCGGCGGCTTCCTGTCCCGCTGGCTTTGCCGCGCTGGCGACCAGCGTGTTCTTCGCAGCAGCCTTCGCTCCGGCTGCAACCGGGGTTGCGGGAGTTGCAGCGGTACCGGCAGCAGGAACCGTGGCGGGCTTTGTCGCGGGAGCCGTCGTTGAAGCGGCAGGCGCAGCAGCCTCGACCGTTGGGTGCACGTGTTCCAGCACTGAACCCAGCCACGGGCTGAGGAAGTCGCTGGAGAAGCCGCTGCGCTCCTCGACCGCAGCGATCGGCACGACTCTGCCTCCGCTTGGAACGTCGGTCTCGGCTGCGTTCTGGCTAAGCTGCAACGCGCGAATGTAAGCGACGATCGCCCAGCGGTCCACGGGAGTGATCTGCGAGGCGTAGTCCGGCATGGCGCCGTAGCCGTTGGTGATCACCGAGAAGAAATGGCCCAGCGGGGCCGACCGCAGGCGATAGCTGTGGAAGCTGGTCGCCGGATAATAGCCCCGCTGCACAATCATGCCCTTGCCGTTGCCTACGCGCGAGTGGCATGGCGTGCAGTAGACGTTGAAGCGCTCCTGTCCGCGCTCGAGCACGGCGGGCGTGACCTTGAATGGAAGTCCGTCGGCCTCGGCGCCGTCGACCATGCCCGTCGCAAAGTAGCTCACCGTCTGCGCCTGCGAACGCGCCACGGTCCCGGCCACCTGCGGCCGCACCGAGCGGCCGTCCTGATAGAAGGTGGTCCCGCGCTGGGGAAAGAACTTCGGCTGGTCGTGCATGTCCTGGCGGCAGCCGGTGAGCGAAACGCAGCACAGCAGGGCAGCGCCAGCGATGGATACGGCTTGACCGAGGGGGAGGCGGAGACTCCGAGGCATAGTTCTGGTTCCTGACGATGGAAGGATATGGAGAGGAGAACGCGCTTTCTCCTCCCAAAAAGGCTACACAGACGGCAAGGTGTTTTGCAACCCGCAGCAGGTTTCACAGCCGCTCGGGGTAGGAAGGAACACCTTCGTCCCCACACAAACTCTGTGAGAGATGCTCAACCCAGCAGTTGACGGCTCTACGTTCTGCTCCGCTCAGAGGCACCGGTCTGTTTAGCCTATGACAACGCGGCCAGCTTGCTGGATCGTCCGGCGGCGCGGCATGGAGAACCCGGCGGCGACGATCCAGATAAAGCCGGGGAAGCGTGTGAGAGGAATCAGCGGCAGCAGTTTGATGTTGACGATCTCAAACCAGCTCAGCTCGCCGATAATGGCGACTGCGATGCCCATGACGACCACCCAGCGCGGCAGCAGGCGATAGAAGCCCGCTGTGACCGATACTCCCGCAATGAGGATGCCGAACGGGACGGAGAAGCCCGGGCCTCCCAACCCGAACGAGATCCGGTAGAGGGCCTGGGTGAGCGCAGCGTCGTGGGCGACCTCGGTATAGGTTGTCGCCCACAGAATGCAGGCGCTTGCCATGATATTGGCCGCGGTCAGAAATCCTCCAAAGAGCGCGATCTGCGTTCCTGCCGCGCGCACCCGCTGAAAGCGGAGCTGACTGACGGCTGTGGCCGCGAAGATGCCAAGCGCGATCGCCGCCCCGAACTGGAAGAAGGCGCAGAGCAACACTCCCGGCTGGCGCGTGGAGAAGAACGCCGTCATCTCCGCAACGGTGGCCGTGGGTGGCGGAAAGTAGGGCGTTCCGCCGAAGGCGGTCACGGGGAAGAGCGAGGCGAGGAAGAGGACGACGAAGACTGTTGCAACAATTCCAATATGAGGACCGCGGAACTTCACGGTCGTTACGGGTTGTTCGAGTGTGGTCATGGGGCGTCTCCTTTGGCACCCAATGTTCCGAGTGTCTGAATGAAATTGATTATTATTTGTAATGATTATTTTTGTCAATGATATGTGCTGAGAAGAATTTCATGCAAGAATCGAAACCATGGATCGGCCCAGCCTTCCCCCCGCTCTTCCGGCAGGATTTCTGATCGCCCAGGTAGGGGGCCATGCTGCGGCTGGTTTTGCCGAGGCATTGAAACCACAGGGGTTCGCCCCGCACGATGCCGGAATTCTGCGCTTGCTGGCGATGAGCCCTGGCATCTCGCAGCAGGAGATCGCCCGCCGTCTGGGTATGCATGCCAGCCGGCTGGTGGGTGTGCTGGACGAACTTGGACGTCGCGGCCTGATCGAGCGGCGCCCCTCGGCGAAGGACCGCAGGTTCTATGAGCTGCACCTGACCGGGCAGGGCGGGCAGGCGCTGGCGGCGATCGGCAGAGTAGCCCGTGAGCATCAGGAGCGGCTGCTCGCAAGCCTGAACGCCGAGGAGCGCGCATTGCTGACCGAGATGCTAGCGCGCATTGCGCGGCAGCAGGGGCTTAGCCCGGGCGTCCATCCCGGCTATAAGAAGCTGGGGAACGAAGACGAGTAATTACAGAGTTTTCTTGCTGTCCGCCGTTGCGGTCTGTTAGAACGCGGGCAGCGGGGGACGTAACCGGTGAACGTTTTTGCGCTGCTCCTGATCAATCTTGTGGCATGGCTCGGCTGGGCCCCCGGCAACGTCGCCGGTCACTATGTGCTTGAGGATGCGCACGAGATGGGCTCGGAGCTGGTGCTGAAGCCCGATGGCCGGTTCGAATACATGCTCGCCTACGGCGCAGCAGACTATACGGCCACAGGCAAATGGCGCGTGGCCGGCGACACAGTCGTGCTGGACAGCAAACTTCCCACGGCCCCGGCATTCAAGCTGCTGCGCAGCAACGATCTGCGCTCGCCGGATGTCCGCGTGTGGGTGAAGGGGACGAACGGCTCTCCCGTAGCCAACCTGGATGTGGCCCTGACGACCGCATCGGGAGAGGTCAACGCAAGAACGGACCGCGATGGCATGGCGCTCTTTCCGGGGGCCAGTCAGCCGAAGTCCGTGGTCATACGCGTGGCCGTCTATAACAAGGACTCGGGCCCCGTGGCGCTCAACCCGGCGCATACCGATTTCACCTTCGTGATCGACGGCGATGCCATCGCCACAGTGCCGTTTCGCGGCGAAGCGCTCAAAATCGGGGCCGGTACGCTCGAGATGCTGTACTGGGACAAGACCAGGCCGATGGTCTACCGAAAACAGCGATAACTAAACTTATATCAATAGTTAGCGTTGTATATCCTTTTGCTTGTCAAGTGCCGGTAATCGGATACTATGTATGGACTACCCCTCGCTTTCCGATTGAGGACACCCCCGGTATGAATCTTCCCCTGCGCCCCCCGATCCTGTCGCTGATCCTTGTTCTTCTCGTTCCGGTTCTCCTCGTTCCGGCCGTTGCGTTTTGCTCTGCCGCGCAATCCAAAGCGCCTGACTACACCCCTGCCGAAAAGGCGATTGTCGCCGAGATCAAGACGCTCCGCGCAACCCCCGACGCGCAGCGCGGCGTGAAGACGACGACCATCGCGCTGGAGATCAACACTCTCACCGCAGGCGCAAACAAGCTGCGGCTTGCCGTTGCACTGGCGCACCTCTCCACCGAAGGCGATTTTGGACACCAGACATTGCAGACGGTCGCCGACACGCTGGCGCAGGCGCTGGCTGAGACTCCTGCGCCTGCGGCGAAGGACGGCACACCGGCTTCAGCGTACACCGACCTCGCCAAGCTCGTGCGTTATGAGCACGTAACCACCACGCTCGATACCCCGCAGTACACCCAGGCCACCGCTGCGCTGGTGACCAACGAGGCGGCGATTGAGAAGGCCGACTTTACGCTGAAGGATCTTCAAGGGAAGGAGTGGACGCTCTCCGCGCTGCGCGGCAAGGTGGTGCTGGTCAACTTCTGGGCAACGTGGTGCCCGCCCTGCCGCAAGGAGATGCCCGACCTCGACGCGCTGGCGCACAGGTTCGCCGACCAGGGCCTCGTGGTGCTCTCGATCAGCGACGAGGACGCGGCGAAGGTGACCTCCTACGAGCTCTCGCACAACCTCAACTACCCGATCCTGCTCGACCCCGGCCGCAAGACGAACGATGCCTTCCACATCGAAGGCATCCCGCAGAGCTTCGTCTTCAACCGCGAAGGCAAGCTGGTGGCGCAGTCGATCGACATGCGCACGCAGGGACAGTTCTTGCAGATGCTGGCGGCGGCGGACCTAAAGTAGCTGTTTCGTTTGGAGCAGTTCTTTTACACGATCCGCAATCTCATCTCTGATTGCACGGACTGTCTCGACATCTTTCCCCTTCGGGTCGGGCAACGGCCAGTCCGCGCGTTCGACACCGGGCACATAGGGGCACTCGTCGCCGCAGCCCATCGTGATCAGCATCTCGGCGCCAGCGACGAGCTCCGCCGTCAGCTTTTGCGGCTTTGCATCAGCAAGATCGATTCCGATCTCGCGCATCACATCGACGACAACCGGGTGCACTGCGCTTCCCGGCTGTGTTCCAGCCGAGATCGCGCGCGCCCGGTTCGCGTCGGCGAACCGATTGAAGAACGCCGCCGACATCTGCGACCGTCCCGCATTATGGACGCATGCAAAGATGAACGTCCGCATCGTCGATTCCGTCATGCGCAGCACTCCGGCCCGCAGCAGGACTTCGCGGCAGGCTTCAGCGCATACACCTTCACGCTGGCCGCGGCCTCGTTCACGTCATAGCTCTTGAGCAGCGCGCCAAGCTCCTCATGCAGCGTTGCGGGAGCCGGCTCATCCGCGCCGCAGCATCCACGCGCCGCGTTCTCCATACCGGGAGAGCAGCATCCCGACTGGTTCTCTACCTTGCTATACGCATTCAGGTCGGAGCCGCTATCGACAATCTGCACCGACTCAAACCCCGCCTGCATCAGACCCGCGCGATAGTCCTCGATCCGTATCGCTCCCGCGATGCAACCGACATAGGCTGCAAGGCTCTTCGCCACCTCCTCCGGCAATTCGCCCTTCAACGCAATGTCACTCACTGCAAGCCGCCCACCCGGCTTCAGGACGCGGAAGATCTCACGAAACACCGCCGGCTTGTCGGGAGCAAGGTTCAGAACGCAGTTGCTGATCACGCAGTCGGCCGAGGCATCGGCCAGCGGGAGCCTGTCGATGGTCGCGTGGTGAAACTCGACGTTCGTATAGCCTCCGGCGGTCGCATTCGCGCGCGCACGCTCGATCATTGCTTCGGTCATATCGATGCCGATGGCCCTTCCCACGGGGCCAACCTTCTTGGCAGCAAGAAAGACATCCAGGCCACCGCCCGATCCCAGGTCCACAACGACCTCGCCCGGCTTGAGGTGCGCCGTCGCGGTCGGGTTGCCGCAGGAGAGGCCCATGTTCGCCTCCGCCGGGATCGACCTGAGCTCCTCGGCGCTGTAGCCGAAGGCCTCCGCCACCGCGTGCACGCCCGCGTCATCGCTCGACAGCGCGCTCGCCGCCACCGCGCCGTACTTCGCCTTCACGGCATTCAGCACCTGTTCAGCCATACATCCTCCTTGCGGCTTCGCCTGGAACATATTCGCAAAAGCAAATATATTCTTGACTAACATATTCGTCAATGCAAATATGTATTCATGCCAGCGAAACGGGCCTTCGACCTCGAACGCTTCTTCCAGTCTCTCGGCGATCGCACGCGGTTGCGCCTGCTGAACCTGATGGGCGACCAGGAGATCTGCGTCTGCTACTTCGTCGAAATACTCGGCCAGCCGCAGCCCAAGATCTCGCGCCACCTCGCCTACCTGCGTTCGGCAGGCATCGTCGCCGCGCGCCGCGAGGGCAAGTGGATGCACTACCGCATCGTGATGCCCCCGCACATCGGCGCGACGCAGATTCTGCGCGAGACGCTCGCCGCGCTCGGCGAAGAGAAGGCCATGCAAACCGACCGGTCGCGCCTGACCCGCGCCTGCTGCTCACCGAAGAAGTTCGCCGCGCTCGAGGGAGCGCCGCTGCCAACTGCGCTTGAACCTTCCTGTTGCGAGGCCTGCTGATGTCCACCACTCCCGCAATACAAGGACATCTCTGCGCCCCTGCCGCGCGGAAGAAGCTCTCGTTCCTCGACCGCTACCTTACGCTCTGGATATTTCTCGCCATGGCGATCGGAGTTGCCATAGGCCACTTCGTTCCGGCGTCCGCCGCGTTCGTGAACAGCTTTCAGATCGGGGCCACGAACATTCCTATCGCCATTGGACTCATCGTCATGATGTACCCCCCACTGGCCAAGGTGCGTTACGAAAAACTTGGCGAGGTCTTCCGCAACCGGCGTGTGCTCGGTCTTTCGCTGGTGCAGAACTGGCTCATCGGACCGGCGCTCATGTTCTTGCTCGCGGTCATCTTTTTACGTCATCAACCTGCATATATGCGGGGGCTGATCCTTATCGGAATCGCGCGCTGTATCGCGATGGTTCTTGTCTGGAACGAGCTTGCAGAGGGCGACACCGACTACGTCGCGGGTCTCGTTGCGCTCAACAGCATCTTCCAGGTTCTCTTCTACAGCCTCTATGCCTGGCTCTTTCTTACAGTGCTGCCCGTGTGGTTTGGGATGCCCGGTACGGTCGTGCACATTTCCATCGCCGATCTGGTAAAGAGCGTTGGACTCTATCTCGGTGTTCCCTTCGCCGCGGGATTCATCACCCGCTTCGTTCTTCTTCGCATCAAGGGCGAAGACTGGTATCGTACGCATTTCATTCCGCGTATCAGCCCGCTTACATTGGCCGCACTGCTCTTCACCATTCTCGTCATGTTTTCGTTGAAGGGCGATCTCATCGTAAGGCTGCCCTTCGATGTTCTTCGCATCGCGTTGCCGCTGGTGATCTACTTCACGGTCATGTTCCTCATCAGCTTTTGGATGGGCAAGCGTCTTGGCGCCAATTACGAACAGTCCGCTACGCTCTCGTTTACGGCTGCGGGAAATAACTTCGAGCTGGCTATTGCTGTCGCTGTCGCTGTGTTCGGGCTTAACTCCGGCGAAGCCTTCGCCGGCGTGGTCGGGCCGCTCGTCGAAGTCCCCGCACTCATCGCACTGGTAAACGTCGCCTTCTGGATACGCGCTCGCTGGTTCAACCGACCAGCGACAGCGTTGGCTCGTTGAACATCTTCTTGCACGGCACCAACGAATATCATCCCACCCTTCATTTCGTGAAGGATGGGGCACCCGTACATCTGTAACTGCTACTCCTCTGTATCAGACATCACCGATGTAAGCCAAAGAACGAGACTCGTCCTTATTTTGCAGGTGGAGCAGGATGCGACGCCGTGCTTCCGTCGGTCATGCCCAGCGACCACTTGATGGCCTCGAAGTACATCGTGCGGATGTCGGGGTCCTTCCATGAATCGGTGGTATGGCCCAGGGTGGAGTAGAAGACGCGGCCTTTGCCATACATCTTCGACCAGGCGACGGCGAAGTCGTGGTCGGCGCGGTGCACGCGCGGGTTGTTGTAGTCGAGCTTTGCGGGGTCGAGGCTCAGCAGCACGTTGACGTTGGCGCGCGACCAGTCCTTGGCCTGGTAGATCTCGTCGTACTTGTGGAACGACGCGGGGAAGTGGCGCGTCGCGGGAAAGTCGCCGCCCTCGTTGCGGATGGGCGCGTTGAAGGTCCCCCACGGATGTTGATCGAACCAGCCGCCGGTCATCTTGCCGTACTCCGGCCACTCGTAGAGCGTGTCGATCGCGGCGTGGATGCCGACGTAGCCCTTGCCGTCGTCGTGGACGAAGGAGAGCAGCGCGGCCTTCTGCTCGTCGTTGAGGTCGAGCTCGCCGGTCGGGCTGGCGAAGACGATGGCATCGAAGTAGTTCAGGTTCTTCGCGTTCTTCGTCAGCTCCTTCTTGGTGATCAGCTCGGTGTCGGTGCGCATGACGGTGTCCCACAGGCCGGACTCCTTGCCCATGTTGTAGACGGCGGCCATGGCATCGGGAACGGAGTCATGCTCGAAGCCGTGCGTCTGCGCGATGACCAGCACATGGCGCGGAACCTTGCCCGGAGGCGGAGCCGGGCGCGCGGCCGAAGCAGGCGCAGTCTGCGCCGCGGACTGCGAGACAGACGCAAAGATAAAGAGGACTGCTGCGGCAACGCTTGAGACAACTCTGCAAGACCGATTCATCAGGATGTGGATCTCCCCGGAAGACGTAAATTCTTACGCCCACTACAGTACGTGACCCGCGATGGATTCGCCAAAGACGGTGCTGAGTGTGTCGCCAATAGCGTGCCGTTTCGCGATGCCCAACCAGGCAGTTGCCGAGAGCATTTCCCTTATAGGTGCAGTTCCTGCTACAGGTGCAGTTCTTCGGAAAACGGGTTGATGCCATAACTGGCGCGCAGCAACTTCATCTGGAGGTCCAAGCGCTCGCGCTCAGACTTCCCCAATTGCGCCTGAAGTTCTTTCTACAGGTGTAGTTCTTGCTACAGGTGCAGTTCTTTCTTTCAGGGCTGAAGGCCCGCCAACATACCAGCCTGGGTCGAAGGCCCAGGCTGACAGGCCGATGATCGAACAGAGCGCTGAAGGCGCGACACATACCTTCTCGGGGACAAACAACACCTCAACGGAAAATGCTCTAGCCTTCACAACGCTCGGGTGCCCCATCCTTCGCGGCTTCATCGCGAAGGGTGGGAGGAACCCGGCACGAACCGGCACGAAAAAAAATACATCCCACCCTTCACTTCGTGAAGGATGGGGCACCCGAAGGATTGTTCCTGAATGACACGGATGATCTGAAGATCAGTCCACCCTTAGCGCCACTATGGGGTCGACGCGCGAGGCGCGCCGCGAAGGTATCCAGCAAGCGATCAGCGATACGGCGACCAACAGCAGGGGAACCAGCGTGAAGGTCACAACATCGCGAGGCTTGATGCCGTAGAGCAGGCTTGTCGTCAGCTTCGCGGCGAACAGCGCCAGCGGCAGGCCAAGCGCAACCGAAACGAGCGCGAGTCGCATGCCTCCGCGCACGATCATGCGCTGCACCTCTGTGGCCTTCGCGCCCAGCGCCATGCGGACGCCGATCTCCTTCGTGCGCTGGCTCACCGAGTAGCTCATCACGCTGTACAGCCCGATCACCGCCAGCAGCAGTCCGCTGACTCCGAAGACGGTGAAGAGCGTGCTGACCAGACGTGGCAACATAAGAGCGTCGCGCATATGCTCTTCCATCGTTTGAACATCAAATATGGCGAGCGCAGGATCCACGCTACGAATCTGGTCCTGCATCGCCTTGATGAGCGTTGCGGGATCGCCGTCATAATGCGCCATGATGTGGTAACCATCCTGCGGATCGCTCGCAATGTTCTGGCTGATCGCTCTGTAGAGCACTGGTCTCTGCTGCTCGCCGAGCGTGCGCGCCTTCATGTCCTTCGCCACGCCGACGATCTGGTAGGAGACCCCGCCTCCATTGACCGTATGGCCGATCGGATTGTCTCCATGGAAGTACCTGCGCACAAACTCTTCATTGACGATAGCGGCCCTTGTAGCCATCGGGTTCTCATCGCCAAGGTCGCGTCCAGCGATGCGTGGAATGCCAAGCGTCTCGAAGTAATGGGGGCCGGCCATGTAAAGCTCGACGCTGTTGAATCCCTGCGGTGGCGGATATCCCGGCACAACAAAACCGTCGCTGCGATGGCCTCCTGAGAGCGGCACGCCATCTGTTGTCGTCGCCGAGATCACCCCCGGCAAATGTGCAATGCGCTCACGCACGTCTTGCAGCATCTGAACAGAACGCTCAGGCGTGTAGCGATTCAGTTGCGGATCAACCGCCATCATCACGACTCCTCGGGAGCGGAAGCCGACATCCATCTTTGCCGCGCTCTCGAGAGAACGAAGAAACAGGCCGGCACCGCACAGCAGCACGAGCGACAACATAACCTGTGTGACGACCAGAATGCTGCGCAGCGACAGGCGACGGCCCGGACGCGAAAGCGAAGTTTCTCCTTTGAGCGCGTTGGACACGATGGGGCGCGAGGCCGTCCACGCCGGAACAAAGCCACAAAGCAAACCCGCCATGACGCTCAAAGCGAAGGTGTAGAGCAGCACGTGCCAGTCGACATGGACGCTGATGTCCGTCGCCACAGGCGCCGCCAGCTTGAAAGATGAGAGGCCATAGGTCGCCCACAGCGAGAGCAGCACGCCAACCACGCCTCCGCCAAGCGCCAGCAGCACGCTCTCAAGAAGCATCTGCCGCAGCAGTTGCGCGTGTGTCGCACCCAGCGCCAGACGGACGGCCATCTCCCGCTGTCGCTGTGCTCCATATGCCAGCAGAAGGTTCGCGACATTCGCGCATGCAATGACCAGCACCAGCAGCGCAACGATGGAGATACCCAGCAGAAACATCTCAATTGATTTCTTGTCTCTCTCCGGTATGGAACCAACGGGGCCCATATGGAAACCGTTGTCTTTGTCAGTCGCCGGATACGCCTGAGCAAAACGTTGTGCGATCACACCGAGTTCCTGCGCGGCCTGCTGCTGCGTTACTTCAGGCTTCAATCTCGCTGCGATGTGCAGCCACTGGTTCTCACGCGAATCAGGAGACGGCGCGTTTGGGGTCAGTTCCGGTAAATCTCCCAGCGGAACCCAGAACTGCGGATCGAGGACCTGTTCCAGTCCACGGAAGCCTGCGCGCGCTACGCCAACCACCGTATAAGGATGCCCCGAGACATCGATCACCTTGCCGACAATTGCAGCGTCGCCTGCAAACTGCCGCTGCCACAGCCTGTAACCCAGCACAATAGCTGGAGCGTGCTCTTCGTTTGCCTGAAAACCGCGGCCCGCAACCATCTGAAGTTGCGTTACATCGAAGTAATTCGCCGTGACCGCCTGTCCCCACTCGCGCTTCGCTTCTCCATTGGCTCCGATCGACGCAGGCAGCACGTCATAGTAAGCTGCCATGTCTGAGAAGGACTGCGATTGCGCGCGGAGGTCCTGGTAGACAGGCTTCGGGAAGTAGTTGCAGCATAGCTCGTGATCGTGCGTGCGCGTAATTGCGATCAACCTTGACGGATCTCCAATCGGAGGAGGCTGAAGCAGAAATGTGCTGATGATCGAAAAGATCGTCCCATTCGCCGCGATGCCTAAACCAATCGACAGAACGACCGTAAAGACAAGCGCAGGAGCACGCGACAGACGTCGCAGCGAATACGTCAGGTCGCCCCACAGGCGATCCAGCCGAGACTCCCACCCCGCGCTCCACACCTTCTCGCGCACGGTAGCTGCTGTGCCTGCCTCAGCATGTGCCGCCTTCACGGCGTCCTTCAGGCTCATGCCGCCGCGCATCTTTTCGCTGACGGATTCGCCGATGAAGGCCTCCAGCTCTTCGTCGATCTCCTCGTTGCGCGCGCTTTTGTCCCGAAGCGCCTTCGATCCTTTACGCAGACTCCGTATCCATCCCATCGCGCACCTCGCCGGTTATGCTTCGAGAATCCTGTTAATCGCAGCCGTCTGCCGTCCCCATGCCGCGGTCTCCGCCTTCAAGGCCTTGCGGCCCTTCTCGGTCACCGAGTAGTACTTCGCGCGGCGGTTGTTCTCGGTCGCGCGCCACTCGCCCTTCACCTGGCCCGCGCGTTCCATGCGGCTCAGCGCGGGCAGCAGCGAGCCGGGATTGACTTTGAACGCGCCGTCGCTGATCTGCTCGATGCGCAACGCGATGCCATAGCCGTGCATCGGCATCAGCGCCAGCGTCTTCAACACCAGCATCTCCAGCGTTCCCTGCACCAGTTCGGAGGCTTTTTCAGGCATGTGGGCTTTCCTCTTGATTATCTAGTGGAACATCCTACACCACTAGGCCGTCAAGAGGAGTACGGGGAAGATGCTCCTCCGGTTCCCTGAAAAATGCGCGTTGTATGGTTTGAAAAGGCATAGTAAGGGTGGGATGAATCTCTATCGTCCAACCCAAAACCTGTCATCCTGAGCGCAGCGCAGCGGAGAGCCTGCCCTGAGCGAAGTCGAATGGGAAGGACCTGCATTTCGCATCTCGCACCGGCAGCAATTTATTGGGGGCAGAAGAACGCAGGTCCTTCGACTGCGGGTTCGCAAAATGCCCGAACCCTTCGCTCAGGATGACAAGGTATAGGGGCAATCTGTCGATACGCCTGCGCCTCAAGCGGTTACGTCGTAGACCAGGCAGGCGCCGCCGGACGACATGGCGTTCACGTAGCAGGCGCGGACCCGGTTATCGCCGCTGTCGAAGGTCTCCTCGAGCCGCCTGTGTTCGAGGATCGTCGCATTTGTCCAGCCATTGGCCTTGAGCCAGCCTTGAATGGCGGCCTCCGCCTGACGGCCGGTGTCGAGCACCATGACCAGCAGCTCGCGGCGCTGCCCCGCGGCATATTGCGGGTCCGAGCCTCCGGCCTCGGCGGTGCAAACTGCTGCAATCACGGTGGGAGACTTCCGCCGCAGCGCTCCCCGAATCTCTTCCCAGTCGATCTCTTTCAACTTCATACTGCGCTCCATATTAATGGAGCCGGAACGCGGCCGTCAGCGCCGGCAGGTTATGAGTAAGGAACATGCTCGCACCCCTGCTCACAAACGGCGATTGTTATTCAGGCATAGCGAGTTCTTATAAACACTGTCGAAGTGCGCGCGCAGTCACTAGACTTGTAGCAGCGCACCACGCAGCACCAGCAGACAAACCTATGAGCGATCCCTCCTCAACTGCCACCATGCCCGCGGTCAACGCCTCAACTCTGCCTTTGGAGGTGACGGCGCCGCGACCGGCCGGCCAGCCGGCGCGCACGCTCTTCCGCGTGCTGGCCGCCATCAGCTTCAGTCATCTGCTCAACGATATGGTGCAGTCGCTGCTGCCTTCGATCTACCCAATCCTCAAGAGCTCGTTTCACCTGGACTTCGTGCACCTCGGCCTGCTCACGCTGACCTACCAGGCGGTGGCCTCGATGCTGCAACCGCTGGTTGGCCAGTTCACCGACAAGCGGCCTATGCCCTACGCGCTGGCCACCGGGATGACGTTCACGCTCTTTGGCCTGTTGCTGCTCGCCATCGCGCCAACGTTCACGTGGCTCATCATCGCATCGTGTCTGGTCGGCGTAGGCTCGGCGGTCTTTCACCCGGAAAGCTCGCGCATCGCGCGCATGGCTTCGGGAGGCAAGCACGGCTTCGCGCAATCCTTCTTCCAGGTGGGAGGAAATTCAGGCTCGGCCATCGGCCCGCTGCTGGCCGCTTTTATCGTGCTGCCGCTGGGGCAGAAGGGCATGGCCTGGTTCGCGCTGCCGGCCATCCTCGGCATCATGGTGCTCTACCGCGTGGGCCGCTGGTACAAGGCGCGGCAGGCGGAGTCCGCCGGAAAGAAATACGTCGAGCACCACGAGCACGCGCACCTGCCGCGCGGGCGTGTCGTCGGAGCGATCGCCGTCCTCGTCGCGCTGATCTTTTCAAAGTATTTCTACCTGGCCAGCCTGTCGAGCTACTACACCTTCTACCTCATTCAGCGCTTCAACGTGTCGGTAAAGACCTCGCAGCTGATGCTCTTCCTCTTCCTCGCCGCCGTTGCAGCGGGAACGCTGATCGGCGGCTCGGCGGGTGACCGCTACGGCCGCAAACTCGTCATCTGGATCTCGATCCTCGGCGTGCTTCCCTTCACGCTCATCCTTCCGTACGCCAGCCTGTGGTGGACGGGCGTGCTCTCGGTGGTGATCGGCTTTGTCATCGCCTCGGCCTTCTCGGCGATCCTCGTCTACGCGCAGGAGCTTCTGCCGGGACGCGTCGGCATGATCTCGGGACTCTTCTTCGGCGTGGCCTTCGGCATGGGAGGCATCGGCGCCGCGGTGCTCGGCAAGCTCGCCGACGCAACCAGCATCATCACGGTCTACCACCTGTGCGCGTACCTCCCGGCGATCGGCCTGCTCACCGGCTTTCTACCGGATGTGGAAGGACCGGGACGGAAGCGCGCCTGAAGATCGGGAGGAGAGCACGCACGAAGCGACGCACAACTTTGAACGCTCCTCCTTCACAAAGCGAAGGTGATGAATTCCTCGCACCACCTCCCAAAAACCGTCACCTGAGCGGAGCGGCGTAGCCGGTGCCCCATATCCAACCCGCCTCATCGCCAGATGTGGGATCATTCGCCCATAGCGCGAACCGCTTCCGGGTACGCCAAGCCTGGTAGCCCAATGCTTTAGCATTGGGTCTGCTTGGCCCTCTCTTCGCTGAAAGAGAGGGGCTTTTCGAGACGGTGTGAGAACCGGCAAAATCTTCAGCGCCAACGGCGCGCGCTACACCAGCATGGGGCGAAGTCCCATGGATAGTACCCCGGGAGCCGAGAGGGCTGAAAGCCCGATCTGTAAACTCCCGTTCTCACACAGACTCTTTAGCCCCTGGGGTAACTCGTCACCGCCCCTTCATCGCCTTGCGCAGCCTCTGCTCCTGCTCCGCACTCAAATACTTGCAGTCCAGTTGCAGAAACACCGACGTGTACGGCATCGCCATCGTCGTCTTCAGCACCAGCACCTTGTACGACTTGCCCGCCTCTCCGATCATCCCCAGAATCTCTTCATGCGGCAGCGACTTCACCACGCGCCCCGCCAGCGTCTTCTTCAGCTCATCGCGATAACCCGCGATCCCCGCGAAGTCCTGCACCGAAAGATAAGGCAGCTCCGCATCGGTATAAACGATCGGCCGCACGTGGATCGACCGGTCGACCGCACCCAGCACCGCGCGCGTCACCGCCAGCTCGTCCGCGCCCGTCTCCACCACCTCGACGCCCGGCGAAACCTGCAACGGATACGCCGAATCCACGATCAGTATCCAATTGCGATGACCCAGCAGCGGAAGCTGCTGCCGCACCTTCGCCTGCCACCCCGCATTGCTACTCGCCGCCTGCGCCTTCGCCTCACCCCCGGCCAACACCGCAGCCAGCATCAGCACCGCAGCCACAACCCTCGCCTTCGTCATAACGAAACCCTCTCGGGCATCCATCCTCGCACAAGCAACGCCAAACTAAAATGTAACAAATATAGTTACAAATAAAATTGGGCTCGAATCCCTCCGCTGACCAACGGAAGGCCCACGGCCGCTCGGTACAAGTCACGAAGTGACCGCCGTCCGCGCAGGACGCCCGCGCGGCAGCGCAAAAATTGTTCCACGTGGAACAATTGCCGTCATCTGGCATACTGACACAGATGTCCGCCCTGCCCGAATCCGAGATCGAGCGCCTGCTCGCCCCCTATACTGCGCAAAATCACCTTCTTGCGGCAAAGATGGGCGAGTACCTCGACCTCCTCCTCCGCTGGAACGCCCGCACCAACCTCACCGCTATCCGCCAGCCCGAGGAGATCGTCCGCCGCCACTTCGGCGAGAGCCTCTTCGCCGCTGCCCATTTAGAGGATCCGCTTCCCGCCACTCTCCTCGACCTCGGCTCCGGCGCAGGGCTCCCCGGACTCCCCATCGCGCTGGCACACCCCGGGATCGCCGTCACACTCGCCGAATCGCAGAACAAGAAGTCTACCTTCCTGCGCGAGGCCGTCCGCACCCTGGGCCTTCGGAACGTCGAAGTCTGGGCCGCCCGCGCCGAGACCTTTCCCTCAGACCACCGCTTTCACACCGTAACCATGCGCGCCGTGGACGATATGGCCGCCGCCCTGAAGGCCGCCGGGCAACTGGCTACGAACCAGATGGTCTTACTGACAACGGGAACCCCAACACTCCCGGAACCTTTCCGGGTCACCGAGACGCTTCCCATCCCCGGGAGCGAAAACGGCATCCTCCTCCGCGCCACCCGCTAACGAAAATGTTCCACGTGGAACAATCCTTCTTGCCGACCATCGGGAGCCCACGCGAAGCTCGCACAAGTCACGAAGTGACCGCCGTCCGCGCCGGACGCCCGCGCGGCAGCGCACAGTGTTCCACGTGGAACAATTACGTGAAGATGCAGGAAGATTTCCACATTCTGTCCCCTTTGCGGCAACCTCCATTCCTGCGTGGTTTGCGGCCTCCGGCGATTCTCCACAAGTTTTCAGAGTTCTGCACAGCCTTTGGGCATTGCCAGTGCTCTCCCTCATCGCTAACCTGCTTTAATCGCAATGATCACTATTCACCCTAAAAATAAACCCCGTCCCGGCACCGAATTGGGTGATCTCCCGGTCGAATCTTCCGGAAATGGAGCACTGCCGAAGGACCCAATCGCCAGTTCCGGCCCGGTCAG
This sequence comes from Acidobacteriota bacterium, assembly GCA_018268895.1. Lineage (NCBI taxonomy): Bacteria > Pseudomonadati > Acidobacteriota > Acidobacteriota bacterium. The sequence continues at coordinate 403,444 of JAFDVP010000007.1, read as the reverse complement.
CGTCCCTGAGACCAAACCGGCCCAGGCCCAGGCCGCTCCCGAGAAGCCTTCCCCGGCGAAGGTGATTGCCATCGTCAATCAGAAGGGCGGTGTCGGAAAAACGACCACGGCGATCAACCTGGCTGCGGCCCTGGCGCTTGAGGGAGTTCCCACGCTGCTGATCGACTGCGACCCGCAGGCCAACTCCTCCGGAGGGCTCGGCGTGACGCGCCAGGCCGAGGACGAGGATCCCCGGCTGAGCACCTACGATCTGCTGGTGGGCGACGCCACGATCGCCGAGGCGCTCCAGCCCACCGAGATCGAGAAGCTGAAGCTCGTCCCTTCCAGCAAGAACCTGATCGGCGCGACGATCGAGCTCATCAGTGCCGAGGAGCGCGAGTTCCGGCTGAAGAAGGCCATCGAGCCGGTGCTGAACGACTACCGCTTTATCCTTTTGGACTGCCCCCCGGCGCTGGATCTGTTGACTCTAAATGCTTTAGTCGCATCGGACGGGCTTCTGGTCCCGATGCAGGCCGAATACTTCGCTCTCGAGGGAATCTCGGAGCTGATGTCGACGCTGGACAAGGTGACGGCTGCCTTCAATCCGAAGCTGTCACTCGAAGGCGTCCTGATGACGATGTATGACGACCGCACCAACCTGGCGATGCAGGTGACGGAGAACCTCAGGAACTTCTTCGCCGACAAGCTGCTGAAGACGACGATTCCCAGGAACGTGCGGCTTGCCGAGGCCCCGAGCCACGGCAAGCCGGTGGCGCTGTACGACGGCAAGTCGCGCGGGGCCGAGGCCTACCGCGATTTGGCGATGGAGCTTCTGGAGCGAAACGGGATGGAGTCTCCGGAGGTCAAGCGCAGGCTGGCTGCGGCAGCGGCGGCGGCGAGTTCGCTGAAGAGCTTTCAGGCTCCGGAGAAGAAGAAGCGGTTCTGGGGGAAGGTCACTTCGTGACGTGTATACCCCTTCGGTCACCGCTCCCGCTGGTCGCCCTGGAGAATTTATCAGCCGGCCAGCGGGAGGCCCAGGCGAAGCTCGGCACAAGTCACGAAGTGACCGTCCCGCGCGCAGCGGATCCGGCCGACAGGCCATAGCGGATGTTCCACGTGGAACATTTGTGGTTGGTGAAGTGGTTCATCCCACCCTTTCGCGATGCGAAGGGTGGGGCACCCGGACAGACATGGCGATGCGGGCGAAATGCAGGTCCTTCGACTTCGCTACGCTTCGCTCAGGATGACAAGCAATCAGAGGGATGGGAGTAAGTATGGCGACGGCGACGACAGACAATAAGCGGCGAGCATTGGGCAAGGGGTTGGAGTCACTGCTTCCTTCGCGGCCGGCGGCTCCGGCTACACCACCAGCGACAGGGACGAGTGTGACGATTGCGGCGGCGGCGGCGAGTCCGGCTCCGGTTGAGGTGGCGGGGCGGCCGATGGAGATTCCGCTGGATCAGATCGAGCGCAACCCCTGGCAGACTCGGTCGCACTTCGACGAGGCTCTGCTGGATGAGCTGGCGGCCTCGATCAAAGCGTCCGGCGTGGTGCAACCTATTGTCGTCAGGACACTTAAGCCTGTCGCTCACCTGGAACCGGGACAGAACGAGCCTCGTTACCAGTTGATAATGGGTGAGCGCCGCTGGCTGGCCTCGAAGCGGGCGGGTGTGGCGACGATTCCCTCGATCGTGCGCGTGGTGAACGACGAGCAGGTGCTGGAGATGACGATCGTCGAGAACCTGCAGCGCGCGGACCTGAACCCGATGGAGCAGGCGCGGGCGTTCCACCGGCTGGCGAACGAGTTCAAGATGACGCAGGAGCAGGTGGCGGCGCGGACGGGCAAGGAGCGCGCCTCGGTGAGCAACTTTATGCGGCTGATGAAGTTGCCGGAGAGCGTGCAGGCCAAGGTGGAGGCGGGCGAGCTGACCTTCGGGCACGCGCGGGCGCTGCTGGCGCTCGACCACGCGGAGGCGATCGTGAGCGCGGCGCAGAAGGTGCAGGCGCTGTCGCTTTCAGTGCGGCAGACGGAGAGCTACGTGAACGGGCTGATCAACCCGGAGGGCCGTGAGCGTTCGGCCAAAGTGGAGACGCAGACGGAAGACCCGAACGTTCGCGAGGCCGAGGACAGGCTGCGGCGGTCGCTGGGGCTGAAGGTGAAGATCGAAGACAAGAAGGGCAAGGGCCGGGTGATTATCGAGTACTCGGGGCTTGAGGACTTTGATGCGCTGCTGGAGATGCTGGGGTCGAAGGCGGAGTAATTTGTAACTCGTTTAGTTACGTGAGAGGGCCAAGCCTAAAGACTTGGCGTACCTAGATGCGGTTCGCGCTTTGCGCGCGAATGATCCTACACATGCGATGAAGCCGCATGTATGGGGCACCCGTTCGATTACCCACTTCTCTTAACACTGTGAATAGGGCACGGTCGTGTGGGTGCCCCATCCTTCACGCAGTGAAGGGTGGGAATGTAAACAGTTTGAATACCGTGCTCGTGAGTTTGTTCATCCCACCCCTAGCTGCTTTGCGTCTAAGGATGGGGCACCCGGAGATTCGTTCAGGATCACAAGGGATCGTGGAGAGTCTTCACTGGGCTTCACAAATGCGGCGTGAGGCTTACTCCTCGTCTTCGACGAGGAGGCTTTCGATTGCGGCTATGGTGAGTTGCCAGCGTTTTTCTTCGGACTCGACGAGGTCGTCGAGTTGGCCCAGGGCCTGTTCGGGGGCGTCTTTGGTTTTTAGGTATTTCTTGAGGATAGCGATCTCGCCGGCGAGGTGGTCGAGTGCGCTGGTCTGGGTTGTGGCGAGGCGCTCGCGAATCTCTTCGACGGGCAGACGTTTTCTTACCGGTGCAGGTGGTCGCGCGGGCTGGGCGGCGCGGCGGTCGACAAATTTCAGATCACTTACCGGCACGCGGAAGCGTTCGAGGTTGGTGTCTTCGAGCTGGAGTCCGACGGTGCTGCCGTTGGGGCTGATCGTGATGATGGTATAGACGGAGTCGGAGTTGCCGATAGTGACCTTGTCTCCGATCGAGGGCGGCTGCTGCGCGTCGCTGTTTTTGGATCGGGCCATGCGAAAAGCCTAGCAGAGCGGTTCGCGCTTTGCGCGAATGACCCAATCATGCGATGAGGCGGCATGATTGGGTACCCGGCGATTGTTCATCCCACCCTTCGCTACCGCGAAGGATGGGGCACCCGGGCATCCTGCAAACCCACCTTAGCCCACTTCGCGGTCGAAGATGGGGCACCCGGCTGCGCTACGGAATGACAAAGTAAATGTGGGTTGAAGGAGTGTTCGGGAGCTTTATTTTTTCGTATTCCCGGGCTGGCTATTGCCGATGGACTGCGGGGGGAGGTTTCGGACCGCAGCGACAGGGAACTCCACTGCGCCTGCGTGGTCTCCATCCATGTCGTGAAGACCGATGCGGAAGTAATAATCGCCCTTGTCGGGAACGCTGACCTGCTGAACAAAGTGGAGGCCGCCACGAAAGAGCGCTACATATTCGGCCCGCGAAAGGTTGGTGTGGACCTCGTTTCCTGTGCGGGTGATGAGTTGTCCATCGCGATCGTAGACGTAGGTGACGAACTGAACCTGACTGGCATAATTTCCGTCGGCCGATTGCGTAAAGCGGATGTTGCGGGGGTCAGCCGCGAAGATGACGTTGTAGCGGCGGTAGGGTGGTTTGACCCTGGAAGAATCGGGACCTGCGACGGTTCCGGGAGCGAGGTCCTCTTCCGTGGATGCGCTTGCAGGGACAACCCGAGTCTGGAAGATGATCTCCGTGGGACTGGGAGCGCCGTGCATCATTGCGGTGCGCATGGAATCGTATGAGTTGACCGGTTGTGTCGCTGCAACTCCGGCACTGGAGCTACTGCGGGCGTTCTGCGGATCGTCGGCAAAGTATCCGCGACGATAGGCGAGGGTGAAACCATTCTGGGGCATCCGCACCTGAATCCTGCGATAGTGGCCATCCCACCTGGCGTTCGCCGGAGAGTAGGCGATGGTGTAGTAGTTCGACCCATTCTCCGTGACATCGGATACGGCCTGCGAGAGGCCGTTGGTGTTGATGTAAGCGTGTCCGCCCGTCTGCTCGGCCATGCGGAGCATGGTGGCGTGCTCACCTGCGATCTGATCGTAAAACTTCGCCTCATCGCTGGCGAATGCCGCAGGATTGCGGGCATAGCGACTGGTCGAGGGGGTCGAGGCGCTGATGGTCGGCGAGGTCACCAGGCCGCGGGCGTCGACGGGATAGACTGCGACCTGGCTGCGCGCAAGAAGATTGATGGTCGCGCGAAACTCATCTTCTGAACTGGCGACGACGGCGAAGGGATTTTTGAGGTCTCCATCGGGAAGGATGTCGATGGGAAACGAGCCGGAAAACCAGATGAGATTCTTGCGTCCCTGCAAGCCGCTGAGGTAGCGGGCAAGCTGGTTGAGAGAGTCGAGCGTGTACTTTGCGCGGAGCTGAAGCTGGTAGCCTTGCTGCTCGGCTTCGAACTGCTGCAGGTTAGCGATGGATTCAGCGATTCCGGCAGAACCCAGGTTTCCAAAGGCGTCATCGAATTGTTGCGACATGGAGACGTCGCCGTTGCCTCCTCCGACGGGATCGTCTAACAACGGTGACGACTTTGAGGTGCTCTTTCGGTCGATGGCTGCCTTCAGAGTCTCGGGGTTGGAGGTAAACCCCTGAAGAAGGTAGAGGCGCGTTGCGAGACCAAAGATAGCGATGTGGGTTCCGCTCGGGGCCTTCTTCAGATATTCCTTGATCTGGCTGCGGGCAAAGACCTGATCCTTGAGCGGGGTATTGAGTGTGTCGAGAAGAAGGACGTTGAGAGCGCCTTTCGGAGGGACGGGAGAAAAGTTGGTAAACACTCCCGGCGGCAAAGATGGTTGCGGAACGAAGACTGCGGGTTCCTGAACATAGGCGTGCTCTTCGAAGGCTTTAATGTTCTGCGAGACGTTGTCTTCGAGCACAACGAAGTCGGAGGCCTTCAGGTGATGAACAGGCTGGTGATGCGAATCGGTGACGGCGACATCGACGATCACCAGTTGCGTGCCTGTTTTGAGAGTGGCCGATGAGCTGGGGTCTGGCTGGGAGCTTTGCGCGAAGAGAAACGCAGGGAACAGAGCGATTGCAGCAAGACGATAAAGCATGTGCTCTCCGGACCAGTTTCCGAACAAAGGATACAGCAGGAGCGGCAGATTTCCTTGACGATTGCGAGTGCTTTTGAGGCGCGGTTGAAGAGGCTGTTGTGAGTAACGTGTGCGGTTCGCGCTTTGCGCGAATGTCCCACCTTAGCCCGCTTCGCGGTCGAAGATGGGGCACCCGGTTTGGTGGTGGGTGAGTTCTGTTCATCCCACCCTTCGCTGTCGCGAAGGATGGGGCACCCGATCTTTGGGTTTGTTGATTACTTCTTGCCGGAGGCGAGGAGCAGGGTTCCGAAGTGTTCGGGGGAGTGGAAGGTCATCGACATGGTGGGCTGCCAGGAGAGGATGAGGCGGTTGGCCGTGGTTCCGGCGCAGCGGAAGAGGCCGATGCGCAGCGTCTGGCCCGGGGCCGGGGGGCGCGTATCGATGGCGGAGAAGGGGATCTTCATGGCGGCGTACCAGATCTTCTTGTCCTTATCGATGCGGGCGGCGACCTTGTAGCCGGAGTTCCACTTGATGGCGTCGCGGTTGCCCTTCTTGTCGAGGTCGATGTTGAGGTCGACCCACTCGCCCTGGGGCGAGACCTCGAGCTCCTTGTACTGGCGGATGTTCTGGTAGTCCCAACCGATGAAGGTCTCGGCGACGTCCCAGTTCCAGAGGCGGTTGGTCTCGTTGACGGTGTCGGGGTTGGGCTTGAGGTTCAGCTCGTCGTAGGGTGCGGTATAGAGCAGGTAGAGATTGTCCTTGGTCCAGCGGGCGCGCACCTCGGTCTTGTAGGGCGCGGGTTTGCCCATGGTGTCGGCGGCGATGAAGACCGGCTGCGCCTTCTTCCAGAAGGAATCGCCGGGGTTGAGGTTGAGGTCGACGTCCTTCTTCGCTTCGGTGGCGGTGATGGTGGAGGCGGGATCGGGTTTGGGCATGGTCTGGGCGTGCGCGGTGAAGGTGAGGGCGGCGAGAGCTAGAGCTAGATAGAAGTTTCGCATGGGTCCGATGTTCCTCGTCGTTCTGGAATGCCGGTTCGAGAGCGCGCACGGCATTCAAATCATAGAACTTCTCGAGGAGAGGGGCGGTAAGGCAAATGATGTAGACAGTAGATCAGAGGAGTTCGCGCTGGCGGTTTGTGAGTTTGTCTGATCCTCGAAGGGTTGTAGCGCCGTCTATCTCGCGCGGGGTCTATAGAATTTTCCCTTGAGGTATCGTTCATCTCCGAAAAGGTATGTGTCGCGCCTTCAGCGCTCCGGTTGATCTTCGGCCTGTAAACCTAGGCCTTTGGCCTAGGCTGGTATGTTGGCGGGCCTTTGGCCCTGAAAGGATGGGAAGGTAAGCAGTCGAACCCTGGTTTGTTCATCCCATCCTTAGCCGCTTTGCGTCTAAGGATGGGGCACCCGAACATCTGTAACCGGGGCACAGCCTACACCGTTGCGAAGCCGCGGATGTAGGGAGCGTTCGGCGGGCGGGGGGCGGTTTCGTACATCGCGCCGTGGGTGGAGTGGTACTTCATGTTCATGTAGGGCGTCTCGACGACGCGCCCGACGGCGGAGTATTGGCCGTTCTGCCAGTTGGAGTCCATGTAGTGGTTGGTGATGCCGGTGGAGAGCAGCAGCCGCTCCGCGTTGAACGGCTCCTTTTTGGTGAGCATCGTCTCGATGATCCAGTGCGCGAAGGCGTTGGTGGCATGATACTGGCCGATGGGCATGGGGAAGTCGACCATGGAGATGACGGTCGGGTCCTTCTGGCCTTCGATCTCGCCGGCGTAGGTCCAGCCGCCGCCCTCGCCGGAGATGACGGCGCCCTTGGTGCCGTCGTTGTACTCGACGATGCAGACGGCTGACCGTTTGGTCTCCTGATAGTAGCCGGGCTTGAAGTCACGGTCTTTGCGCACGGCTTCGAGCAGGTTGTTGGCCCAGGGGTTCTCCGCGACCCACTTCCAGGTCTCGGGACCGCGGATGGACTGCACCGAGCGGACGCCGGTCTCGCCTCCCTTGCGGCGATCGTGGAAGGACTGGAGCGTGTCGATGCAATGGAAGATGCCTCCCTCATCCGGTGCGGCGCCGACGACGATGGAGTGTTTGATCGGCGTGTCGGGGGCGAGATCGATCTCGGGCTTGCGGAAGAAGAGTGGGATGGAGGAGCCGCCGCTCAGGGGGAAGTTTAGCTCGCGCGATTTGTCGAACATCCACTTGGCGTCGTCCCAGTTGTAGGAGAGGTGCTTGTCGTTGAAGACGGGCACGGAGCGTTTGCTCTGCTCGAAGACGCGCATGACCTGCTGGTAGATCCACCAGCGCGGCAGCAGCCAGTGGCCCTTGAGGTCGGTGGGATAGTTGCCGTGTTCGCAGACGATGACGACGCCATCGACGGCGAGCTCCTTGCCGCCGAGCGTGACGGCTTCGCCGACGGTTTTGAACATGGGAATGTTTTTCGCTTTGCAGACCTTCTGCGCGAGCAGGCTGGTGTCGTACTGATGGACGTAGACGGCGACGACGTCGACCTGCGATGGAGTGTGCGCGCCGTGCCACCAGTAGCCGTCGATGAGCTTGTTGACGACCCAGTCGGCGTGCGAGGTGGGCAGACCCCAATAGCTGACAAGAGCGGCGATGCGCGGCCGCCTCTGCGCGGTCTGCGCGACAGCATCGGGCGCGATGCCGGTGAATGCAGCCATGCCTGCCATGCCGGTGAGGCCGAGCATCTCGCGGCGGGTGAGGAGGGAGTTCGACTCTATGGGTTCGGTGGCTGAGGCTGCGAGTTCGGTCGGTTTGCTTTTCATCATGGCTCTTCGATCCTGTTGCGAAATTGCAGATCGGGAATCTTCCGATTCCTCGATCCGGGCGCGCGCTCGACGTTCGCAATCATAGATTGTCTTGAGGCTGTTGTGGCTAGGGCAAATGCTGTAGATGCACGGGAAAAGGTCTCTTAGCCTTCACAGGCTGCGGCTGGCTCGCGCGGATGGCCGCCGTTGTCTTGTGATCCTGAGCGAGCTGAAGGCGAGTCGAAGGACCTGCATTTGTTCTTTTCCGGCCACAATCTACCAGGGCATAAAAAATGCAGGTCCTTCGACTGCGGGTTCGCAAATGTGCGAACCCTTCGCTCAGGATGACAAAGTTGTGGGTTGAAAAAAGCAGATTCCTCTGCGCTACGGAATGACAAAGTTCGAGAGAGTACCAAGAATAAACCCACACATGCAGCGATGAGGCTGCGTCATGTAAGGGGCGCCCGGCATCTACTGAGTTAGCCCGGCAGACGGTGAGCTAAGGCGAGACGTATTGAAATGCAGAACAAGCGGTCCTTCCATCTGAACCGCGACACCATCCACGAGCATAGGTTTGAGGCTGCTCTTGAGAGCAAGTGCTACGCCTGCATCTTGCAGACCGTAGTTGTCCGAACTATCCCAATAGGACTCCCTGATCTGCCCCATACGATCGGTCCGAACATAAACGATCATGTAGCCCTCAACTGCACCGTCCTTAGGTGGCCATTCATAGTCCGGCACACTGGCAATGCGGTCTCCGATCTCCTTCCTCGATAAAAATACCGTCCGTATCTGCTCCTTCGGCGGTGTCGCGGTGGAAATATGAATTGTTTTCAAATCGTCTGCGGACAGCTTTTTGAGCAAAGTTACCTTGCCTTCGACAAAGATGTTCTCTGGAATATCGTTGGACCATGTGCGCGGGATCATCTGCTCGCCGAATGGCGCATAATCTGCAAACGAGACGTAGCGCGTGAAGTCCAGCGTTCCTTGATACCAAGGATGTGACGCGTCAAAACAGGCGCGCGCTATTGACGTCTCTTCCGTGATGCCAGCCGGGCGATCGGAGGTTTCCAGACAACGCGGCATCGTAATCGGTGGTCTTCCAGGAAGTGCAAACGTTCCACCACCTGTTAGTCGCTGCTGAATCAATTTGGGTACCTGCGATCCTGGGACAGGGTCGAGCAACATCCGAACGAAGTCATCGAGCCAACGCGGGTAGAAATCTCCTTCGTCATGTTCTTCTATTTGGTCGCCATCGACAACACGCGTTTGACTAAACTCAGGTGAGCTCAGAACCAATCTGTAGTGGCCGCGACTAGCCCAGAACAACTCAATCTTTCCGTGCATGGAAGATGGTGCTGGTCTGGAATGAGCGCGGGGCTTCGTATCAGGGGCGATTTCAAGCACGAAATGAAATGGCTGATGACCTTCGATCAGTATGCTCTTGTTCAGAGATTGCTGCAGCAGTGCTGCATTTGCTGAAGGCGAGGGTGTTTGTGCGTGCATTGCCGTCATTACAAGGGCTCCTGCAAGCACTGCTCCTATTCGAGCGATTTGCGAACTAGACATAACTGATCTTCTCTTTTGATTGGCTCGGCCGCAAGCCATAGAACGGAGCTACTTCAGGCACCTTTAGCAAGTCGACGCGACAATCGCCGCGCTGTGAACTTGGCTCCGCAGGCGAAGCGGCACATGGGGCCGAAGTTGTTGGCTGAGGCGAGGCCGGTCATGTAGAGGCCGTCGACCGAGGTGCTGAAGTTTGAGTCGAGAACCGGCGTCTCTTCTGCCGTGTGAATTTTGGCTGCAAGCGATGGGTCGATGAACTTCAGCGACTTGAGATAGGGTTTGAAGCCGGTGCCGCCCATCACGTGGTCGACGAGCAGCTCCTGCGACGCGCCGTCGGCATCGCGATAACGCACGCGCACCTTCGAGCCGGCCTCAGTGACTTGTTCGAGATGGCTGCTCATGTACGGCTTCACGTGGCCGACGAAGCCGTCGCGAGAAAACCATCCTGGCGCGGGACCGAGGTGCTTGGCCACTACCTTGTGGCGCAGCTTGCGCGGCATCACGTGAAAGAGCAGCGGCAGGTCTACAGCAACCTTCGAGCGCCAGCCCAGGCCGATCACCGAGCGCGGGTTCTTGATGCGGTCCATCAGCGGACGGTAGTCGGGGGAGCGGTCGTGGAAGCTGATCTTCGCGGCGCGCGCCATCAGCTCGGTGTTAGCGCCTGCCTCGTTCAGGGCGACGGCTGCGTTCACCGCCGAGGCTCCCGCGCCGATCACCAGCACATGTTTGCCGCGGAAGGCGTCGAAAGGGCCGTGGTGGAAGGTGTGGCTGACGGCCTCGCGCGGCAGGCCATCCATGACTTTGGGCAGATAGGGAAAGTGGCTGATGCCGACGGCGAGCACGACCTGCTTCGCCTGCACGGTGTCGCCCTCGGCGGTCTCGAGCTCGTAGCCGCCGGGAATCTGGCTGACGCGCACGATCATGGTCTCTTCGAGGCCGGGCGCGAAGCGGCGCTGGAACTCCTTGCCGTAGTCGACGAAGGTGGTGCGCCTGACGGGCGGGCCTACGGGCGCGTAGGGAATGTCGTTTTCGCGGCAGTATTGTTCGAGGCGGTAACCGTCGCCGGGAGCATAGAGGTCGGAGGCAAAGCCGTCGGATTTCAGGAACATTCCGGGAGGCATGTGCTTGTCCCAGGCCTCCATGACGGGGCCAAAGATACGGTAGTCCACATCCAGGGGATTGAGGTGTGCGGCAAGCGACAGAGCGTAAGGGCCCGAACCGACGATGGCGACCGATATCATATGCCTCTTCCTGTGCGCATCGGCAGGACACACGTGGAGCGGAGCTTGTGGGGCCTGCGCGGGAGCTTAGGGTCTGTTCGCGGTGCTGAGAATGCCTGAATTGCTGTGGATAAGCCTACATGAGCGGCGTCTCTGAAGAACTCCACAATAGTGGGAGTTGCCTATTCGATCTCCGATGCAAGGCGTCTGGGCACTTCGTCGTGAAAGATCTCTTCGATACGCAGACCGAAGAGACGGGCGGCGCGGAAGGCGAGCGGAAGGCTGGGGTCGAACTTGCCGGTCTCGATGGCGTTGATCGTCTGCCGGGAGACATCGAGGGCGTTGGCCAACTCGGCCTGCGTCCAGTTGCGCTCGGCGCGCAGCACTTTGAGCCGGTTCTTCATCGGTACCGCCAGTTGCCGTAGGAGAAGGAGAAGATAAACGTCAGCCCCATGAGCAGCAGCAGGTGCCAGATCTCCGGATGAAAGGAGATCACGTGGTAGAGGCCCATCACCGAAAGCGGGACGCCGGCGATCAGGGCGACTCCCACCGTGATCCCCAGTGCGTTGAGATAGACCTTCTGCTGGAGCTCATCCAGTTGCGCAATGTACGCTTTGTTGGCCAGAACCATGCCGATACCAACGGCGACGTTCAGACCGACCGCCAGCAGGGTTAATACCGAAGCCTGGTTCCAGAGAGATATAGGCCCGAATTTCATCAGCGCCGTGGCCGCCAGCCATGCGCCCGTCCAGCATAGGAGCCGTATGCTGCTCGAACAAATCCGCGACTGATAGCCATTCGTCTGTGCTTTTGGTTGATTCATGTTGTCGTTCTCCGTTGTCTTTATGTCAAGTGTTATTGACATAAAAAGGATGGCTTAGGCCTGGAGGTTATGTCAAGTGTTATTTACAAAAAATCATACCCTATTGACATAAAGGCCCCTGGAGCATTCAAGGATGGAGGAAAGCAGATTCCTCGCTTCGCTACGGAATGACAAGTGGTTCCTATTCGCATCCTGCAAAAATGCAGGTCCCCTTCGACAAGCTCAGAGCAGGCTCTTCGGCTCTCTCAGGATGACAAGGTGTGAGTATCTATTTGATGGGCAGGATGTTGCGCTCTTTGGCGAAGCGGTGGGTCTGTGTGATGAGGCGCGTGGCGGTTTCGCCTGCGGGGTCGGTGGCGGGGTTGAGGGGAATGAAGACGGTGGTGGCTTCGCGGCGGGAGAGGGCGTTGGCGGCGACGATCATGCGCATCATCCAGACGGCAGAGTGGACGTTGGGACACGCGAGGCCTAGCCAGTCGGAGTAGTGATGGTTTGAGGGTGCGAGGCCGGTCTGCTGGTGGATGGCGGCGGCGGTCTTCTCTTTGAGGGTGGCGTGGGTGAAGGTTCGCGTTTCACGCGAATCTCCCACATCTGGCGATGAGGCCGCCAGATATGGGGCAGCCGGATTTGTGGCGGGCCGGGGTGCGGGGGTGAGGAGTGGGGACTCCTGCTGCATCTGCACGAAGAGGTCGCCGATGGCGCGGTGCTGCTGGGCGAAGGTGTGGCCGAGCCAGTAGTGGCAGGTCTTGGCGATGGAGGTGATGACGTTTTTGGTCTCCTTCTCGACGCGGTAGAAGGGTCCGGCGGGGAGGAAGAGCGCCATGCCTTCGGAGCGGGCGGAGATGTTCTCCATGGTGATGGCGCGTGTGAGCCAGCCGGTCATGGCGAGGCTGGTGCAGTCGACCTGCACCCAGCCAGGGTCGTCGGCGGGGAAGGCGGCGAGGCCGGTGACCATCTCGATGCCGCGGGAGAGCTCTTCGGTGACCCAGCGATAGCGGTTGGGGTGCGCCTCGATCTCTTCGGTGGCGGCGGGTTCGAGGAGCGTGCCTTTGTGCGGAGGGCCGCCCGCCATGGCGAGATCGCAGAAGGACTGCCACATCTCGTCCCATGCGACGCGGCCTTCGCGGTCGTACTTGAGCCCGGCTGAGCCCATAGAGGTGGGTTTCACGTCGTCGTAGGTGTCCTGATATTGCTCGGGGAGGAGGGTGCGAAGGCGGGACTCGAGGACTTCGATGGTGGGTGAGTGCAGCATCGCGTCACTATTATCTTAGAGGAATTGGGTAATTGCGTATTTACAGGACACGCTCTGCCTACTTCACAAGCTAAAATCATGTTTGCTATTTGTAACTTTATTTGTATCTTTTTGATCAGGTATTCCGACGTGAGAGCTTTGACCAAAGTTTGCGAAGAAAACCTTCGCTGCCAGTAAATTGGGGTTCCGCGTCAGGTGCGGATTCTTCCCAAATTGATCCCCATCTTCTGATGCCTTTGTGGTCGCAGTTTTCGAAACCTACTCGTTGCTGAATTTGAGGATCGCTGCCTCTATAGCGATGGCACCCTAGCTCCTGGTCATCGAAGATGGCAAAGGCTTGTTGCAGTTCGTGTTCATCTTCCGGCTGCTTCTTCCAAAGGCACTGAGGATACTCTTCATTTGTCCACCCTACGAGATCCGGGGCGACCATCTGTGGAACTCCACACGAGGTGCAGCAGTTGGGCTCTACATAAAAATCGCCTAGTGCTGATTGTGGTTCGGGTGATGGCATCGCTGGGATTGTAACTCGTCGAAACGTACCTCAGCGGCTAAAGCCGCTTGCATGTTCGATTCGTTTGCGGCACGGCTGAAGCCGTGCCCTTAAGCGATGCGATTCGCGCTTTGCGCGAATGTTCCCCACATCTGGAGTCACACCTGAGGCCCCATAGTTCCTACTGGCATCCTGCAAAAAATGCGGGGGATTCCTCGGCTCCGCTGCGCTTCGCATCGGAATGACACGGCGGTTGGGGATTACGTGCGAATGCCCCACACAGGCGTATGTGTGGGGCATTGGTTTTTGCGGTTTGGTTAGTGCTTGACGGCGATGACGGAGATCTCGATCTTGGCGTCGCCGATGAGGCCGGCGACCTTGACGGTGGCGCGGGCGGGCTTGGGGTCGGGCATCTCCTTGATGTAGACCTTGTTCATCGCGGGGACGTCGTTGAGGTCGGTGATGTAGACGGTCGCGGAGACGATGTCACTCATCTTGAAGCCGGCCTTCTCGACGACTTTCTTGATGGCGGCGATGGTATTGGTGGTCTGCGCGGTGATGTCGAGGCCTGCGACCTTGCCGTTGGCGCCGGGGCCCTGCTGTCCGGCGACATAGAGGGTGTTGCCCGCGACGACGGCGTCGCTGAAGGGGTTGCCGGGCTTGAAGTCGATGGCCTTGTTCTGGGCGAAGGCGCTGGTCGAGGCGCAAAGGGTGACGGCGCCGGCGAGGATCAGGCCGCGCTTCAGGATGAGCGAGTAGAGTTTGTTCATTGCTAAGTTCTCCTGGAGTTGTCGCTGCTGCATTCTCTCAGATTCTTGTTGCGTCTGGCTGAACGCTGTTCGCGCCGTATAGGGCGAATGTCCCATGCAGACTGCGTCATGTATAGACCGGCGGATTGAACCCCAGGGGCTAAAGCCCCTCGCTCGTTTTAGCTGGTGTAGAGGCCCAAGGCTGAAGCCTTGGGGTACCCAGATGCGGTTCGCGCTCTGTGCGAATGCCCACACATGCCGCGATGAGGCCGCGTCATGTATGGGGCACCCGGCTTTCTATTCCCTATTCCCTACACCCTCGACCCTGTACTAGAAGTCTTCGTGGCCTACTGAGGTTCGGCGGTCGAAGATGTAGCACTGGCCTTGCCACTTGCTTTCGGGTTCGGGGACCTGCTCGAGGTATTTGAGGATGCCGCCCTTGAGGTGGTAGACCTCGTCGAAGCCCTCCTGGAGCATGAAGGCGGAGGCTTTTTCGCAGCGGATGCCTCCGGTGCAGAACATGGCGACCTTGCGGTGCTTGTCGCGGTCGAGATTGTCGCGGACGTAGGCGACGAAGTCGGAGAACTTATCGGTGTTGGGGACGGTGGCTCCGTCGAAGGTGCCGATCCCGGTCTCGTAGTGGTTGCGGGTGTCGAGCAGGAGCACATCGGGGTCGGCGATGAGCGCGTTCCACTGCTCGGGTTCAACGTACTGGCCGGGGCGCGTGGGATCGACGGCGGCGTCGCGGAAGGTGATGATCTCGCGCTTGACGCGGAACTTGAGGCGGCCGAAGGGGCGCTCGGTGGAGGAGGAGAACTTGACCTCGGCGCGGTCGAGGCCGGTCTCCTGGGTGAGGAGATCGAGGAGACGCTCGATGGTTTCGGCGGAGGCGGCCATGGTGCCGTTGACGCCCTCGGGGGCGATGAGGGTGGTGCCCGAGAGGTCGGTGTCACGAAAGGCGGAGCGCAGCTTCTCCGCGAGTGTGGCGGGGTCGGATACGGCGGTGAAGCGGTAGAAGGCTGCGATGGTGTAGGTCACTGTTAATCATGATAAATCGTTGGGTTCGCCCTTCGCGCGAATGATCCCACACATGCGATGAGGCCGCATGTATGGGGCACCCGGCAATTGGCTTCGTATTGACGGCAGAGAAGCAGGTTTCTCCACTCCGCATCTCACGATGGAGCCGTGAGATGCTCCGGTCGAAATGACACTTCAAAAAAGGGACTTCGTCGCTTCGGTCGAAACGTCATGGTTTGGGGTGGGGCCGGAGACGGCGGTTCGCGCGTTGCGCGAATGTCCCACATCTGGCGATGAGGCCGCCAGATATGGGGCACCCGGCACCCGGCTTCCGGGGCAGTAATATGGACGGTGGATTCCGGAGGAAGAGATTGAGGCCTGATCGTCGGTTGTTCTTGAAGGGTGCGGCTGCGGGAGTGGTGGCTGCGGCGGCGGGTGTTGAGGCGCAGGGTGAGGTTGCGGCTGCTGCTGCCAATCATGCCAACAATGCGGCGAAGGTGACTGCTGCGGCGAAGAGTTCGCTGGAGATGGTGAACCTGCTGCAGGGGACGGGGTCGACGTTTCTGTTCTCGCGGGGGAACACGCTACCGATTGCGGCGGTGCCGTTCGGCATGGCGCACTGGGCGCTTGAGAGCAATGGGCGCAACACGCCGTGGTTCTTTCATCCGGCGGACAGGCGCATTGAGGGCGTGCGGTGCACGCATCAGCTGAGTCCGTGGCTGAACGACTACGGGTATGCGACGTTCATGCCGGTGGATGCGCTGGCGAAGGCGGCAGGCGGATCGCGCGGGTCGTCGTACCGTCTGGAGGATGCGGTGTTGTCGCCGGCGGGGCTGGAGATTGAGCTGTTGCGGTATCGCGCGCGGATGGAGCTTGCTCCCACGGCGCATGGCGCGGCGATGCGAGTGACGTTTGCCGCTGCGCGTGACGGCGAACGCGACATGGCCGAGGGCGCGGGGTTTGCGATCGACATGCCTGGCGCGGCGAAGGCGGAGGCTGTGCTGGATGCGGCGTCGGGGATGGTGCGGCTGAGCAACAGCTTCAACGACGGCGGCGTTCCGGAGAACTTTCGCGCATTCTATGTCGTGCAGTTTGCAGGTGTGAGTGCGAGCGCGCTGAAGCTGGAGACGGCGGACGTTGCCGGGCGCAATGGTGCGGGCAGTCATGGGGGAGACGGGCACAAGGTGGCGGTCGTGCGCTATCCGGCGCGGGCTGGCGTGGCGCAGGAGATTCGCATCGGCACCTCGTTCATCTCGTATGAGCAGGCGGAGAGAAACCTGAAGCTCGAGCTTGCGGGCGGGTTCGATGCGGTGAAGGCCGCGGCGAAGACGGTGTGGGACGAGCATCTCGATCGCGCGAAGGTGGAAG
This sequence comes from Acidobacteriota bacterium, assembly GCA_018268895.1. Lineage (NCBI taxonomy): Bacteria > Pseudomonadati > Acidobacteriota > Acidobacteriota bacterium. The sequence continues at coordinate 387,089 of JAFDVP010000007.1, read as the reverse complement.
GCGGAACCGAGGCCCAGCGGCGGACGTTTTACTCCTGCATGTATCGCGCGCTGCTGTTTCCGCGCATGTTGCACGAGATGGACGCGAACGGGAAGCCGGTGCACTTCAGCGCGTTCAACGGCAAGGTGGAGCCGGGTGTGATGTACGCCGACCACGGCTACTGGGACGTGTATCGCGCGTGGTATCCGTGGATGTCGGTGATGTTCCCCGAGCGGCTGGGCGAGATATTGCAGGCGTGGGTGAATGCGTATCGCGAGGGCGGATGGATGCCGCAGTTTCCCGCTCCGGGCTATCGCGCGTGCATGACGGGGAGTTTGATCGACGCGGTCTTTGCCGATGGCGTAGTGAAAGACATTCCGGGCTTCGATGTGGAGACGGCGTACCAGGGACTCCGAAAACATGCGATAGAGCCGGGCGATGCGGACAAGGGCTACGGGCGGCGCGGTATTGAGGACTATCTGAAGCTGGGCTACGTTGCCGAGGACCACATTCATCAGTCGGGCGCGGAGACGGTGGATTCTGCGTATGGCGACTTCTGCATCGCGCAGATTGCGGCGAAGCTGGGGCATAAGGAAGACGCCGCGATGTTCGAGAGGCGCTCGCACAACTGGCGGAACCTGTTCGATGCGAAGGTGGGATTTCTGCGCGGCAAGAACTCGGACGGCTCGTGGGTGACGCACAATGGTGCGCCGTTCGATCCGGTGCGTTGGGGATCGCCGTATGTGGAGGGCGCGGCGTGGCAGCATCGCTGGGACGTTCCGCATGAGCCCGCGGAGTTGTTCAAGGCCATGGGCGGCAACACTATCGCCGCGGCAGAGCTCGAGAAGATGATTACGATGCCGGCGGCGTTCGATGTGGGGTCGTATGGCGGCGAGATTCACGAGATGTCGGAGATGGCGGCGCGGACCTTCGGGCAGTATGCGCACAGCAATCAGCCGGTGCATCACGTGCTGTATCTGTTTGCTCTGGCGGGAAGGCCGGAGCGCACGCGCTATTGGACGAAGAGGGTGATGGAGGAGCTGTACTCGCCGGAGGAGTTTGCGGGAGACGAGGACACGGGCTCGATGGGGGCGTGGTTTCTGCTGTCTGCCGCGGGGTTCTATCCGGTGTGTCCGGGCAAGGCGGAGTATGTGCTGGGCGCTCCGCTGTTTGAGAAGATGACGCTGACGGTGGGCAACGGGAAGAAGCTGGTGATCACGCGGCGCGGAGATGCTGGATCGTTGCGTGTGGGTGGGAAGGCGCATGCGGGAGTGGTGATCGGGCACAAGGAGTTGCTGGGGGCGGGGACGCTGGAGTTTGCTTAGGTAGCGGAGGGTTCGCGCTTTCGCGCGAATGATCCCACATCTGGCGATGGAGCCGCCAGATATGGGGCACCCGGCATGTTCCTCGTATTTCCTACCCAGCCTATTAAATTGTCATGCTGAGCGGAGCGACCAACGGAAGCGGAGTCGAAGGACCTGCGTTTCTTCCATGCTTTGTAGATTCCTGCTGGAGCGGAAGAGATGCAGGTCCTTCGACTTCGCGGCTACGCCGCTCCGCTCAGGATGACAAATTTTGTGGGAAGCAGATGACTTTTGTAAGAAGCGGATGACGAATTTTGTGTATGGAAAATGACAGAGTTTGGGTGGGGCAGCGATTTATCCAAAATTAATTTGTAACCGATACAGGACTATTTTAACAATGCAGTGCGGGGTTTGTCGTACATGAGTTTGGCCAGGGTGGTTTCGATGGCCTCGGCCATCATCCGCTGGCCCTTGGTGTCGGGGTGGAGCGGCTTGCCTGGGGTGGCGAGGCGCGGGTCGTAGAAGAGTGCGGTGTTCAGCGTGCCGTCGGCGTTTTTGAAGATGCTGCCGATGTCGAGGTAGGTGACGCGCGCGTCGGTCTGGGGTGTGGGTGTGATGGAGGTTTCGCTCCTCCCACCCTTCGTTTCACGAAGGATGGGGCACCCGGACGTTGGGGTGGAATGCAGGTCCTTCGACTCGCCTTCGGCTCGCTCAGGATGACAGTCTTTACTTGTTGCGGAGGTTGCTGCTGTCGCTGGAGCGGCTTTGCTGCCGTAGCGCTTTTCGAGCCACTCGTTGATCGCCTTGTCGGCGACGGTCTTCTCGGGGGAGACGTCGCTGGGGAGGATGCCTAGGAGAAGAATGCGAGTCTGCGGGAGGCGCTGGGTGAGGGTTCCGACGACGTTCGAGATGCCCGCCTCGGTCTGCTCGGCGGTCTGGTGCGCGTGTCCAGTGTTGTTGGTGCCGATAAGGACGACGGCGGCCTGCGGGCGGAGTCCGTCGATCTCGCCGTGGGTGAGGCGCCAGAGCAGGTTGGCGGTGGTGTCGCCTGAGAAGCCGAGGTTGAGCGCATTGCGGGGAGCGTAGAACTGCTTCCACGTGGGCTGGAAGTCCTGGTCGGGCGGCGAGGATTTCTCGTAGTTCTGCGTGATGGAGTCGCCGATCAGCAGCAGGTTGAAGTCGCGGTGGGCGCGGACCTGCTCGACGATGGCGTTGTGGCGCTCAGCCCACCAGGGAACGTCGAGGCGCGGCGTGGGAACAATGGCCGGGGCGAGGTCGTGGAGCGTGGTGTTGCCGGGAGTCTCCTGCGCGTGGAGGGCAAAGGCAATGAGAAGCGCGGCGGCGATGGAGGCCAGGGAAAACCTTGATGTCGGGGTCACGTGGACAATTCTAAAGAAGGCGCGTTCGTGCCGCCGCCGGAAGCATTACCATGTGTCGCGCTTACAGCGTTCAGGTGGTTCCAAATCAGTACCCAGGCCTGCCGGTCCAGGCTGTTATGTGACGGGCCTTCGGCCCTGAAGACGACACCTGCGAGGGAAAGTGCTCTGAAGGCCTGGCGTACCCGGATGCGGTTCGCGCTTCGCGCAATAAGACGGAGTCATGTATCGGGCACCCGCGCGTACCCAGAGGACTTCAGTCTTTATCGATCAGATCGCGTCGATGAAGGGTGGAAAGGTCAGCAGCAGCGAGAGGGCGAGGAGTAGAAACGCCGCCGTTGCGATTGCCTTCAAAGGCAGGTCTCTCTCTTTCCATCTGAGGTGGAGAAGCAGCCAGGATAGCAGCCACGCAACGATCGACAGCGACGTGACGCCGGACAGCGCCCCGGTAGGTTTGTAGAAGATCATCATGGCTTTGATGGCGGCCGATTTGTCTCCTGCAACGGTCAGGACGCCGAGCACGAAGACCCCGACTCCGGCCGAGAGCACGGCTGCGGCTCCCGCGCCATTGGGCCGTAGCGATGGTGAAGCGTTGCTGTCTTCCGAGTGCATTACTTTCCTTCAGGGTGAACCAGGGTGATGATGGAGCCGCCATTGGTCGGCGCATATTTGTTGATCATGGCTCCGAAGAAGCCGGCGATGCCTGCCGAGACAAATGCAGCAACCGCAAAGAGCAGGACCGCCGTGCGCAGGTACGGCTGCCTGCGCAGTTCACGGCCGTACTGGAAGAAGACGGCGGTCGCCATGGTGATGGCGATCGGTGCGATCCACGCAACATGCTCCTTCCATTCCATGCCGAGCGAGTGCCATCCGGCGGTGGCGGTGCTGCTTTTCAAGAGCAGCTGGGGATAGAGGCTAAGATCATGCACCCCCGCCGGAGCCGCGGCGCGATACCACGGATAGATGATGTAGGCCCCGGAGAGGACGGCAAGCCATGCCAGCGCCGTCATTGCCAGCAGATACCATTTCAGCGTCCTGTCGACGCGCTCGGAGGATGTGTCGTGGCCGATGCAGACGCGCCAGAACTCCATGATGGCCGCGGAGCAGCCCAGGAGAAAGAGCAGCCCGAAGCCCATGCCATGAATCAGTGTCCACAAACCGCGGTAGGTTATTTCCATTGAGGCGCATATTCCTTCAGTGCGAACGCAACATGGTGCTTTTGGGGCAGTGTGGCCCTTTGTGCGGTCGGGGTCCTTTGTCTCGAAGCTCGCCTGACTCCAGGCCCGCCGACGTCAAACACAAGCCTATCAGTGGCCTTGGTTTGCCGAGGCTGTGTCGTTTCGGAAAACGGGCGGCTCGAGAATTTTCTCTGGAGGTGTAGCTCATCTCCGAGAACGTATGCGTCGCGCCTTCAACGCTTCATTTGTGGGATTGTAAACCTGGGCCTTCAGCCCAGGCTGGTATGTTGGCGGGCCTTCGGCCCTGAAAGCAAGAGCTACACCTATACGGAAAATGCTCTAAAAAGAAGAAGCCCGCCACTTCAAATGGCGGGCTTTCTGACGGGTGCCTTGGGCCGTCTGCGTTACGCTGTGACTTGTTTCTGCTTCAGGGTCCTATCTCTTATCGGGGGGAGCCGATTGTCCGGGATGACTGCCTTGGCCGGGGGACTGATAGCCGCCCTGGCCGGGGCGGTTACCCTGCTGGACGTGCTGACCAGATTGACTCTTCTGCTTGTCCTTGTCCTGCATCCCCTGGTTGGGTTTCTGCTGTGTGGGCTGATTCATTGCTGCATCTCCTGCGTTTGCCGGCAGGGCACTTCGTTCGCTTTCGCGGTGCCGGTATTCAATAGGAGGATCAGGCGCGGGGGCAGGTTGCCCTGTTTTTAACAGGGAGATGGGGCGCAGGGGAGGCGTTTCCGGCATAAGTGCCGATAAACACGTCTGCTATGCGTTCGGGGAATTTTTAGCTTTGCAGGCTTTGCCGAGGGCACCGGAATGGGCGCCCTTCCAGGCAAGGGGAAACTAGTCGCGGTAACCGGCGCTGACGGCGATCTTGTGACGGCCCTTGGCGCGGCGACGGCTGAGAACGGCGGCGCCAGCCTTGGTCTTCATGCGGCTGAGAAAGCCGTGGGTCTTGGAGCGGCGGCGACGGTTGGGTTGAAAGGTACGCTTCGGCATGGAACTGACTCCTGATGGGCAGGGGCGGCTATGCGCAACTCTTCCTGCCGGAACTTTTAGCTATTGCAGCAATTTCTGATTATACCCCAAGAGGCCGGGATTTTCACAGCCCCGGGGTTTGCCGGGTCGTGGGCCCCTCTGTGGGCCCTCTAAGGACGTCAACTGAGCCGGCACGGGCAGCGCAGACGATGGGCGCATGTATGGAGCACCCGGCGCGGTCGTGTTCCTCCCACCCTTCGCGATACTGCCGCGAAGGATGGGGCACACAGCACACGGGCATCCTGCAAAAATGCAGGTCCTTCGACTGCGCGGCTACGCCGCTTTGCTCAGGATGACAGATTCGGGGGTGCGTGAGGGGGCGTACCCGGGGCGTGTGGGAGGCCTACTGCGGGAAGAGGGGGTCGGGGATGTAGGTTCCGGTTTTGGTGTTGTCGGGGGGCTGGCCGAGGACGAGTCCCTGGGCGGTGCGGTTGAAGGAGTAGGTGTGCGTGTCGCCTTCGAGCTGGAGGGTGTGGGCGGCGCGGTCCCAGGTGCCGGTGCGCGAGACGAAGGGGATGCGGACGGTCTGGGTGTTGTTGGGCGCGAAGACGTAGACGCCGGAGGTCATGGCCTTCTGGCGCGCGGCGAGTTTGGGGTCGGAGCTGTAGGTGGCGGGCGGGTTGGGACGCCAGCGGCCGAGTAGGGGGTCGGACGGGTTGGGTGCGGGACCGACGCGGGTGAAGAGGGTGTCGGGGTCGCCTGCGCGCTTGAGGTTGAGGATGTTGCCGGTAATCCGGTAGTCGAGCGCGAGCCGGTTGCCGCCGGAGCCGGGGACGACGACGGTGTCGGCGGTGTGGGAGATGGGCGCGGTAACGGCGGCGCCGATGTACATGGTGAGCGTGCCGTCGGGGCGGAAGTCCCACCAGGTGCCGATGCCGCCGGCGGAGGTGTGCTCGGAGATCCAGCGGCCGGTGGGGGTGTTCGTCGTGGGCGCTTGCGGCTGCGGATCGGGGTGGCGCTCGAGTGTCTGCGCGGGTGCAAGCGTTGCGGCGAAGAGGAGAAGGGCCAGGGCGCGGGGGAGGGTCATCGGTGCTCCATGAATGGAGATGCTTGTGTGATGGTACCCGGTTGGTATGGAGATGTTGCGTGCAGGGAAGCACACCCCAGGGGCTAAAGCCCCCTTTATCTAAAAGCGGGCTGGAGAGAGCCAGGCCTGAAGGCTTGGCGTACCTAGAAGCAGTTCGCGCGAATGTTTCCATACATGCTGCGTTGCGAATGTTCCCATACACATGCTGCGTTGAGGCTGTGTCATGTAGGGGCACCCGTATTTCTGGAGGAGTGTAAAAAGACACGGAAAGAATGGCGGGGTTGTGGGCAGGAATTTCTTTGTGCGTGGAATGTTGCGCGCCAGCAACAGAAATCGTGCGCGCTAAAAATCAGATGCTTACAGCAAATTGGTGCGGATTGCTGTAAGCAGCTTTACTGTGGCTGCTGAAGTGCATCAAAGAGTGTGAAGTGATTTTCCCGGGGTGGGCGCAGTACGAGAAAGTCTTTCGCGCGTTAGCCATCTTTCAAGAGAACGAAAATTTCATTCTGGAATGGCGAATGCGAATTGGAGCGATATCGCGTGCGCAGATCCTTGCTCACGTTCTTTATGTGCTGGCAACGATGCAGTTGGCCAGCTTCTATCTTGTATCGACGCACCCTTATCTCAGGTTCTGGGACTACATGAGGGGGGCGGAGAGAAACCCTTTTCAGGAGAGGGTGCTGCCGGTGGCGCTGCTGTATCCGCTGGTGCACAGCAGGGCGATCACGGCAGTGTTTGAGCACCTGCGCGGGCTGTTTCTTCCCATACAGCGCGGAGCTTATTTTGTGGTTTGTTTCTTTGCGCTTTGTATTGCGGGCTTCTTTGTGATGAAGCTGTATGACGCGCTCTCTCCATCGCGCAAATTGTGGTTCGCGGTGTACCCGGCGTTTCTGTATGTCACGCTGTGGAGCTACGTGGTGATCGTGCAGCAGCCCTTCTTCTATCCGTACGATGTGCTGAGCCTGATGTTTTTTACGGCGGGGGTGTACTACATCTACACGCGGCAGTATTGGCCGCTGTTCCTTACGGTGCTGATCGGAACAGTGAACCGCGAGACGACGCTGTTTCTGATTGTGATCTACATGATCGACAGCTGCTCGCGAGATACGAGCTTGTCGCGCGCGCTGTGGCGGCGGCTCGATCTGCGGATGATGCCGTGGGTCCGGGTGGCGATGCTTACGGCGGTGTGGCTGACGATCAGGATCGCGTTGCACCATATCTTCGCGGCGAACAACAACGCGGAGGACGCCATCCACGTGCGCGACAACCTGGAGAAGCTGATGCCCAAGCACTGGCCGGCAGTACTGAACATCTGCGGCTACGTTCTGCCGGTGGTGCTGGTGTGCCGGAAGAAGATTGCGCCGGCAAGGTTTGCGAACTATCTGTTGGTGATGCCGGTGTGGTTCGCCATCATGTTTGTGAAGGGGATCCTGGTGGAGACGCGCATCTATGGAGAGCTTTCGGGATTCACGGCGGTTGCCGCAGTGCTGTTGCTGGAGCGGTATGCGATGCAGGGAGAGCGTGAGGAGGAGAGGGAGAGCGTGATGAGCGCGGTTTGATGGTTTCGTGATGGTGTGTTCTTGAGCCAGGGTTGCTTGGTGAATTTGTTTATCCCGCCCTTAGCCGCTTTGCGTCTAAGAATGGGGCACCCGGATTGTATGGGGCATTCTGAAAAATGCAGGCCCTTCGACGGTTCAGGATGACAAATTTTAGTCGATGGATTGATTAGTGAGCGGGAAGGATGTCAGGTTCGCGCTTCGCGCGAATGGTCCCACCTTAGCGACGATGAAACCGTCGCTAAGATGGGGCACCCGGATTGGTGGCGATACAAGGGTATTCGTATTTCCCAGTACCTTGTACCGAGTACCAGGTACCTCAGCTTCAGTTGCTGATGTAGACGCCTTTGCGGCGCCATTCGGGGTCTTCGATCTGCTGGAGCATGAAGCGGGCGACGCTGGCGCGGGAGATGCTGGAGGCGTTGGGTGGCAGGGCTTCGCCGTCGATGCGGATGTTGCCGCGCTCGCGTCCGTTGGTGAGCATGGGCGGCATGACCATGGTCCAGTCGAGGCCGCTCGAGAGCAGGGCGAGGTACTGCACCTTCTGCTCGTAGACAGGCCACTTGAGCAGCCGGGGGTAGACGATCTTCTGAACGACCCAGCGGCGCCAGGCGGGCTGTTGAGCGAGGGAGCCGGGGAGCGCCCCGGCGGAGCCGAGGACGATGAGGCGTTTGGTCCCCGGACTCTGCTGCATGGCCTTGACGATGAGCGGGACGGCGCGGGGGAGGACGTTCTCGTTGCGCAGGGGTGACTTTGCGCCGAGGGCGGAGAAGACGACGTCGGCGCCCTGGATGGTGCGGGCGACGTCGTGGGGGTCGAAGGCGCTGCCGTGGACGACGTGGCCGCCGAGGGTGAGGCGTTCGAGGTAGGGGAAGTCTTTCGGCGTGCGCAGCAGCACGGTCAGGGTGTGTCCGGCGGCGAGGGCGTACTGGGTGATGAGGCGTCCCGTGGCTCCGTTCGCCCCGAAGATGGCAATGTTCATGGGGGTACTCTCGCAAAGTGGTACGGGCTGATTATCCACACGATCCGGGTACGTGTGTGAAAAAAATGGTTGGCGCAAGTAGATGACCCGGCTTGAGTTGGGGATGTAATGCAGGGTTCGGTGGGGTCTTCCTCGGGTGGGGCGGGTGAGGATTGTGGGAAGTGGGGATAAAGGGGGACAGGTGGAGGGATCCGTTGCGGGGGTTCCGCGTTATACGATCTTGCACAGCCTGGTTTTCTAAAACGGGACACATGGATAAGTGGTTTTGATTGAGGTCGATGTGACGGTTATCCACTTTTCATGGGAGAACGGTTAAGACTACGGGACATATCTCTTGTTTAAGAGTTAATTTCTTCTTTTAAAACCGTCGCGGTTGGGATTGGTTCATCCCACCCTTCGCGATGCGAAGGATGGGGCACCCGGGCGGTTGTGGCGAGGATGGGAAATGCAGGTCCTTCGACTGCGCACTTCGTGCTCCGCTCAGGATGACAAAGTATGTGTTGAGTCAGGGATTAAAGCAGATTCCTCCGCTAACGCTGCGGAATGACAAAGAGTAAAAGGGACAAAGGGCAGTGACAGGTCTGGGGCAGTTTCCCGCAGAACGCCGAAGTTTTTCACAGGCGTCATATATAGCTGGGAGGTCCTAGAATCAGTCAGACGCCTGAAGTGGATTGCGCCTCCGGGTTCCGTGTGTCTGCGTGCGGAGTTCGGTGTTACAGTTTGGCCAGCACACCTTGCGCACAAAGCCGATGACGATGGGGGATTGACCGTGACGACAGCAGCCCAGGACTCCGAGATGACAACGAATGCCGCCCCTACGGGGAACCTCGAGATCAGCGTCTCCCGCGCGGAGCTGCTGCGCGAGCTGACGGCAGCGCAGTCGGTGGTGGAGCGCAAGACGACGATCCCGATCTTGTCGAACTTTCTGTTCGAGGCGACGGACGACGGCAAGTTGACGATCACGGCGACCGATCTCGACCAGTCGATGAAGACCAGCTGCACGGCGAAGGTGAAGAAGGCGGGCGCATGCACGATTCCGGCGCGCAAGCTGTACGACTACATCAAGCTGCTGCCCGAGGGCGACATCTCGATCAAGCTGATGGACAACCACTGGGTGCAGATCCGCGCGGGCCGCTCGAACACGAAGATGGTGGGCATGGCGCGGGCGAACTACCCGGCGGTGCCGGAGTTCCCTGCCGCGGGCGGGGTGAAGCTGCCGGTGGCGGGGCTGAAGAACCTGATCTCGAAGACGATCTTTTCCATCTCCAGCGAGGAGTCGCGGTATACGCTGAACGGCGCGCTGCTGGTGCTGAAGGCCGAGTCGATGGCGATGGTGGCGACCGACGGCCACAGGCTGGCGCACGTCGAGAAGCTGGGAGAGAACCTCGAAGGCGTGCAGGGCGAGAAGAAGACGCTGATCCCGCGCAAGGCGCTGGGCGAGTTGCAGGGCCTGCTGTCGAACACGGAGGCCGAGAGCTTCGACTTCGCCGACGACGACCAGACGCTGTTCTTCCGCGTGGGAGGCCGCGTGTTGACGAGCCGCAAGCTGACGGGTCAGTTCCCGAACTACGAGGCCGTGCTGCCGAGGGACAATACGAAGTTTGTGATCGTGCGCTCGGAGGACCTGATGGGTTCGATTCAGCGCGTGGCGCAGTTCGCAGACGAGCGCTCGGGCGCGATCAAGATACGGCTGGAGCAGAACGAGCTGAAGCTTTCCTCATCTTCCACAGATGCGGGCGAATCCGAAGACACCATCGAGACGCCGTACAACTACGATCCCCTGGTGGTGGGCTTCAACAGCCAGTACCTGATCGACTTCCTGAAGGCGATCGGCAACACGGGCGAGGTGCGTCTGGAGTTCAAGGACGCGCAGAGCGCGGGCCAGATGCGGCCGGAAGATGGCAACGAGGATGTGAAGTACAGGTACATCCTGATGCCGATGCGCATCTGAGGGGTTGGGCGCTGACAGACAAAGGCGCGCCACTGCGGCGCGCTTTTTCGTTTTCATGCGGCTTGACAGGGTCTTCGCTTTCCTTGTATATAACCAAAAGGTTATGAAAGGAGATGAGGAATGATCAGTACACCTGAGGTGGTTGAGTCGGCGGCGCAGCTTGTGGCGTATGTGCATGTGACGGTGCCTCGCGCCGGGGTGATGGCGGCGATGCAGGCGGGGCTGAAGGAGCTTGGCGAGGTGTTGCAGGCGCAGAAGATTGTGCCGGCGGGGCCGTGGTTTACGCACCACATCCGGCGGCCGCATGAGACGTTCGACTTCCGCATCTGCATCCCGGTGAACGCGGTGGTGGCGCAGACGGGACGGGTGTATCCGGGTGTGATGGAGCCGGTGCAGGTAGCGCGCACGGTGTACAGCGGCAACTACGACGGGCTGGGGAAGGCGTGGGGCGAGTTCATGGCGTGGATCGACGAGAAAGGCTACGAGACGCGCGAGGACCTGTGGGAGAGGTATGTGGTGGGACCGGATACGAGCGCGCGTCCGGAGGAGTGGCGCACGGAGCTGAACCGTCCGCTGGCCTGATCGACGCGCGGTTTCCTCCTGCCTTCGCTGCCGCAGAGCGATGGGGCACCTGGTACTTCACCCAACCCGTCGGATTTGTCATCCCTTGAGCGCAGCGGCGTAGCCGCGCAGTCGAAGGATCCTGCATTTGTACTTTTGGCTTGTAGCGTGTTGCCGGGGCGGGAAAATGCAGGTCCCTTCGACGAGCTCAGGGCAGGCTCTTCGCAAAGCTCCGGAATGACATACCGCAGCTCCGCAATGACATACCGAAGGTGCGGGTGGGTGCCGGTGGGGTGTGGGTGGTTGATCGTTTGTCTACTGCCTGGTCATTGTCTTTATTGAATCCTCCGGGAGAGTTTTTTGGTGTCAATACGGTGCAGGACGTGGTACAACCACGTTCTAGCGGGAAACGTCGTACCAGAGACGGTCCCTTCCGCGTAACTCCGTAGTGCTTGCGGTACTTGGAAAAGCTGCCTGGGTATAGCCATATACGGGGGATGTGCCTGTGAATGACGGCAGAGCGGAGAGGCGTGGCGCAAGAGGCGCCGCAAAAGACCTTTGCATTGAGAGCGTTAGGCTTCGACTGGAAGACCGGGATGTTTCGGGTCTGCGGTCAGCGATGGGGATCGCGCGGTTGCTGGGTCAGGACGAAGTCGTCGCGCTGATGGAAGAGGACGCGGTCGGTGTGGCGGAGCGAATGCGTCCCGTGATGCGGGCTCCGGCACCGATGATGAGTGGTGATGAGATCAACTCGGTGCTGCGGTTGAGGCGCGCACGATAGAGCTGTTTCCCTTCAGATGTAGCTCCGCCGGCATTGCCATGTATCGCGCGTACAGCGCTCTGGTTGATCGTCGGCCTGTAAACCTGGGCCTTCGGCCCAGGCTGGTATGTTGGCGGGCCTTCGGCCTTGAAAGCAAGAGCTACACCTATAAGGAAAATGCTCCAGGGAAGGTCTGATTAAGTATCCGAACATTCCCCTCAGCGGCTAAAGGCGCATTGCAGACAAGCCACTTGCGGCACGGCTGAAGAGCCTGCCCTGAGCGCAGTCGAACGGGTGCCCTTAACAAAACCGGAATTAATCGGAGGTTCCCCAAGCCCGGCACGATAGGCCCGAAGTCCCCCCTATCTGGCGATGAGACCGCCAGATAGGGTACCCGTTCGTTGGAGACATCCTGCAAAAATGGGGCTTACTTGACGCCTTCGCGGAGCAGCGCGCCGGCGGACCAGAGCACCGGCGCCTGACCGTGGAAGTCTCCGGTGCGGCGTTTGCGCTGGTAGTAGTACTCGAGCGAGTCCTTCTTGCCTGTGCCCTCGCAGACCTGGGTGACGTCGCTGTTCTGGTCGACGTAGCCGGTGACTGCGATCCAGGCCTTGCGCGCGGCCGGTCCGTAGGTGGCGGCATCGAGCCAGCCGTGTTTCACGCCCATGATCATGCCGAAGGCGAACATGGCGGAGGAGGAGCTCTCGGGCCAGGCGTCGTCCTTGTCGATCAGCTCGCGCCACATGCCGTCCTTGCCCTGGTACTTGAGCAGCGACGACATCATCAGCTTGTAGCCCTTCATGATGCGTGCGCGGTCGGGGTGGTTCGCGGGCAGCGAGGAGAGCATCTCGGCCATTCCGGCGGAGACCCAGCCGTCGCCGCGTCCCCAGAAGTACTTGACGTCGGGCGCGTGGTAGAAGAGGCCGTTGGGCTGCTGCAGCTTGTCGAGGTAGGCGACCATCTCTTTCGCGTCTCGGTCGAGGTACTTTTTGTCGCCGGTGGCGCGGTAGGCTTCGAGCTGCAGCATGGTGAGCATGTACATGTCGTCGATCCAGTAGCGGGTCTCGGCGGAGAGGCCGTCGGGCTGGGGGTTCTCCCACTGGCGGTCGGCCCACCAGAGACCTTCCTTGAGGTACTTCTCGTCCTTGGTCTGGCGGGCGATCTCGAGCGGGGCGACGCCGAAGATGGAGTCGTCGACGTGGCGGCGCCTGGGACGGCGCTCATCCTCGGCTCCTCCGGGCATGAGCGGGTCGAAGCGCTTGATCAGCGCGTTGCGCAGGGCGGTGTCGTGCGTCAGCTCGGCGAACTGAAGCGCGCCGTACCAGGTGCAGATCTCGGAGTAGTGGATGGTCCTGGTGTACTGGTGCGGGCTGGTGACGAAGTGGTCGGCCAATTTCTTGCCAACCTCCTGCGGACTGGTGCCCGAGGGCCAGTTGCTGAAGTAGTCCTGCTGGGCGTTAGCGACTGCAAGGGAGCTGAGAAACAGGCATCCGAAGAGGAGAAGCTTAAAACGCATGGTGGCCTCGCGAAGGGTTGATTGAGTTTTGACGGCGGGGCCATTTTACCCATGTGGACGTACCACTGGAAACCATGTTGAAGGGAGAACCGGAAACAGTTGTTGCTTACGGCTTCGGCAGCACGAAGTGGAACAGGCGGCTGGGGCCATCCTCGGGCAGCAGGTAGAGGTCGCGGCCCTTGAGCGCCATCGCCTCGGCCGTGAAGAGCCTGCCCCTGTCGGTAAAGCCCGAGGCGAGGCTGCGCTCGAGCTTCATCGAAGGCCACGAGTACCAGTCGACGGCGCCGCTGGTGCGGGTCAGGTTTCCCGCGCCCACCAGCATTCCATCGACGAACTTGATGTCCTGGTACTGGTTGATCGAAGGATTGTCGATGACGCGGAGCTGTTTGCCCGCGCGGTCGAAGACGTAAAGCTGGCGGCTGCCCCAGTTGCCGGCGATCAGCTCGCCGTCGCCGGTGACCGCGACACAGCCGATGTGGTCGGCGACCTCAATCCTTCGTTTGACCGCGAGGGTGCGCTTGTCCAGTTCCAGCAGCACGGCGCTGCTGTGCGGGCGGTACTCCGCGACCGGGACCCAGATCGAGTCGCCAGCGACGGAGAAGCCGCCGGGGTGGAAGCGCGAGCCGTCGGTGATCTCGACCTGGCGCTGGAGCTTGAGCGTCGCACGGTCGAACTGGTGCAGATAGCCCTTGCGGGCCTCGGCGTCCACCGATGTCACCCACACGTGTTTGCCGTCGAGGTCGACGCCCTGAACGTGATACAGCTTGCCGTCGAGGTTGCGGACGTCTGCAAGACGCGCGCCTTCGATGCCATGGACGGTCGACGCTTCCACGGGTTTCGCCTGTTGCGCGCGCACCAACGGCGCACAGCATACGCTGCAAGCCAGCAGCACTGCCGCTTGAAGAGTCGCTTTGCGCATCGGCGTCACTTCTTCTCCTCGTGGTACTCCTGCTCGGTGTTGATCTCCCATAGCGCGGCCTTGTCGACTTTGCCCGCGGCCAGGCCGTCGACGACGGCCATCGCGGTCAACATGCTGTGGTCCTGGTTGTTGTACTTGTGCATGCCGTTGCGGCCGACGAGGAAGAGGTTCTCGAACGTGTCGGTGAAGGCCTTCAGCTCGTCGAAGCGCGAGTAGGTGCCGAAGTACGCCGGGTAGGTCTTCGGCACGCGGACCACGTGCGCGTCGCTCACGTCCTGTGCGTTCAGGATGCCGATCTTCGCTACCTCGGCGATGGCGAAGTTCTTCAGCTCGTCGTCGGGCATCTTCCACAGGTCGTCGGTCTCGTAGCAGAAGTATTCGAGGCCGATCCACACCTTCTCGGGGTCGGCGACCAGGTACGGGCTCCAGTTGTTGAAGATTTGTAACCGTCCTAGTAACACATCGGGCTCCTGCACGTAGATCCAGGTGTCCTTCAGCAGGCCGCCGTCCGGCTCGTGGACCTTCAGCCTGTCGACGAGCAGGCCCACGGTGATGAAGTCGCGATACTGCAAGCCTTCGCTCACCTCGCGCACATTTGTGGGAACCGGAGCGTCGATCGCGCGCACGAGATCGCGCATCGGCATCGTCGAGAAGAAGTAGTCGCCCGCGAGCGTCTCGAGTCGGCCGTCTTCATCCAGGGCTTCGATCGAGACGACGCGGTCGCCCTCGCAGTGGATTTTGTCGACGCGCCGCTTCATGCGGATCTCGCCGCCGAGCGCGACGACCTGATCGGCGACGTGCTCCCACAGTTGGCCGGGGCCGAGCCTGGGATACATGAAGCGCTCGATGAGGCTGGTGTCCGTCCCCTTCTGCGCGATGTCGCCCTTACCCTTGCCGCCGCCCGAGAACGCCTTCCTGACGAAGTGCTTTACGGCGGTCGTCAGGCTGAGTCCCT
This sequence comes from Acidobacteriota bacterium, assembly GCA_018268895.1. Taxonomy (NCBI): domain Bacteria; kingdom Pseudomonadati; phylum Acidobacteriota; species Acidobacteriota bacterium. The sequence continues at coordinate 371,987 of JAFDVP010000007.1, read as the reverse complement.
TGATGCGCTGCGCTCCCCACTCGGCGGAGATCTCCTCGCACGGTGTTCCCCACACCTTCTCGGTGTAGCTCTTGAAGAAGGTGAGGTAGAGCTGGCGGCCGAAGCGGTTGATGAGAAAGTCTTCGAGGCTCTTCTCCGGCCTGATCTGGGTGACGCGCGACTTCATGTAGCTGACGCCCACTTTGATGGTGCGCACCGCGCCGAGATTCCCCAGCGTCGTCGCCGTCAGCGTGATGGGATAGTCGAAGAATTTGCGCAGATAGTAGATGCGGCTCTTGCGCGGGCGGATCAGCATCACGAGGTCCGGGTTCTCGGGCTCGCGCGTGACGACCGTCTCCGTGTGCCCGTGCGCGTCGGCATTCTCGTGTCCCGTCGCGTCGGTCTCCTCGGTCTCCGTGTCGATCTCGAGCGGCCCCATGCCGCGCAGCGGGGGCTCCTGCGGCAGATTGCCGGGGACTTCGACCACGCGCTGGTTGCCCTGGTAGCTGATGACGGTGCCGGCATCCGCCACAGGCGGCATCAGGTCGATCCACCACTGCATCACGCGATCGCTCTTGGAGAAGAAGCGGTGGCCGCCGATGTCCATCCTGTTGCCTTTGTAGCGAATGGTGCGTGAGATGCCGCCGATCTCGTCGCTCGCCTCAAGCACGATCGGACGGATGTCGGTCCTCCGCAACAGCTCCAGTGCCGCGGTCAATCCCGCAGGACCTGCGCCAATGATGATCGCGGTCCGCGTCTTGTTATCCATTGGGTGCATCCATGCGCTCGGGGCCCTGGGATTTCCGGCTACAGGCGGGGTTGTGTCGCAGGTTCAATCCTAACAGGCGCATTTTGCACTCTCTCCCCGCATATGCAAGGATGCGCGGCGCCGCGTTCGACCGGAGAGTACCGCGAATTACACCCTGCATGGCAAAGCCGCTACCTGGGAGCACGGGCGATGCGCGATACTGTCAATACGAGGTCCAATGACCGAGCAACAAGGCCTGGAGTATGTCGCCGCAACCGCAACGGCAGCTTCAACCAGCATTGGCAAAGCCAAGCTCCCGCACTTCAAGGCGCTCGATGGCGTGCGCGGAATCGCTGCGCTCGTGGTCTTCGTTCATCACTTCGCTCAGACGATCCGTCCGCAGCAGCTCTCGGACTGGAACTGGTTTTTTCACGGGGTCTTCTACCTGTCTCAGTTTGGCGCCAGCGGCGTCGACGTCTTCTTTGTACTCTCCGGCTATCTCATTACGTCGCTGCTGTTGATCGATCGCGGCAAGCCAAATTACTTCCACAATTTTTATTGGAAACGCGCATTGCGTATCCTGCCCGTCTATCTCGTCCACCTGGTCTTCACGCAATGGCTCATTGGAGATGCGTGGGGATATATCTGGCTGAGCCTGATCTTTCTGGTCAACTTCGACCAGCGCTTCCATGTCGAGGCAAAGGGCGTTGCCTGGACGCTCTCCATTGAAGAGCAGTTCTACCTGATCTGGCCGCAGTTCGTCAGGCGTCTTCGCCTGTCGTCGCTCTACTATCTTGCCTTCGCGCTGGTGATCGGTTCCTTCATCCTGCGCCTCGCGGTGCAGCTTCGGACCCACAGCATCGCCATCACCTATACGCCTTATCGCTGCGACGGACTGGGCCTTGGCGTACTGCTGGCGTTGCAGTGGTTCAACGGCGCTCCGCCGCCGCGGGCCGTACAACCCCTGCTCAGGATTCTCAACTCGCGAACGGTTCTGATGCTGTCGGCAGCAGGCGCCATCGTTGTTCTCTCCATCCCCATCAATAACATCACGATCATCGCCCGCATCACCGTGGTAAACCTGCTGGCCTACCACCTCATCCGCAGGATCATCCAGTCCGACCGTCCCGCAAAAGCTTTCTCGTGGCTGGGACGCGATCTTCCCGTGCACATGGGAAATATCTCCTACAGCCTTTACCTGTATCACCCCATCGTTCTCTTCGTCCTCGCGAAGCACTTCAACGCGCTCGATCCCACGCACCCGTGGAAGGTCGCCGGGTTCCTGCTGCTGGCTTTTGCTATTGTCTTTACCGTCAGCACGCTGTCGCTCTTCGTCATGGAGCGCCCGATGCAGCGGCTCAGAAGATTCGTTCTCAAATAACGCGCAGAAATCGATACAGCTTTTAACAAAAGGACCGGATGCACTAGCATCCGGTCCTCTCTTTTTCTGCTCTGTTATACGGCGGCTGGCTCTGCCTCGCGGTCCTTTACCTTGAACGTCAATCCGTCCTTGCCTGCGTCCACCACAACGTGGTCGCCGTGCAGCACGGTTCCGTCGAGGATCTTCACGGCCAGTTTGTCCTGCACCAGCCGCTGGATCGCGCGCTTCAACGGACGCGCTCCATAGGCACGGTCGTAGCCCGCCTTGAAGATCTGCTTGCGCGCGGCGTCCGTCAGTTCGAGCGTGATGCGGCGATCGGCCAGCAGCTTTTCGAGGTCCTTCAGCCGCAGGTCGACGATGTGCGTGAGCTCCTTGTCGTCGAGCGGATGGAAGACGACGATGTCGTCGACGCGGTTGAGGAACTCGGGACGGAAGGTTTGCTTGAGCGCATCGATCACGCGGGCCTTGGCCTCCTCGAAGCCCTCCTCGCCCTGCGCCCATGCGCTGGTCAGCTTGTCGGCTCCGGTGTTCGAGGTCATGATGAGCACCGTGTTCTTGAAGTCCACGGTGCGTCCCTTCGAGTCCGTCAGGCGGCCGTCATCCAACACCTGGAGCAGCACGTTGAAGACATCCGGGTGCGCCTTCTCGATCTCGTCGAAGAGGATCACCGAGTACGGACGGCGGCGCACGGCCTCGGTCAACTGGCCGCCCTCGTCGTAGCCGACGTAGCCGGGGGGCGCGCCGATCAGCCGCGCCACGGCGTGCTTCTCCATGTACTCGCTCATGTCGATGCGCACCATGGCCTGCTCGTCGTCGAAGAGGAACTCAGCGAGCGCGCGCGCGGTCTCGGTCTTGCCGACGCCCGTCGGGCCCAGGAAGATGAACGAGCCAATCGGCCGCTTCGGATCGGAGAGACCTGCGCGAGAACGGCGAATCGCGTTCGCGACGACAGTCAGCGCCTCGTCCTGGCCAATCACGCGGTCGCGCAGGCGGTCTTCCATATGCACCAGCTTCTCGGTCTCGCCCTCGAGCATCTTCGAGACGGGAATGCCCGTCCACTTCGAGACGATGGCCGCGATGTCCTCCTCGTCGACCTCCTCCTTCAGCATGCGCGAAGGCTTGTTGCCGACGCCCTTGCTGGCATCGGCCCTGGCTTCTGCTTTGTCTGCGGCGACGGCAACCTCCTGCAGGGCCGTCAGATCCTTCAGCTCGGCCTCCTTCTTCGGAATCTTTCCGTACTGCAACTCGGCAGCGCGCTGAAGATTGCCCTTGCGCGTCTCCTCCTGCATCTGGAAGCGCAGGCCTTCGAGCTCTTCCTTGAGCTCGGCGATACGGCCGATGGCTCCACGCTCCTTCTGCCAGCGGGCGCGCAGGCCCGCGGCCTGCTCCTTGATCCCGGCAAGCTCCTTCTCGACCGCCTCAAGACGCTCCTGGGAGTTGGGGTCCTTCTCGCGGCCGAGCGCCGCCTTCTCGATCTCGAGCGACGTCGCCCTCCGCTCGAGGTCGTCGATCTCCACCGGCACCGAGCCAATCTGGATGGCGAGGGCCGATGCGGCCTCGTCGACAAGGTCGATCGCCTTGTCCGGAAGAAAGCGGTCTGAGATGTAGCGGTGCGACAAGGTCGCCGCGGCTACGATCGCCGAGTCCTTGATGCGGACCTTGTGATGCGCCTCGTAGCGCTCCTTCAGGCCGCGCAGAATCGCAATCGTGTCCTCGACGTTCGGCTCGCCGACATAGACGATCTGGAAGCGCCGCTCGAGAGCTGCATCTTTTTCGATGTACTTGCGATACTCGTTCAGCGTCGTCGCTCCGATGGAGCGCAGCTCGCCGCGCGCCAGCGCAGGCTTCAGCATGTTGCTGGCATCCATCGATCCTTCGGAGGCGCCCGCGCCCACCAGAGTATGTAACTCATCGATGAACAAAACAATCTCGCCGTTCGAGGCCTCGATGTCCTTTAAGAGGGCCTTCAGCCTCTCCTCGAACTCGCCGCGAAACTTCGCGCCCGCCACCATCGACGCGAGGTCGAGCGCCACGACGCGCTTGTTCTTGAGAATCTCCGGAACGTCGCCCTGCACGATGCGCCGCGCCAGACCTTCGACGATGGCGGTTTTGCCAACGCCCGGCTCGCCGATCAGCACCGGGTTGTTCTTGGTGCGCCGCGAGAGCACCTGGATGACGCGGCGAATCTCCTCGTCGCGCCCGATCACGGGATCGAGCTTTCCCTTGCGCGCAAGGTCGGTCAGGTCCTTCGCGTACTTCTCCAGTGCCTGGAACTTGCCCTCGGGGTTCTGGTCGGTCACGCGCTGCGAGCCGCGCACCTCGGCCAGCGCCTTCATGATCGCGTCATACGTCGCTCCAAAGGAGCTGAGCGCGCCGGCAACCTCTCCCTTGGCCTTTGCCAGGGCCAGCAGCAGATGCTCGGTCGAGACGTAGTCGTCCTTGAAGTTGTCCGCCTCTTTGAATGCCTGCTCTAAAACTTTTTGCGTTGCCTGCGCCAACTGCGGCTGCGCTCCGCCCTGCACCTTCGGCAGCTTCTGAATCGCTGCGTTCACGCTGCTCAAAAGCTGCTGCACCGGCACGCCAATTTTGTCGAGTACGGGGATGACCACGCCCTCGCGGTCCTCCAGCAGCGCCGCCATCAGGTGCAGCGGCAGCACCTCAGGATTGCCGTTCTCCGCGGCATGGCTCACCGCGCCCTGTACGGCCTCCTGCGACTTCACCGTCAACTTCTCCCACTTGATCGCCATTCAAATCTCTCCCTTACGTGGAGATCGACATCCCCACAAATCCTAAGTCCAACCGCAGACCTCAGGGGCTAAAGCCCTTTCACCTCTCTCCAGCCCCGGCACGGCTGAAGAGCCTGCCCTGAGCGGAGTCGAACGGGTGCCCTTAACAAAAACATGCTTCCCCAAAAACATACTTCCAAAAAACAGGAGTGCCCATACCGTCACTCCTCAAATCGTATCCATGCAAAAGGCGGGAGACAGTTTCGTCTCCCGCCATACTGCGACATCCATACGGCCAGAGATGCAAGCCCTTAGTGAAGCGGTACTCCGGCCGCCAGTGTGTCCTCGGCGGCGGGACCGGCTTCGATCGCCACCTGCTTCGGCTTCGCCTCAGGCTTCTTGTCCAGCGTGATGGTAAGGACGCCGGCGTCGTAGTTCGCCTTGATCGACTCGGTGTCCACCGTCAGCGGGAGGGTGAAGGTGCGGATAAAGCTGCCGAAGCTGCGCTCGATGCGGTGGAAGTTCTCCTTCTTCGCCTCGTTCTCGAACTTGCGCTCGCCCGTCACCGTCAGCGTCTGGTTCTCCAGGCGCACGTCGAGGTCTTCCCTGGCGATGCCGGGGACCTCCAGCTTGACGGTCACCTTCTGCGCATCTTCATAGACATCGACGGCGGGGACGAAGCTGTTTTTCTTCGTCTCCGGCACCTCAGGCTCCCAGCCGAGATCCTCGAAGATCGAGCTCAAGCGGTCCTGCAAGGTGAACTCACCAGAGGAATGGCGGGCAGGGGCAAACCGCAGGGCAGGGGTAAAGCGCGTAATGGTCATGTCGAGCTCCTTTGCTGGGTGATCGTTCGCCGGTCAATCTTTATCCGAGCTATTTATATGACGCGCACATAACAATATGGGTTGCAAATAATATGACATTATTACGCTCATATATCGAATCAGCCATTCAGCTACCACCAAAGGTTAATTTCGCCGTCGTCCGCCCTGCGGTATTCTCCTACTATTGTTGATCACGTAAGTAAACCTCTATAAGCACTTACGCGGTCTAAGCCATAACGGTTCCGTTTTGATTCTCCAGACTCATCTCCGGCGAAGTCTGCTGTTTGTGCTGCCCGCAGCCGCTATCTTTATGGCGGGATGCGGTTTACCGCCTACGCGGCCCTCATCCTCCTCGACTCCGCCTGCTTCGACGACGCCGGTCACCACCCCCAGCTCCACCACCACGGTGGGCACCCTGACGACTGTCGCAACGACGGAAGGGGCGTCGTTTGGAGGCAAGCAGGCGATCGCCGGGGCACACATCTATCTCTTTGCGGTGAACACCTCGGGATGGGGACAGCCCAGCGTCTCGCTGCTGGACCCCAGGAAACCGGGCGTCTCGGTCGATAAGGACGGCGCTTATATCACCAGCAGCAGCACCGGCAACTTCAGCTTTACCGACCGCTACACCTGCACCCCGGGACAGCAGGTTTACGTGTACGCCTCGAACGGCAATCCTGGGTTCAGCGGCGTGGTGGTCAACCCGGTGATCGGCATGTTGGCGACCTTCGGCACGTGCCCGGCTACGGGCAGCTTTGCCGGGTACATCCCGGCGTTTGTGATCAACGAGGTCTCGACCGTTGCGACGGCCTATTCTCTGGCGGGCTTCATGACCGACGCAACGCACGTTGGCTCCGGCAACTCGGCCAACGCCCTAGCGGGGCTGGCGAACGCCTTCAGCACGTATAACAACCTGGTCGACCTGGAGACGGGGACGGCGAAGGCCTACAACGACGCCGGGAACGGCTTCATTCCGCAGGCGAAGATCAACGCGCTGGCGAACCTGCTGGTGCCGTGCATCAACTCCACCGGCGGAGGGCCGGCGTGCGACACGCTGTTTGCGGCGACGCGTCCTTCGACCAACGATCCGCTGCCCGCGAACACGGCGGCGGCGGTGCTGAACATGGCGCACAATCCGGGTTTGAACGTGGCGACGCTTTTCAAGATTGCGGCGGCGAACTCGCCTTACATGCCCACGCTAGCCGCGGCGCCCAACGACTGGACGCTCTCGATCACCTTCTTCTCCGACGATATGCCCGGGCCCTACTATCCGGCGATCGACTCGCAGGGCAACGTCTGGGTTCCGGGCTATGCCAGCGGCAATCTTACTAAGTTTTCGCCGACGGGCAATATCCTCTTCGACACTCGCAACGGCGGTCTCAAGCAGCCGTTTGCCGTCGCGATCGATGCGCAGGACAGCCCGTGGGTGGTCAACTTCATTCCCGGCGCGAACAGCGTTTCAGTGCTGCTGAACAACGGCGCGCCGGTCACGCAGACACCGTATGCCTGCGGCACGAGCTGCTTCTTTCCGGCGTTCGACCCCTCGGGGAATCTATGGCTCTCGGGCACCGACCACACCACGGTGATCGCACCGTCGGGCTCAAAGCTCTCGAGCTTCCTGACGGACGCATACACCTCGGGGATCGCGGTTGCCTCGAATGGGAGCGCCTGGACGCTGGGACATAACGGTGCTCTGTACCATCTGACGCTGCCCTCCTCTTCGACACGGCTCACGCAGGCGCTGACGGCGACGGGCAACGACCTCACTCCTGTGGCCATCGATTCGTCGGACAAGGTGTGGTTCACCTCGAGCCGCAACAATGCACTAGGCAAGGCCGACACCAACGGCGCGATGATCTCGCCCGCTGGCGGCTACACGGGCGGCGGCCTGGGCGGACCGGCCGGCATCGCCATCGATGGAAGCAACCGCGTCTGGGTCGCCAACCGCGACAACAACTCCATCTCGGCGTTCTCGAACTCCGGCACGGCGCTGTCGCCGGCGACGGGCTTCGGCACAGACAGCTACACGTCCGACGGAGTGAACATTGGCCTGAGCGGACCGCGCGGGATCGCCATCGATCCATCGGGAAATCTGTGGGTGGCAAACTTCACGTACAACTCGGTCACCGAGTTTGTGGGAGTTGCCACGCCGGTTGCCACACCCATCTCGGCGGCCAACCACGGCAAACTACCCTGACGCTGTGAGAAAATCTCTGCATGAGCGACTTCATTCCTAAAGCAGGCGGAGCAAAGGTTGGCGGGCTGGGCCGGAAGGCACAGAAGCTCCAGGCGCTGCGCGAAAAGGCGGCGGCCCAGGCAAACGGTGGCGCAAAGGCGGCCCATGGAACAGCCGCGACATCGGTGAAGGTGAAGGACTCGTTCGCCAACACGAAGAAGACCAGCTTCCAGCGCAAAGCGACTTAGCCCCGGAGTTTACCGACAACGCTGTTCAAGGCGTGTTGGCGGCGGCGTAGTGCAGCACCGGCCATAGTTCGTCGACCAGTTCCTCAAGCTCCTCGAGCGTGCCGTTGTTCGGCACGATGAAGTCGCTGAGCTTCTCTTTCTCCGCATCGGGCATCTGCTGCGCCAGGCGGCGAGCCGCCTCACCGGAGAGCTCAGCTCGTCGTTCGGGAGAGAGTGCGGTGTCGCCGGCGGCGCGCTGGATGTAGCGCTCGATCTTCGTGGACTCCGACGCCACCACCAGCACAACGCAGTCGAAGCGCGAGCGCCACGGAGAGGCGGGTTCATCGGTGGCAGCTGGGGCGTTGTGCTTTGTTTCAAAGAGCAGCGCCGACTCGACGACGACGACGGCCGTGGGGTCGTCTACGGCGATCTCAGCCACGATTGCGGCCTGCTCGGCGATGGTCGCAGGATGCACGATGGCGTTCAGCTCTTCGACGCGGCCGTCGGCGAAGGCGATGCGGGCAAGCTCGGCGCGGTCAAGCTGCCCATCCGGCAGGACGATCCCCTTGCCGAAGTGCTGCACGATGCTGTTGTAGACGGCCTCGCCTGGCTGCATCAGCTCGCGGGCGATCTCATCGGCTTTGAGCAGGTACGCTCCGCGCTGTGCCAGCATCAGTCCGACGGTGGACTTACCGCTGCCGAGACCTCCTGTAAGACCGACGCGCAGCATGGCGGTTACGCGCGCTCCACGGGAATGCCGCGCCGCAGCTTCGCGGCCTTGACGGTGTTGTGCATCAGCATGGCGATGGTCAACGCGCCCACGCCTCCGGGCACTGGTGTGTAGGCACTGGAGATGGCGAAGGCCGCGGGGTGGATGTCACCCACGATGACCGAACCGCGCTTGGCGAAGGTGGCCGCGCGTCCGGCGTCGCCGGGGAAGAAGCGCTCGACGTCTGCCGCATCGGTGAGGCGGTTGATGCCGACGTCGATCAGCACGGCGCCGGGCTTCACCATCTCGGGCGTGACGTAGCCGGGGCGCCCGATGGCGGCGACGAGAATATCGGCGTTGCGTGTGACGGCGGGCAGGTCGCGCGTCTTGCTGTGGCAGATGGTGACGGTGGCCGATTCGTTGAGCAGCATCAGGGCGGCTGGTTTGCCCACAATGTCGGAGCGGCCCAGGACAACGGCGTTCTGCCCCGCGATGGGCAGCTTGCTGCGCTTGAGGACCTCGATGATGCCTGCGGGCGTGCAGGGCGCGAGTCCCGGCTGGCCGCTCTGCAGGCGTCCCGCGTTGACGGGGTGGAAGCCGTCAACGTCCTTATCTGGCGACACGGCCTCGAGCAGCCGCTTGGTGTCGACGTGCTTCGGTAGAGGAAGCTGGATGAGGATGCCGTCGATGTCGTCGCGCGCGTTCAGCTTGGCGACCAGCGCGAGCATCTCTTCGGTGGTGATCGATTCGGGCGGCGTCAGCATCTCGCTGAAGATGCCGAGTTCGCCGCAGGTCTTCACCTTGCTGCGAACGTAGATCTCCGATGCGGCGACGTTGCCGACGAGGATGACGGCGAGCCCGGGGGTGATGCCTTTGGCGGAGAGCGCGGCGGCTTCGCGGCCGGCCTCGGCCTTGATCTCGGAGGCGATGGCGACTCCGTCGAGAACGTGCGGATGTTTAGTCATATCTGTATTCATGGTATCGTGCCGCGACGGCATCGCGCCTATGCGCTGCCGATGGCTTAGCATGGAGACAATGGTCGAGTTGACAAAGTCGCTGCGCGAGCTGGAGAGGCTGGTCTGCCCAGTGTGTCGCGCGAAGCTCCGCGCCGGGGACGGCTCCGTCGTCTGCGCCGGGTGCTCGCGCCGCTATCCCGTGGTGGACGGAATCCCGGTGTTGCTGGCCGATCGCGCGAGCTGACGCGGGTTTATACAAATCTGTGACAAAGTGGTGGCAGTCAACTGACGGGAACCTTTCGCTAACCTCTGTGCGTACTCACATCGGTGAGCGTCTAATGAGCGTCTAACTGGAAGCGACGTACCGCAACTATTGGATGGAAGGCTCATCTAATGAAGTATGGCGGAGGGCCGGTAACAGGCGCGACGCGCGGAGAGGAGAGGCGATGGCGGCAATCACGGCAAACGCGGTTGAGAAGTTCTCTGAGGCGGACCTTGCAGGCCTGCGCGAGGAGTTGCTGCGCGCCCACCTCGACTCCTGGCAGGTTGGAGACGTGATCAGCAGTTATCTTGCTACGCGAGGCTATGGCGTATCCAGCCACGAGGCCCGCACGATGGTCTCCCGTATCGAGCGCACGGGCTATTCGCTCAAAAGTATGCAGGAGGAGCTCGAGAAACTGGCTCTGGTGATGTGAGGTCATCCGCCCGGCGGTGCGCCGAAACTGGCCACCGCAAGGGTGTCCTGCCAACGGTGCAATAATTGGAGAGATGCCGTCTCTCTGGACTCCTGCAAACTGGCCACAGCGTCTTGCCGAACTCCTTGCCCCGACAGGCGAGCTAAAAGAAGTCCCGCTGCGCCGGGATGTGCGCTCGCTGGGCATGCTGCTGGGCGAGGTGCTCAAGGAGCAATCGGGGGCACCGTTGTACGAAGCTGTCGAGCAGCTTCGCCGCACGGCGATTGCGCGACGCGAGGCCGATACTGGGGGCGACACAGCCAATGCCGCGTCGAACATGCAGCAGGCGTTGCTGGCGGTCCACACCCATGCCGGCGACCTGACGCGCGTCTACCAGCTTGCGCGCGCCTTCAGCTTCTACTTCGAGCTGATCAATCTTGCCGAAACCAATCATCGGAAACGCCGCCGCCAGTCCGGGCAGTTGAACGACGCTCCCCCGCCGCGCGGCGATCTGCGCGGAACGCTGCGCCGCCTGAAGGAGGCGGGACTCGACGCGAAGCAGGCGCTGGCGCTGCTCTCGCGTGTGGTGATTACGCCCGTCTTTACGGCGCATCCTACCGAGGTTGCGCGGAGGTCGGTGACGTTCAAGCGCCGCCGCATCTCGGACCTGCTCGAAAAGCTCGACCGCATCGCCGTTCCCGAGGCCGAGCTTGAGGCGTTGGAGCACGACATCACCGCCGAGATCACGGCCCTGTGGCAGACCGACGACGTGCGCAGCGCGCGGCCCATGGTGCGCGACGAGATACGCATGGCGCTGGACTACTACGAGGCGTCGCTCTTCGACACGCTGCCGGTTCTTTACGCCGAGGTGGCCGCCGCGTTCGAGGCAGAGTACGGGGAACATAGTTCGATCGCGGAGCTTCCGCAGCTTGTGAACTTCGGCTCGTGGATCGGCGGCGACCGCGACGGCAACCCATTCGTCATCTCCGAGACGACGAACGACGCGCTGGCGATGGCTCACGCGCTGCTACTGAACCACTACAGGCGCCGTTTGCAGAACGTGTTTGAGCAGCTTGGCAGCTCAACGCAGCAGGTGCCGGTGTCGGCGGAGCTGAAGTCGCTGCTCGACCACTACCTGGAGCAGCTTCGCACCGCCGGGCAGACGGCGCTCGAGGAGCGCTTCCACTTCGAGTATGTGCGGCTGCTGATCGCCTGCATCATGATGCGGCTGGGCGCGACGCCGCAGAGCTCCGTGCCGCTGCCGCCGAACCCTGCGCTGTCGCCGTACACGCGCGCCGCCGACCTGCTGGCTGACCTCACCGTGCTGCGCGCAAGCCTGATGCAGAACCGCGGCGAGCGCCTGGCCGAGATGCTGATCGACCCGCTGCTGATCGAGGTGCGCGCCTTCGGGCTGCATCTGCAGACGCTCGACATCCGCCAGCACGCGCGCGTGCATTCGGCCGCGGTGAACGAGATCGCAGGCTGCGTGGAAGAGAGCACGGATGCTTCGGCGCTTCGTCTTCCGTCGGCTCTGTCGCCGCAGACCGCCGAGGTGCTCGATACCTTCCGCGCGATCGCGCAACTGAAGCGCACGTATCCGCCTGAAGCGATACAGCAGTACGTCATCAGCGGAGCGACGAACGCCGAGGATGTGCTGAACGTGCTGTGGCTGGCGCGGCTGGGCGGTGTGAAGGTGGAAGCGCAGGGCGACGATCCGGGATTGCAGCCGGTGCCGCTGTTCGAGTCGATCGAAGACCTCGAGAATGCGGCGGGAGTCATGCGGCGTCTGTGGTCGAGCGAGGCGTATCAGCCGCTGCTGAAGTCGTGGGGCCACCGGCAGGAGATCATGCTCGGCTACTCCGACTCGAACAAGGACGGCGGCATGATTACGAGCACGTGGCAGATATGGAAGGCGCACCGCGAGCTGCACCGCGTGGCCGCCGAGTGCGGCGTGACGCTGCGCCTCTTCCACGGCCGCGGAGGAACGGTGGGCCGCGGCGGCGGGCCGACGCATCGCGCCATCTACGCGCAGCCGGTCGACAGCTTCTCAGGCGAGCTTCGCCTTACGGAGCAGGGCGAGGTGCTCAACTGGAAGTACTCCGACGTCATCCTCGCCGAACGCAATCTTGAGCTGATGATCGCGGCGTCGCTCGACGCGCTGGCGCGGCCCGATGCCACGTTGCAGAAGGGAGCGGCCACGCCGCACCTGACCGGCGAGATTACGCCCGCGTGGGAGGCCGCGATGGAGCGCATCTCGGCGACCTCCTACGAGTTCTACCGCAAGCACATCATCGACAACCCGGACACGTTCACCTACTTCCAGCAGGCGACGCCGGTGGCGGAGCTTGAGAACGCGCGCATCGGCTCGCGCCCGACGAAGCGCACCGGGAAGAAATCGATGGCCGACCTGCGCGCCATCCCGTGGGTCTTCGGCTGGATGCAGTCGCGTCAACTTGTGCCCGCGTGGTTCGGCGTGGGCTATGCGCTGGACGAGTTCGTGCGCGAGAACCCCGATGGCCTCAAGCAGCTTCAGTCGATGACGAAGGACTTCCCGCTCTTCGTCGACATCATCCGCAATGTGGAGATGGCGCTGGCGAAGTCGGACTTCGGCATCGCGAAGCTCTACGCCTCGCTGGTGGAAGATGAGGCTCTGCGCGAGCGTGTGTATACGACGCTGAAGCAGGAGTTCGACCTGACGCACAGGATGCTGCTCGCCGTCACCGGCCAGCAGAGACTGCTCGAGACGAACCCCGTGCTCGAGCGCTCGATCCGCCTGCGCAACCCCTACGTCGACCCAATGAGCCTCATCCAGGTCGAGCTGATCCGCCGCAAACGCGCCGCGATCGCCAAGGGCGAGCCGGAGTCGGCGGAGCTGAACCGCGCCATCTCGGCGACGATCAACGGCATCAGCGCCGGACTGAGGAACACGGGCTGATTACAGAGTTATTTTTCGTTCTGCGAGCGATCAGATAGTCTGCTGACCATGCGTGTTCGTTTGCTACTGTTGCTTTCTACACTCGGTTTCTTTCTGCCCAGCGTTTTATCCGCACAAACCACAGTCGCAGACATTAAAGAGCGACTTGTGGATAAGCCGCTTTACCTTGCCGGATGTTGGATAGAAGACAATCTGCACTTCGATCCCTATGGACATCTAGTCGGCAGTTCGAAGCTAACGACCTTTACTCTGTGTGGAGTAAAGGTCAAGAAGGTCAATCTTGAACCGAACAGGCTCGTTGTAGAAGGAAAGCGGGTTGGACTCGAATTTGAGGATTCTGTGCCAAAACGCGTTGACCTGGAAGGGATACGAATCACGATTGATAGGCCCCAGGACGACGATTTTGATAGTGCTCTTAGCGCAATTTTTGCAGACAATCTTGAAACCCTTGTTCCGTTACTTCCTCCGTACTGGCAGCCCTTCGCAAGGGTGAATATTCTTCCACCTAGCGACAGTAATCACTCGACCTTATTGGCTGCATTTGTTGATTCTTCTTTGCCGAAGATCGGCGGTGACGTGGAGCCTCCTAAGTTATTGAAGTCTGTTGAGCCTAGATATAGTAAGGCTGCTTCTGACAAGAAGTATTTAGGCAGCGTTTTGATCTGCTTGATCATAGAGGAGAATGGTATTCCTTCTCATCTGACGGTAGTTCGACCAGCCGGCCTGGCTCTTGATGAACAAGCTTTGCACGCCGTGAGTCAATATGTATTCATCCCTGCGAAAAAGGATGGAAAACCTGTGCGTGTTCAGTTGAACATTGAAGTCAATTTCGCCTATCGCTAGACTCCTGATGCCATACCTTGATGTCGCTGCAGATACCACTCGCCCGCAATATACGTAGCTGCAAAGCCGATCCAGAAGGCGATGCCGAAGAACTGGCGTGGCTCGAGGTGCGTCAGCCGCGCAGTGGCGAAGAAGACTCCCATCACTGGCCGCGTCGTCGCAATGCCCAGCAGAACGGCGATGGCTCGCATCATCCACTCACGATAGTGAGGCTGATGTTTTGCGAAGAGCATCAACGCCCGCACGAATGAGAAGAGGAAGATTCCGTCGAAGACGATGATGGCGGAGAGTTCGGTGACGCCGCCGACGGGGTTCGCCACCATTGGGATTGCTGTGATGCCGACGACGAAGCCGAGCGCGAAGAGCGCCCATGTGATGCGCCGGTGCGTTTGTTTATTGCTGCGCATTCTTGCCGAGAACCACAGCGGCAGCAGCAGAACGAAGCAGAGCGCCGGGACAACGTGCGCGAGCGTGAGTGCCCTGTGGGCGGCGAATACAGCGTCGAGGTCGCCGAACTGTCCTGGGCGCATGGATGCTTTTACGAGCAGGAGCGCCACGATGCGCCGCAGGGCGGCGGCCGCCGCGATGAAGCAGAGGATGTACAGAACGATGCGTATCCAGCTCGAATGAGTGGGCTTGCTTGCGGTGGCTGGCGGCATGTCGGCCTCCTTGAACCGGAAATACCGCCTTGTGCCCTTTAGAAGCCCTGATCGGGACGGAAGGCGGTCACCTTGTTCTTAACAAACGTTACGGCGAAGGGCTTGCCTAAGTTCGCATAAACCACCAGGCGGTTGCCGTAATCGTTGGAGAGGCTCTTGGAGACCTGGCCGAGTGCCATCTGCACCTGCCGCTCGTTCATGCCGAGGATGACCTGGTGCGAGTCGACGGCCTTCCATATCTCCGTGCCCCAGTGCTTGTAGAGCTCGTGCGGGTCGTCGTAGAAGAAGATCTCATCGATGTAGAAGGTGTAGAGGCCGTTCTCGTGATACCCCACGGGAACGCCGTAAACCTTATCGGGTGCAGGCGAATCCGGCATCGTGAAGAGCATCAGCACCTGGCGGTCGCCGCCGGGGATGCGGTGTGTTGCGGACTTCGGCGCGACCTGCTCGGTGAATCCCTTCACCTCGAGCTTCACGGCCCCGAGCAGCGTACCGGCGGTCTTTGCGTAGTCGACGCGCTTGCCGGTGGCGGGGTAGTAGTCCATCTGCCCGCCGGCGGAGACCCACAACGGCTGGCCGACGAGATCCCTGGTGTCGGCCATCGACGACTGGCGTTTCTTCTTCAGGAAGACGAGATCGTCGTCGGCGATCTTCTCGCGCGCGGGCGCAGCCACGGCTTTTTCAGGAGCATTGCGTTCACGGTAGATCATCCCCACGCGCACGCCAATCACTGCGAGGAAGACAAGGGTCCCCCCGATCGCCCACTTCGGTCCGTTCTGCATCCGTTCTCCTCGCTGTTTTTGTCTCGAAGGTACTTTAGTTGATCGGCTCGGCTGTGCTCAACTCGCGCTCGGCTTCCAGAAGCGCGTCGGCGGTTAAAGCGTCCGCCTCTCTGAGCTTCGGAAAGAGCACGGCAGCGGAAGCTGTGACGATCAGCGAGCCGATGCCTCCGATGACGACGGCTGGCACGGCGCCCCACCAGCTTGCGGTGAGGCCGCTCTCGAACTCGCCGAACTCGTTCGACGCGCCGACGAAGAGCCAGTTGACGGCGCTCACGCGGCCGCGCATCTCGGGCGGCGTTGCAAGCTGCAACATGCTCGAGCGCACGACGACGCTTACCATGTCGCTTGCTCCGACGACGAACAGCGCAAGAAGGCTCGCCCACATGCTCTTCGACAGGCCGAAGACGATGGTGGCCGCGCCGAAGATGGCGACGCAGACCAGCATCGTGGCTCCCGCGCGGCGCTTGATCGGCTTTACGACCAGCAGGAGAGATACGAAGAGCGCGCCCACGCTGGGCATGGCGCGCAGCAGGCCAAGGCCGCGCGGCCCGGCGTGCAGAATGTCGGTGGCAAAGATCGGCAGCAGGGCAACGGCGCCGCCCAGCATCACGGCGAAGAGATCGAGCGAGATGGAGCCAAGCAGCAGCTTCGTGCGCCACACGTACTCGAGGCCCGCGAGCATGGTCCTGGTGCTGAAGGCTACGTTCTTCCTGTTCTCCCTTTCGGCCGGGTCCAGCCGGATCATACCGACCAGCACAAGGTATACGACAAACATCAGCAGCGTGAAGACGTACACAATCGGCGCGCCCCGCCAGTGCGCGAGACCTCCCGAGAGCGGGAGCGTGAAGAGCAGGCCGCCGATGGCGGGGCCGGACATGTTCGCGACCTGGTAGACGGTCGCCCCCCACGTGACTGCGTTTACGAAGTGGTCGCGGGGCACGAGGGTGGGCAGCAGCGCGCTGGTTGCCGGTCCGCTGAAGGCGCGTCCCACGCCGATGCCGATCAGCACGGCGTAGATCGGCCACACACGGCCTCGCGCCAGCGCCCACGAGCTGTGCGAGAGCCACAGCAGCACCGCTGTGCACACCGCCTGCACGCCATAGCAGAGAAGGATGATGCGGCGGCGGTCGTAGCGGTCGGCCGCGTGTCCGGCGCCAAGCATGCAGAAGATCCCCGGCAGAAACAGGGCAAGCCCGGTAAGGCCCAGCTTCAGCGGCGAGTGCGTGAGCTGGTAGACCTGCCATGCGACGGCGACCGACTGCGCCTCCGCGCCGAGGATGACCATCAGGCGCCCGCTCTGATACAGCCGGAAGTTTCGCGAGCGGAACGCATCCGTCGCTCGCAGCGGCGTTCGATGATCGCCTTCGGCCATATCTCTATGCTGTCACACTTGACGGCCGGGGGTGTCGCAAGGGAGCCTGCGCGGCCGCCCGGCCCTCTCATCCCAGATCAAACAGAGGGGGGCTTCAGCCCCTGGGTATGCACACCACTGTTCTATGATTCCAACCGAGAGGACAACCCTTTGCGAATCATCCGTCAAATCCTGCTTCTTCTCGCCGCCACCGCCACGATGCAGCTCCACGCGCAGGCGAAGCCCATCCGCGTCGTCATCGTCGGCCTGGTGCACGGCCACGTCAAAGGCTTCCTGCGCGACCTGCCCAAAAGCAAGGACGCGACCCTCGTCGCCATCGTCGAGCCTGACACCGCTCTCGCCGCGCAGTACGAGAAGCAGTACAAGCTCGACCACGCGCTCTTCCACACCGACCTCGAGCAGACCCTCACCGCCACCCGCCCCGACGCCGTCCTCGTCTACACCACCATCCTCGACCACCGCAAAGTGATCGAGGCCGCGGCCCGCCACGGCATCTCGTCCATGGTCGAAAAGCCGCTCTCCACCACCGTCGAAGACGCGCTCGCCATTCGCGCCGCCGCGCGCAAAAACAAGGTCCACGTCCTCGTAAACTACGAGACCACCTGGTACTCCTCCAACGCCGAGGCCTTCCGCCTCATCAACGACAACAAGCTCGGCGACGTCCGCAAGGTCGTTGTCCACGACGGACACGAAGGCCCCGCCGAGATCGGCGTCGGTCCCGAGTGGCTGCCCTGGCTCACCGACCCCGTCCGCAACGGAGCCGGCGCCCTCTTCGACTTCGGCTGCTACGGCGCCGACCTCATGACCGTCATGATGCACGGCGAAGCTCCCATCAGCGTCACCGCCGCCTCGCAGACCGACAAGCCCCAGCTCTATCCGCACGTCGAAGACGACGCCACCATCATCCTTCGCTACCCCAGGACGCAGGCTGTATTAATGCCGTCGTGGAACTGGAGCTTCGCGCGCAAAGACATGGAGGTCTACGGCACCAACGGCACCGCCGTCACCGTCGGCCCGTCGGGCATCCGCACCCGCTTCCGTGGCGAAAAGCAGGAGCAATCGTCCGACGCTCCCGCGCTCCCTGCCAGCGCCGCCACCTCGCTCGGCTACCTCGCCGCCGTCATCCATGGCGAGACCAAAGACACCGGCGATCTCTCCGCCCTCGACACCAACGTCATCGTGATGCAGATCCTCGACGCCGCACGCACCTCCGCCGCCACAGGACGTACCGTCACGCTCAAGCCGCTGCCGCAATAACTCAGCTTCATGTGTAATGTGTAATCTGCCAAAGATGATCTTCGACGGCGCAACAAACTGGCTCTGCCTCGCGGCGTTCGCTGTTTGCTTCAGCGGAGCAGCGCTGACGGCACAGGACAGCCCAACCTCCGCAACAACGGAGGCGGTCCAGAATGCTTCGACGCCAACCCTGCACGTCTACAAGACTCTTCTACAGGTTCCGGTACTCATCCTGCGGCCAAATGGTGGCCGGATCAGAACGCCAATCACCGATATACCGTTCTCCTTGAGCCTCGACTCTGGCCCATGGTTTCCAGCCACTCATGTGCGCCCTGCGGGAGACGACCCCATCGCGCTCTCCATCCTGCTGGATCTGAACGGCGACGAGAGATTGCTGGCGCCGAAGATGGCGGAGGCGATTGCGGGTCTCGCGCCAGACTCGTTACGTTCGCAGGATCACGTATCGGTGTATGTACTGAACTGCACGCTGACCGGCGGGGCGAGCGATGTGCCCCCAGACCACGCAGCGTTGAAACAGGCGGTCAACGCTGCGCTGTCCTCGTGGAGAGACAACAGAAAGCGTCCACGCGAAGCAAACAAGAGCGAATGCACGCAGAAGGAGCATCTTTGGGATGCTCTGGCGAAGCTGACAGAGAGTTTGCGCAACCTGCCGGGGAGCCGAGTCATACTCGCGGTGTCAAATGGAAGCGACGATGGCAGCGCAATCGCGCGCAATCAGCTCATCGAAAAGGCGCAGGGCGGCAGTGTGGCAATCTTCGGCCTGAAATACAGCCCTGGTACAGCACCCACGTATTCGGAGAATCCGCTTCAATCGAGAGGCGAGTATGGAATCTCGCCCGACGCCGTACCCGTCGATCTGGAAAAGGACAATCCCTTCCGCAACCTCTGCGAGCTGACCGGGGGCACAGCGAAGCTAACGAGCGTGAACACGCTGAAGCCGCGACTGAAGACATTGGCAGCTATGGTCCGTGAGCGGTACATCGTGGAGTTCCCACCGCCGCAGAACGCAAATCCCGGATGGCATGCCATCGCCGTCAGGGTCGATCGCGGAGACTACCTGGTTCGTTCGGCAGGCATCACCTTCCCCTTGATGAATCCCACGGTGCTCGCCGATCCCACAACAGTCCCTTCCAACCCATCGCTCGCGCCGGCCCTGGGCCACAGCTCTACAGAGTCTGGTCCAACACCTCAATAGTCTGGCCAGAAGAAGAAAGGGTGCAAACTGTGCCGGGTCCCCGCCTCCCAACGAAACGACCTTGTCATCCTGAGCGAAGCGCAGCGGAGAGCCTGCCCTGAGCGAAGTCGAATGGGAAGGACCTGCATTTTGCCTTGGCGAAGGATCGTAAATCCCGTGTGCTCCATGTATGGGGCACACGCCTACAGTGTTTCTATTTAATGATTGCGCCCGCTGCCGTGCGCGGCTCCCGATAGCTCAGGCTCGCATGTCGCGGACTTGGATGCAGCACCTTCGAGGGGCGTCCGGTCGCGCGCATGCGCGCGTCGGCTGCGGCCCAGCTCGGCAGCGTCGCTTCCGGCTGTGACCAGTGGACCACCGAGGCCTCATCGCACCAGTTCAACAGACGCGGCATGACCTGCTTGTGCGCGCCGCTGGTCATAAACCCCCGCATGCTCTCCTGCGCATCCCAGATCGTCATTGTCCAGAACGTCATCTCGCGGTCATGGAGAAGCGCGCCGGTTACAAACCCCGGCGCTTCCCGCGCCTGCTGCCGCGAACGGAAGGCGTATACAACAAACGCCGGCATGAAACGCACCGACCGGATCCGCAACCGCGTCACGCTGACAAATGCCATCCACACCACCCTGGAGCGCTACTTCAACGTGTAGCTTGGGTCGAAGGTCAGATCGCGCGCCCAGATGTTCCTGAAGCTGATCGGCTCGCTCTTGTCGCCGTGCGCCTGGAGCTTGATCGGGGCCCTGTCGTACGCCTTGTAGAACGGCTTGCCGACATAGAGCGTCTGTCCCTGCACCTGGAAGTGGTTCTGCACCAGCACGCCGTTCATGAAGACCGTGACGTATGCCGGCGACTTCAACGACCCGTCGCTGTTGAAGCGCGGCGCTGTCCACACCACGTCGTAGCTCTGCCACTCGCCGGGCTTGCGCGCAGGGTTGGCCAACGGAATGGCCTGCTTGTAGATAGCGCCCACCTGGCCATTCACATACGTCTTGTTGTTGTAGTTGTCGAGCACCTGCAGCTCATAGCCATCGTCCCTGGGGCCGGTTGAGGCAAGAAAGACGCCGCTGTTGCCGCGCGCCTGGTCCGAGCCCGTGATGTCGGCCGGAATCCTCCACTCGATGTGGAGCTGATAGTCCTTGAAGGTCTTCTTCGTCTCGATATTGCCGACGCCCTTCTCCTTGCTTACGGTGAGGATGCCATCGTGCACGATCCACTGTGCGGGCGTGTGGTCCTGCGCGGACACCCACTGGTCTTCATTCTTGCCGTCGAACAACACGATTGCGTCGGAAGGCGGGGCCGAGTCCGTCGCTCCGGGGGTGACGATCGGAGGCACCGGCTCATACACCTCGGTGTCCTGGTGCTTCATCGCAGGAGCGGCCTGCTGAGCAACAACTGGAGCGGCGGAAGCCATGACAGCGGCAAGGGCAAGAGCGGTCGAATAGAGGGTTCGCATAGGTACAGCCAAGATACACCGAACCTCTCCCGGTGTGGCAAAGCGAGCGCCGCCTAAGACAACTGCCTCAATCGCAATGCGGCGGATTTCGATACTATGAACCCGTCCGGAAAAACTCATCCAACCAACAAGGAGCACATATGCAGACACAATCACGAAGAGGCCTGCTGAAGAACGCCGCGAAGGCCGCCGTCGCGGCAGGCACGGTTCTCGCTACGCAAAAGGCCACCGCACAGACCTCGAAGCCGGTGAAGAAAGACGCCACGGGAAAGTCGCAGACGCAATTTCCCTTCACCACGGTCGTCTCGTACGGCAACCTGCTCTTCGTCTCCGGCATTGGCTGCCGCGTGCCGGGCACCATCGAGGAGAACACCAAATGGGTGCTCGACGAGATCGAGAAAAACCTAACCGCTGCGGGCTCGTCGCTCGAAAAAATCCTCAAGATCAACATCTTCATGGAGGACATCAAGCAGTTCGACCGCATGAACGCCGTCTACAAGACGCGCAAGTGGGGACCGGTCTTTCCCGCGCGCAACACGGTGCAGCCAGCGGCGCTTCCCGCAGGCGATTACGGCCTTGCCATCGACTGCGTCGCCTACATTTAGCGCCGTCATTTGCGGACCTCTCCAGCATGGTCTCCCGGTATACCGCAGGGGGCCGCGATCTTTAACTAAATTTCATCCTTCAGCGACACAGGCACTCCGGTAGCTCAGGTAATTGTGTTGCCGGAGGTAAAACAATGAAAAAAGCTGTAGCTCTTCTTGCGTTTGCTGCGATGTGCTCTACGGGATATGCGGCCAATCAGGACAATGCCCGCGACGGACAACACGATCCGATCAAGCGTGTGCTTCTCATCAGCATCGACGGAATGCACGCCGTCGATTTTGCAAACTGTGCTAACGGGATCAGCACGATCAACAACGGCAAGTCCTACTGCCCGGCACTGGCCGCTCTCGGCAAGACCGGCGTCAACTATGTTGCAGCCAACACGTCGAAGCCGTCGGACTCCTTCCCCGGGCTTACAGCGATCATCACAGGCGGAAGCCCCGCGCTGACCGGCGTCTACTATGACGTTGCCTATGCCCGCAACCTTGACGCTCCGGCGACCACGACCGGCAACGGCGTCGCCGCCGGACCCTGCACGGCAGGCGCTGCTCCTACCGGCACCACGACCGAGTACGAAGAAGGCATCGACATCGACCAGAGCAAACTCAACGGCGGAGCGCCCGGCGCTGCGCTGATCGACGGAGGTCTCCACTCCATCGATCCCAAGAAGCTGCCGCGCGATCCCGCCCACGGCTGCGCTCCCGTCTATCCGTGGGAGTTCGTCCGCGCCAACAGCATCTTCAGCGTCATCCACAAGGCTGGTGGATATACCGCCTGGTCGGATAAGCATCCCGCATACTCCTCCGTCGCCAGCGGCATCGGCCCCTCGGCGCTCGACGACTTCTACGCGCCCGAGATCAACTCCAACGTCATCGCGCTTCCATCCATCAAGACGCCGACCGGCCTCTCCTGCACCACCATCCCGGACCCCGGCTCAGACCTCACCGCATGGACCAACAGCTTCAAAAACATCCAGTGCTACGACACGCTGAAGGTCAACGCCATCCTGAATGAGATTGACGGCAAAGACCACCTCGGCGCGCGCAAGACCGCTGTGCCGAATATCTTCGGCATGAACTTTCAGGCCGTCAGCGTCGGCCAGAAGCTGGTCGAGGGCAGCACCAAGGGTGGTTATCTCGATGCAGCAGGAACTCCCTCTGCGGCTCTTCTTGACGACATCAGGTTTGTCGATGCGTCCATCGCCGCGTTCGTCGACGAGCTGAAAGAGAAGGGGCTCTACAACTCCACTCTGATCGTCGTCACTGCCAAGCACGGTCAGTCGCCGATCGACCCCAACCGCTACGTCGCGCAGCTCAAGGTTGGTTCATCGCCTGCGACGCTGCTCGATGGCTATGGCTATATCCCCAGCTCCGAGTCACCCGGCAACCCTGCCGGCATCGGCCCAACCGAGGACGATGTCTCGCTCATCTGGCTGAAGAACTCGGCCGACACCGCTGCCAGCGTCAGCATCCTCGAGAGCAACGCCACGCAGATCGGCCTCGGTCAGATCTACTACGGCCCGTCGCTGGCGCTCAACTACAACGATCCCGCCGTCGATCCCCGTACGCCTGACATCATCGTTACTCCGAACGCGGGAATCGTGTACACCGGAAGCCACAAGAAGCAGTCCGAGCATGGAGGCTTCGGCCATGACGACACCAACGTCATGCTGCTGCTCTCCAACCCCGGCTTCCGTTCACGTACGGTCTACGCAGAGGTAGGAACAGCGCAGGTCGCGCCCACCATCCTCAAAGCGCTCGACATCAACCCGGCAGAGCTCGATGCTGTTCGCGCGGAAGGAACCGGCGTCCTTCCCGACGTCAAGCTGCACTAGGCCAAAGGCAGGTCGGCAGCGGGCGTTTTCCCACGGAGCGCCCGCTGCGATCTGCTCCAAGCTCCGGAAGCGCTCGCGGGTACAATTACCCAGAGTGACCGAAGCCCCCGGACAACACAGCCTGCGCCGCCATCAGACAGTCACGCTGCTGCTGCTCTTTCTTGCGGGCATCGTCAACTTCCTCGATCGCTCCTCGCTCTCCATCGCCAACACCACCGTCCGCGCCGAGATGCACCTGAACGCCACGCAGATGGGCTGGCTGCTCTCGGCCTTCTCGTTTGCGTATGGATTCGCGCAGCTTCCGCTCATTGGCCTGCTCGATCGTGTGGGCACACGCTATGTGCTCGGCGGAGGACTCACACTCTGGTCGGCTGCGCAGATGCTCACCGGCTTCGTCCGCACGTTGCCTGTCTTCCTCGTCCTTCGTGTCCTGCTCGGCATCGGCGAAGCGCCGTTCTACCCTTCGGGCATCCGCTCCACGCGCGAGTGGTTCAGCGCTTCGACGCGAGCCCGCGCCACCGCCGTCATGAGCTCTTCGCAGACGGTTGGCCTCGCCGTCGCGCCACCCATCCTCACCTGGATCATGCTGCGCACCGGCTGGCGCACGATGTTCATCATTCTCGGTGCAGCCGGGCTTGTTGTTGCCGCGCTATGGATCGCGCTCCACCGCGCGCGACGCGATACTCCCTTCGCCGAAACGGAGCATTCCGCCAGTACAACAATAGATGCCCGGGTGCCCCACCCTTCGCAACGCGAAGGGTGGGATGAAGCTGCCTCCCCCGAACCCGCATGGCGAGCGCTCATTCGCCAACGGACCGTGTGGGGGATGATGCTCGGCTGGGGAGGCGTCAACTATACCGTCTGGCTCTATCTTGCATGGCTGCCCGCGTATCTCGAAGGCGAGCGTCACCTTTCGCTGGCGAAGAGCGGATGGGTGGCCGCGCTGCCTTTTATCGCCGGTGCCTTCGGCATGTTATCGAGTGGCTACATCTCCGACTTCCTCGCGCGTCGCGGCCTTCCGCTCACCACGATCCATCGCCGTAACATCGTCGGCGGCATGGTGGTCTCTGCGGCGAGCACCTTCCTCGTCGCGCACAGCCAGTCCACGGCGCAGGCCGTCGCGGGAATCAGCGCCGCGCTCTTCTGCATCCACTTCGCCGGGACCTCCGGCTGGGGATACGTGCAGGCCGTCAGCCCGCTGCGCTACGTCGCATCGCTCGGCGCGCTGCAGAACTTCGCCAGCTTCATGATCGCCTCGGCCGCACCCGTCGTTACCGGATGGCTGCTCGACCGCACGCACTCGTTCACCATCGCGCTCGGCCTGTGCAGCGCGGTGACGCTGCTGGGCGCGCTCTGCTACGCCACTCTCGCAGCCCCCAGCGGAATGCACCTCGACGCTGAAACCTGATACTTCGCCACTCGGTTCACATAACAAGCACGGGTGCCCCATATCTGGCGGTCTTATCGCCAGATGTGGGTTCATTCGAGCGAAGCTCGAACGCCCGTCTATTCCATCCGCAACGCTTCCATAGGCTCAATCGCCGAAGCCCGCCGCGCCGGCAGCCAACTTGCAACCACGGCCGCAAGCAGCATCGCGCCACACGCCACAGCAAGCGCCGGCAACGTGCCGAGCAGCCCCGTCGCCACATGACCTCCACCCGTGATGATGTCGCTCATCATCGAGTGAATGAGCCGAGGCAACAGCAAGCTCGCTGCCGATCCCAGCGCAAGCCCGAGCAGCGTCAACGTCAGCCCACGCTTCAGAACAAACCTCAGCACCTGTCCCCGCGTCGCTCCCAGAGCAACCCTTACACCGATCTCGCGCGTGCGCTGCGTCACCTGGTAGCTCAGCAGGCCGAACAGCCCGATCACCGTCAGCGCCAGCGCAAATCCCGCGAATGCGGTGACCAACGATGAGAAGAACCGGGGCCGCGCCAGCGAGTTGTCGATGATCGTCTGCATCGTCGTATAGCGCGAGACAGGAATGCCCGGGTCGGCGTCATGGATCGCCTTCTGCACCGCCGCCGCAAGGTCCGTGTCGGCCGCACTGCGAATCGCAAAGCTGGTGCGGAACCAGCCATTGAGCGTTGCCATACTCTTATCGGACTGCTGCGTGAAGGGCTCATAGATCAGCAGCGCGGGATCTTCGGCGAGCGAGTGCGTGTGCGAGTCCGCAACCACGCCGATCACCGTCAGCGGCGGAGAGTTCTTGCCGAAGAATGCCTTGACGTGCTCGTCCACCGGAGACTTGCCCGGCCAGAGCTTTTTCGCAATCGCCTGGCTCACGACGATCACGGGCGCCGAATCCGCCCTGTCCGTCTCCGCGATATCGCGGCCAGCAAGCAGAGGAATGCCAACCGCGCGGAAGTAGCCCGGAGTCACCAGCCGAAGCTCCACCAGATCCGACTTCTGCAGATTTCCCGTCGGCGGCATCGTGATGTTCAGTCCGCGGTCCAGAGGAAAGCCATTGCTGGCCGCAACCTGCTTGACGCCGGGGTATTGCTGCAGGCGATCGATGACCTTCTGGATGAACTGGGTCGTCGCAAGCGTTGAGGCATACGAGCTTCCCTTCAGATTCACCTGTGCCACGGCAAGGTGCTCCGGCTGCACTCCTGAAGGCGTGGCGCGCAGATGAAGAAATACGACGAGCAGCAGCGATGCCGCCGAGAGCAACAGGACCGCAATCGCCGTCTGCGCCACAAGCAGCGCCTTGCTCATGCGGCTGTGCGGAGCAGACGCTCCCGTGGTTTGCCGCGTGTGCAGATTCGCGGCAGTGCTGCGGCGCAGTACAAGCCAGGACGGCAGCAGTCCGCAAAGTAACGTGACAACGAAGACCAGCAGTACGGTGGCTGCGAAGATCGCGGCAAAATGTACGCCGCCCGTGCGCGGTATCGCCATCGGCGCATTGGCCAGCAGCGCTGGAAGCATGACGCTTGCGACGCCAAGCCCGAGGGCGGTTCCCGCGATGGCGAGCAGAAAACTCTCCGAGACCAGCAGACGCACAATCTCAAACCGCGATGCCCCGAGAGCGCTGCGCAGCGCAATCTCGCGCTCACGGCTCGCAGCCCGCGCGGCGTTCAGTCCCGCAAGGTTCAGGCAGGCCACCAGCAAAACAGCGAGCACGGCCGCCGTAAGCGCAACGATACTCGAATGGATGTTGCTCACAAGCACCTGTTGCAACGGCCACAGTTTGAACTCCGGAATCGTCTTCGCAACGCTGAGCCACTGTGTCAGAAACGGAAACTCCTTGTACAGCGGCTTGTCGAGTGAGGCGACCTCTTGTTGTGCCTGCTCGACCGTCACGCCATCGCGAAGCCGCGCGAGCATGTTGTAGTTCGTCCCGTAGTAGCCGGGGTCCGCGGTGTCGAGCGCAAGCGGCTGCCAGACGTCGGCTTCGGCGCTCAAGGAACGTGAGTCGTCGCTGCCAAAGCTCATGCTCGCGGGCATCACTCCGACGACCGCGACGCTCTCTCCGTTCAGGTGCACGACGCGATCGATGATGCCGGTGTCGCCGTTGAACATCCGCTGCCACAGACCGTAGCTCAGGATGATCGCCTTCGGCCCGTTGCGCCTGTCTTCCTCAGCAGAGAAGTTACGCCCCAGCATCGGCTGCACGCCAAGCGTCGGAAAAAAGTTGCGATCGACTGCCTGAATCGCAACCTGCACGGCTCCGTCGCTCGTCTGGTTGCCGGTTGCCAGATTTGCACCGGCGGTCCCCTCGGCATACACCGACGCCGACTGAAACGACTTCGCGTGCTGCAACAGGAAGCTCGCCGTGTTGCCTGCCTGGTTGTCATTCGGCGACTGCTGCGGCTGGGTGAAGGCCACTCCTACGAGCCTGTCCTGCTGCGGGAACGGTA
This sequence comes from Acidobacteriota bacterium, assembly GCA_018268895.1. Classification (NCBI taxonomy): domain Bacteria; kingdom Pseudomonadati; phylum Acidobacteriota; species Acidobacteriota bacterium. The sequence goes on along the minus strand of JAFDVP010000007.1, from coordinate 344,791 downwards.
GCGGCTCCAATAATGCCGACCGCACGATGCGAACCATCGTGATGGTCGCGCCGATCGACAACGCCAGAGTAAGCGCCGCCGTGATCGTGAAACCCGGCGAGCGGCGAAGCTGCCGCAGCGCAAAGCGCATGTCCTCGATCAAGCCCTCGACGGCGTTGACGCCGCGTTGGTCGCGCACCCGCTGCTCCACCTGCGCCGCGCCTCCCAGCGCCAGCCGCGCGCGACGCATCGCCTCCGCTGCATCGACGCCCGATGCGCGATGCTTCGCCGCCTCGCGCTCGATGTGGAACTCCAGCTCTTCGCGCAGGTCCTCGTTCATCGAGTCCTTGCGAAACAACGCACGCAGGCGGTAAAGCATATCGTTCACCATCGCTTGACTCCCTTCAGGCCATACGGAGTATCTGGTCGACCGCGCCGGTCAGCTTCTGCCAGTCGGCGGTCTCGGATGCCAACTGTTTACGACCCTTCGCCGTCAGTTCGTAATACTTCGCGCGGCGGTTGTTCTCGCTCACCGCCCAGTTGGCCTTGATCCACCCTCGGCGCTCCAGACGGTGCAGCGCCGGGTACAGCGATCCCTGCTGCACCTGGATCACATTGCCCGAGATCTGCTGCAGCCGCTCGGAGATCGCCCAGCCGTGCATCGGCTCCAGCTCCAGCGATTTCAGGATCAGCATATCCAAGGTTCCCTGCGGTAGTTCCAGCCTTTTATCGCCCATCGGTTTTCTCCCCTGCTACTTCGACAGCAGAAGAGTAGCGCAACGTTGTGTCGAAGCGCAAGGGGAGAAAGATGCCTGACAAATCTCTTACGTGTATTGTGACCGCCGTCACATTCTTCCCCGCGTCGTCTCGGTCATCCTTGTCTTTTCAAGGGAGATTGAGCGATGACCCTCCGCGTCCTTCAACCCGGCTCATGCGCCAACGCCTGTGCGAACTGCCCGCGCACAGCCGCTCTCCGTCGCAAGGCCTGCGACCCGCACGCGGCCTGCCCCGGCTACGGGACGAGCGCCAGTTGCCCGCCGCTGATCGTTCTCGCCGTACACGAATGCTTCAACGCCGCGCTGAGCCTGAGCCAGCCCGGCCCTACAGACCTGAGGACCATCCACGCATGAGCACCACCGCCATCCCCACCTCCGTCGTCGCCACTCCGGGGCGCGAATCCGAAGCCAGCTACCTGAACGCCTCGCACGGCCTCAAGAGCTGGCTGTTGACACAGGACCACAAGCGCATTGCCCTGCTCTATCTGATAGGCGTGACGTTCTTCTTCGCCATCGGCGGTCTGCTCGCCTTTATCCTGCGGCTTGAGCTGCTGACGCCGAAGTCCGACCTCATGGCGATGGACACCTACAACAAGGTCTTCACCATGCACGGCATCGTGATGGTCTTCTTCGTACTGATCCCCGCCGTTCCCGCGGTGCTCGGCAACTTTCTTATCCCGATGATGCTGGGAGCGCGCGATCTCGCGTTCCCGAAGCTGAACCTGCTGAGCTGGTACTGCTTTGTCATCGGCGGAATCCTGTTGCTCTATACGGTGATCGCAGGCGGCGTCGACACCGGCTGGACCTTCACGACTCCGCTCTCTACGCGCTTCGTCAATACCAACGTCATCTCAGCGGGGCTCGCGGCCTTCGTCGCCGGTTTCTCGTCCATCTTTACCGGACTCAACTTCATCGTGACGATCCACCGCATGAGGGCGCCGGGGCTGACCTGGTTCCGGCTGCCGCTCTTCATCTGGTCGCACTATGCGGCATCGATCATCATGGTGCTTGGAACACCCGTTGTTGCCATCACCATCGTGCTGATTGCCATTGAGCGGCTGATGGGCATCGGCATCTTCGATCCCGCTATCGGCGGCGACCCGCTCCTGTTCCAGCATCTGTTCTGGTTCTACTCGCACCCTGCCGTCTATGTGATGGTGCTGCCGTCGATGGGGGTCATCTCGGAGATCATCGCCTGCTTCTCGCGTAAGCGCGTCTTCGGCTACTCGGCCGTGGCGTTCTCGTCGGTCGCGATTGCCATCTTCGGCTTCTTCGTCTGGGCGCACCATATGTTCATCATGGGAATCAGCCAGTATGCCGCGCTGGTCTTCTCGCTTCTGACCATGCTCGTTGCCGTGCCCTCAGCGATCAAGGTCTTCAACTGGTCATCGACTCTCTATAAAGGTTCGATCACCTTCTCCGCCCCGATGATCTACGCCTTCTGCTTTCTGGGGCTCTTCATCATCGGAGGATGCACCGGCGTCTTTCTCGGCTCTCTCGGCATGGATGTCCATCTGACGGAGACTTACTTCATCGTGGCGCACTTCCACTTTGTCATGGTCGGTTCCGTCATCATGGGTTACCTGGGCGGACTCCACTTCTGGTGGCCCAAGATCACCGGCCGCATGTACCCCGAAGCCCCGGCCAAGCTCGCTGCCACCACCATCTTCATCGGCTTCTTCCTCACCTTCGGCCCACAGTTCATCCTCGGCTACCTCGGGATGCCGCGACGCTATGCCATGTACCCTCCGGAATGGCAGGTGCTGAACGTCATGTCCACGGCGGGGGCCAGCGTGATGGGACTCGGCTACCTGCTCACCGTCATCTATCTCTGCTGGTCGCTCTACTACGGCCCGGTCGCCGGCCCCAATCCGTGGCGGGCCTATGGGCTCGAGTGGCAGACCAACTCACCGCCGCCAACCGAGAACTTCCCCGAGCCTCCAACCGTCACGCGCGAGGCCTACGACTATGCCTCCATCGACCAACCGGAACATCAACCTCACCCCGCCGCCTGAAGCTGTGTATGACGGCCGAGGTCGAAGCCCGGCCAGACTTTATCTCAGGGCGCGGCGAAGGTGATGCCGTACTCGCTTGAGATCTGGAGGAGGCGAGGCATGTCCTGCGGAAGCTCGAGCGGCGAGATGGCTTCGAGATACTCGTCGAGGCGTCCGTCGATGGCGACGCAGTGCATCTTGCCGGCGGTCTTGCCGCAGTTGCGGAAGGTGTGCACCTGGTTGCGCAGGGCGTGCACCTGTTCGCCGGGCGGGACCTTGTTCCACTGCCTGCCGTCGAAGAGCTCGAACTCCCCTTCGATGACGGTGAAGACCTCGTCTTCAAATTTGTGGAAGTGCGGCGGCGGGCCTCCGCCGGGGGGCGATGTCTGCACCAGCATGCAGAAGGAGTAGTTGGTGGATTCGCTGGTGACGAGGATCTCGACGGTTTCGCCGAGGACGTTGAAGGTCTTGACGGGTTTCATCGTTCTGGTTCCTTGCTCGGCAGATCTGCAATGCCCTGAAAAAGACTGCGTGGTTTCAGATGCGTGACGCTGGCTACTGTCTTATTTTGTGCTTTCGCGGATGCAGCCTGTAAGAGGATACTTGCATCTGCTCATGTTTACGGCCTAATCATACGAAGAAGGGATGACGATCGTGAAGAGGATTCTTTGTACAGCGATTGCAGCAACGGGAGTGGTGCTGGCGGGCGCGGCGCCGGTCGGGGCGCAGACCGCGCCTCCGGTAAAGATGGGCCTGTGGCACGGGACGACGGTGACGAAGATGACGGGAATCAATATCCCGCCGGAGGTCGCCGAGAGGATGAAGGCGATGGGCCGCCCCGTGCCGGGAGCGGAGCCGCGAGCGATCGAGACGGAGTCGTGCCTGACGCCGGAGAAGTGGAAGGAGATGTTCACCAAGGCGCAGGACCGGCAGAACTGCAAGGTGCTGAACCTGAAGCAGGATTCGAGCGGCATGTCGGCCGACATGGTGTGCGGGTCGGCGGACGGCACCGGCAACAGCGCCAAGGGGCACATGCAGATGAGCTTCCTCAGCACGGAGAAGGTACACGGCACGATGCACATGGAGGCGGTGTCGGCACGGCAGCCGCAGCCGATCGTGGTGGACATGACGATCGACAGCGTCTACCAGGGCGCGGACTGCGGGGGCGTTTCGCCGGACACGCCGAAGGTGATCATGAAGTAGGCGGGCCACGGACGCAGCTTGCCGCACTCACCTTCGCCGCCGGCGCCATCGATGCGTGGAACAGCCTCGCCATCGCTTGCAGGTACATCCCTGTCATCTGAACGATCGGCAGCGCACCCTAAAGCGTCATCGCAGGTTTCGTCGAGCAACTGCATGACGCACGGACTGACTCACTGCAACATGCGCCAGGCATCGGCAACGTTCGCCGTACGCGCATCGCAGCTTTGTGTTGATGCGCGTCGGGATGCAGCGCATGTGTTTGTCGAAAGAACATGTACTTTTGCTGCGCGCGCGGTGCACAACGCTTTCATCGCCGCGATGGCAACAAAGTTGCATCAACAATGCAAACGATTCACGGCGCGCGAAGGTATCACAAAGGACACTTTCGTGCAGCGGATTTACACTGATGTCAGTGATATTTTCCCGGTGATGGAGAGAGAGTTTCGACTTCTTCACCATGAATAGTGCAAACAAAATTTTTCGGTCACGGGCCTTGAATCGTGCGCTGTTTTCCGTGCTACTATCAAACCCGTTCGCAAGATGTTTTTCTGCAGGTCCCCCAGCAGTTCCGCACTCTGCCTTTTGGTTGTACAACTCCTCTTCGCAATGCGTAGATCGACACGCGGGGCGGAGAGACTTCTGGCAATACAGACGAATCGACCGCTCTGTCCGCAACCGGACAGGATGGAGTTCTGTTTGCCGGGTTTGATTTTTTTGAGTGAGTCGCCGGTTTCCGTAGCCATTGCGGGCCGCTGGGTGCAAGACAGGGAATAGAAGAAGAAGGATATAGGAATGTCATTCGTCCCGACGGCAACGGCCGTATTGAATTACTGGGTACGCATCCTCGGCGCGCTCGAGAAGAAGATCAATCGCCAGTCCTACGAGACATGGCTCAAGCCGACCCGGTTCTCTCATCTTGAAGGCAGGAAGCTCTTTGTGCGGATCCCGTCATCGGACTTCCAGCACATCGGCGACCGTTACGCCGATCTCATTCAGGAGGCGATCGACAACCTCGCTCTCGATGTCGACTCCGTCACCTTCACGACGCCCGAGCAGGACCCCCGCGCTCCCAAGGTGCGCGAGGACGGCGGGTTCGCCCCGCTGCCCAGCCATAGCCAGAACGCTCCCCGGCAGGCGCGCGCCAACGGCACGCTCACGCAAGGCGCACCCGCCGCTCCCGGACCGGAGCAGTCGCGTTTCGACTGGAACACCGCCGCGCAGCTCAACTCCAAGTATCAGTTCGACTCCTTCGTCGTCGGCTCGGGCAACCAGTTCGCCACCGCCGCCGCGCAGGCCGTCGCCGAGCGCCCGTCGAAGGCCTACAACCCGCTCTTCCTCTACGGCGGCGTCGGCATGGGCAAAACCCACCTGATGCACGCCATCGGTCACGAGGTAAAGCGCCGTCAGCCGCACTCGGCCATCTGCTATGTCTCGGGTGAAAAATTCACCAACGAGATGATCGACTGCGTCCGCTACCAGAAGATGACGAGCTTCCGCGACAAGTTCCGCAACGTCGACGTGCTGCTCATCGACGACATCCAGTTCATCTCCGGCAAGGAGCGCACGCAGGAGGAGTTCTTCCACACCTTCAACGCGCTGCACGAGTCGATGAAGCAGATCGTCATCGCATCGGACCGCCCTCCCAAAGAGCTGGCCGACCTCGATGACCGGTTGCGCTCGCGCTTCGAGTGGGGACTGATCGCCGACATCCAGCCGCCGGACCTCGAGACCAAGGTCGCCATCCTGCAGAAGAAGGCCGAGTCCGAGCAGACGCAGCTGCCCACCGACGTCGCCCTCTTCATCGCATCGAACGTGCGCACCAACGTGCGCGAGCTCGAGGGCGCGCTCGTCCGCGTCATCGCGTGGAGCTCGATGCACGGCGTCGAGATCACGCTCGCCGTCGCGCAGCAGTGCCTGAAGCAGTTCATCGACACGCAGGTGCGCAAGATCACCATCGAGACCATCCAGCGCACCGTCGCCGAGAACTTCGGCATGAGGGTCGCCGAGCTGAAGCAGAAGAACAACTCCCGCCAGATCGTCGTGCCGCGCCAGATCGCCATGTATCTCGCCAAGCAGCTCACCGAGGCCTCGCTGCCGGAGATCGGACGCCAGTTCGGCGGCAAGCACCACACCACCGTCATGCACTCGATCGGCAAGATCGACGAACAGCGCAGGATGGACAAGGACCTCAACCGCACCATCAACAAGATGATGGAGACGCTGAGCTGACGCACTAAACGTCGCGCTTTTGAAAAGCCGCCTCTTTACGAGGCGGCTTTATCTCTTTGCCAGGAGCTTGTCGAAGAGACCTGCATGTTTCGCAGGATGCCTGGGAGAAGCCAACATATGCCACAAAACCGGTGCGCCCTATCTGCCAGTCTCTTCGCCAGATGTGGGACCCTCAATTCTGCATCGCACACATACCACTACAGATGCAGCGTCGTTAGTACGCTCCGCCAAGTAGCGCGGCACCAGAGAACTGCGGAAGACCTGGCCAGCTCGGAACGTTGAACGGCGTCTCTGGATGATGCGGCGCAGCATCCTCCAGGTGATGCTCGCGAAGCGCCTTGAGTATCTCGGGCAACGCCGCAAGCTGGTCGTGCCTGTCCGTGCGTTCCCAGAAGAGGCGGAAGCCCTTTTTGCAGACGGGGCATTTAACATCGGGGGCGATTTCAGTCGGCGAACAAAGGGCCTGCATGGGTCATCTCCATGAGTGCTGCAACTAGGTGCAAAACGGTTGACGTGCCGGAATCTCGTCGAACGCCGCTGCTCATCGAATACGGCCTGCAAAGATAGATGCGCCTTGGAGAGGAGAAGTTGGTGCAAGCGCCCTAAAGCAAATATGCTTGAGAGATACGTCCTATGAGTGAACAGAAGATCAAAGTTGAGCTTCCCGATGGTTCCGTCCGCGAGGTTGCGCGCGAAAGCACCCCGCATGACATTGCGATGAGCATCTCCCCCCGGCTGGCCGCCGCCGTCGTGGTCGCCCGCATCCGGCCATTGACTCCGGGTGCCCCATCGCCTGAGGTGGGCTCCAACGAGACCCAGGCCGAGACCCAGACCGAGGCCGGCATGTACTCCTCGTCCGCTGAGACCGGCGAGCGCCTCGTCGACCTCGCCGCGCCGCTCACCGAAGACGTCGCGCTCGAGCTGCTCAAGGAGAACGACGAGGCGGCGCTCAAGGTCGTGCGCCACTCCGCCGCGCACGTCATGGCGACGGCCATCCTCGAGCTCTTCCCCGAGACCAAGCTCGGCCACGGCCCCGCCACCGAGCAGGGCTTCTTCTACGACGTCTACCGCGAGACGCCCTTCACCGAGGCCGACCTCGCCGCCATCGAGGCCCGTATGGCCGAGGTCGTCGCGCGCGACGAAAAGTTCGTCCGCGAAGAAGAGACACGCGAGAAGGGACTCACCGACTACTCTGCCAACGGCGAGTTCATGAAGGTCCACTTCATCGAACGCTTCACCAAACCCGGCGACGAGATCTCGCTCTATCGCAACGGCAACTTCACCGACTTCTGCCGCGGCCCGCACGTGCCTTCGACCGGCCGCGTCAAGGCGTTCAAGGTCACCAGCATCGCCGGAGCCTATTGGCTTGGCGACGAGAAGAACCAGCAGTTGCAGCGCATCTACGGCACCGCCTTCTTCAA